>NZ_PSRR01000197.1 GCF_004296405.1 Bradyrhizobium sp. Leo170
CTAGTCGTAACCGCAACTTGGAGTCAAGATGCATTAATGCATCTTATTTGGAGTGAGTATAATTATGGCCGAGCGACGTCGTGGCGCGGAGTTGGAAGAGGCAATCCTGGAGGCCGCGTGGCTCGAACTGGCCGAGCGCGGTTATGCCGCGCTGACGATGGAGGCGGTCGCGGAAAGGGCAGGGACGAGCCGTCCCGTGCTTGCGCGCCGATGGGACGGAAAGGCGCCGCTCGCCATCGCGGCCATTCGGCGGCAAATGGCGAAGCACCCACTGGAGGTGCCGGATCGGGGCGATGTGCGAACGGAGTTGCTGGAGTTTCTGAAGCGGGCGGCTGATCGCGCCGCCGGAACGGCGGCGGCCTTCACCCTGTTTTCGAGCAATTATTTCTCGGAGAACTGGTCGACACCGAAGGATCTGCACGCCGCCCTCATCGAAGGTGGAGCACGACCTTTTTCGGTGATTCTGGAACGCGCCGTGAAGCGCGGTGAGATCGATGCAGCAAAGCTGACGCCTCCGGTGGCTTCTCTGCTCGGCGACCTCTTTCGGTACCACGTCATCATGAACTTTTCGGCGCCGCCGCCGTCCCTGCGGAAAGCCTGGGTCGACACCGTGTTCCTGCCGTTGGTTCAGGTCAGGTAGGCGAGGCGGTGCTTGATCGATAAGTGGCCATGTACTATTTGATGTTACATGAGACGAGATAGCCGATTATCTGGGGTGCTTCACGTGCTGCTGCACATGGCCGAGCACGATGGCCCCGTGACATCAGAGGTGCTGGCGAAAGCGATGTGCACCAATCCGGTCGTGATCCGGCGGATCATGGCGGGGCTGCGCGACTGCGGCTATGTCCGATCCGAAAAGGGCCATGGCGGCGGATGGGTGCTGGCGCGAAATCTCGAAGAGGTGACGTTGCGCGATGTCTATGACGCGCTGGGCTGCCCGTCATTGCTTGCGATGGGCAATCGGACCGACGCGCCGGATTGCCTGGTCGAACAGGCCGTCAATGCAGCGCTCGACAAGGCGTTTCATGATGCGGAGGCGCTCCTGCTCGCGCGTCTCGGCGAAGTTACGCTGGCGATGCTGAGCGCCGACTTCCACGCGCGACTTTCGGCCCGCAAAGGCGCGCGCCGAACGGAGATCGATCATGTCCACTGAAGACGGCGCGCACGCTGCGCGCCGCCAGTGCGGCGGCCGCAACCTCCGACTTGCGCGGGAAGTTGGCGGCGTGCGGATCTTCCTCGGTCGCAAGGCGCCCCGGCGCCAGCAGCGCGACACCGCCGGTGACGAGCAGGGGACGTTCGGAGCCCTCGAGCACGGCGCCGATCGCCTCAATGGCGCGCCGGTCCATCTCGCAGTTCTCGATGAACTTCGAGAAGTCATGGTTGAAGGCCAGATGGATCACGCTATCAGCCGCCGCCGCACCGCTGCGCAGGCTGTCGAGATCTTCGAGCGATCCGCGATGCACTTCCGCGCCGGCAGTGGTGAGGGCCGCTGC
This sequence comes from Bradyrhizobium sp. Leo170, assembly GCF_004296405.1. Taxonomy (GTDB): domain Bacteria; phylum Pseudomonadota; class Alphaproteobacteria; order Rhizobiales; family Xanthobacteraceae; genus Bradyrhizobium. Next base: position 1,494 of record NZ_PSRR01000197.1, read on the forward strand.
TCCCGTATCCGAGCGGGTGAGACCGATCACCCGGTGGCCGGCGGCGATCAGTTCGTGGACAACGGCGGAGCCAACGAATCCAGTGGCGCCGGTGACAAAGACACGCATGAGGAAGTCTCCAAGGTTCAGTCGGAGCGCACTGTCTGCGTGAGCGATATCCTGGTAAAGTAGTGACGTTATCAGGGTATAATGGCTAACAGGATGAGCATTTCAGCCGCGAACGAGAACCTGCTCGGGGCGTACTTGAAAGACCGCCGCACCAAGCTCGATCCCGCTGCGTTCGGCTTGTCCGGGACACGGCGGCGCACTCCCGGGCTCCGGCGGGAGGAGGTGGCCCAACGCGCCAACATCAGCGCGACCTGGTACACATGGCTGGAACAGGGGCGAGGGGGCGCGCCGTCGGCCGACGTGCTCAATCGCATCGCCCGCGCGCTGATGCTGACGGAGGTCGAGCGCGAGCATCTCTTCCTGCTCGGCCTCGGCCGTCCGCCTGAGGTTCGTTACCAGGCGACCGAAGGCGTGACGCCGCGGCTGCAACGCGTGCTCGATGCGCTCGAGGTCAGTCCGGCGCTGGTGAAGACCGCGACCTGGGACGTCGTCGCCTGGAATTGCGCAGCGGCCGTGGTGCTGACCGATTACGGATCGCTGCCGCCGGAGCAACGCAACATCCTGCGCATGATCTTCTGCGATCCGCGCGTCCGTGCTGCGCAGTTCGATTGGGAAAGCGTCGCGCGGTTCGTGGTTGGTGCATTCCGGGTCGATGCGGCGCGCGCCGGCGCCACCGAGAAGGTCGGTGCGCTCGTGGAAGAGCTTTGCCGGCTGAGCCCCGATTTCGAGAGGTTGTGGCGCGCCAACGACGTCCACGGTTACGGCGAGGGCGTCAAACGCCTGCGGCATCCGATCCTTGGGCCGATCAGTTTCGAATATTCGGCCTTCGCCGTGGACGGCCGGCCCGATCTCGGCATGGTGGTCTACAATCCGGCGACGCCGGCGGACGCCGAACGCGTCAGGTTGCTGATCGAATCGAGATCGGCTGATAGCCGGGAATGAGTTCGCGAAAAAGTGAGCTGGAGCGAGCCTCCGCATGTCGACTTTGGCGCCTCGCGTTCGTCTTGGAGCCAGGGATAGCTGCTGTGGAGACAGGGAATGAAGGATGCTCACTATCGCTGGGTGATCGTCGGAGCCGGCGGGCTTCTGGGCTGCGTTGCCATCGGCGGGATGTTCTCGCTGCCGGTTTTTCTGCTGCCGATCACGCGGGACACCGGCTGGTCGGTCACCGGCGTGTCCAGTGCCATGACCATCGGCTTCCTGGCGATGGCGTTTACGAGCATGATCTGGGGAACCCTGTCCGATCGGCTCGGACCGCTGCCGGTGGTGCTGACCGGGTCGATCGTGCTTGCGGCAAGCCTGGCGCTGGCCAGCCTTGCCTCATCGCTGGTCGCGTTTCAATTCATCTTCGGCCTGATGGTGGGCGGCGCGGCTGCCGCGATCTTCGCGCCGATGATGGCCTGCGTCACCGGCTGGTTCGAGACCCATCGCAGCCTTGCCGTGTCGCTGGTTTCGGCTGGAATGGGGATGGCGCCCATGACCATGTCGCCGCTCGCCGCCTGGCTCGTCTCGATCCATGACTGGAGAACCTCGCTTCAGATTCTTGCCGTCGCCGTCGCCTGCATCATGATTCCCATATCGTTGCTGGTGCGCCGCCCGCCGGCGCTTGAGCGCGAACACGCGCCTGCCTCCGGCGAGAGCGAGCCGCAACCGTCGATGTCGCTGGCGCAAGCCCTGCGCTCGCCGCAGTTCATCGTGCTGCTCGCGACCAATTTCTTCTGTTGCGCCACCCATTCGGGGCCGATCATCCATACCGTGAGCTACGCGATTAGCTGCGGGATACCGATGATCGCCGCCGTCACGATCTACAGCGTCGAAGGTCTGGCGGGAATGGGCGGCCGTATCGCGTTCGGCCTGCTCGGCGACCGCTTTGGCGCCAAGCGCGTGCTGGTCTCGGGGCTGTTCGCCCAGGCATTCGGCGCGCTCGCCTACGCCTTCGTGCGCGAGCTCAGCGCGTTCTACGCCGTCGCGGCTGTGTTCGGCTTCATCTATGCCGGCACCATGCCGCTCTATGCCGTGCTTGCGCGGGAGAATTTTCCGCTACGGATGATGGGCACGGTGATCGGCGGAACGGCCATGGCAGGCAGCCTCGGCATGGCGACAGGGCCGGTGGCCGGAGGTTTGATCTACGACACCTTCGCCAGCTATGCTTGGCTTTACATCGGCTCCTGGGCCGTTGGACTTGGCGCTTTCCTGATCGCGTTGACGTTCAGGCCGTTTGCCAAGGTCAAGGCCGAGCCCGCGCCAGTGCCGGCGTGAGGAGGAACTCGATGGATGCGTCGGCGATCTACCGCGTCTTCCTTGTGCGCCAGCGCTTCAGCGCAGCTTCCATCGACTGGCGGATCGTCATGTGGAATTCGGCCATCTCCTCCATGCGACTGCGCGTCTTTCCGCGGGCCGCGATGCCCGCGCCCTGCTTCAGGAGTTCGGCGAGCGCATCGAGCAGGCGATTCTGCTCGGTCAGCATACCCTCGTAATTGTCGGACACTTCATAGAGCACACGTTTGCTGCCGCGTTGGCCGTGGCGGCGCGCCAGCGTGTATTTCTCCAGGAGCCGGGCGGCGACGCTGGCGGTGCTCTTGCTCATCTCGAGATCGGCCGCCATGCGGTCGAGGCTGACCGGCTCCGGGAACAGCAGCAGATAGCCGTAGAGGCGGGCGGCCGCCTGCGGAACGCCCCAAGGCACCAGCAGCCGCGCCACGTCTTCGATGAAGCGCTGTTCGGCGCCGGTCGGACCTTTGTTTGACATATTCGGCATTTCCCGAATATACTGAATATTGCGGATTTGTCCAAAGATGGGGCGACAGAGCGGAGAGCTGCCATGGTCGCCACGCCTGAGTCTTGCGCCCGAACCCGCGCCTTCGCGCGCGTCATGGGCCCCTGGTTCGTCATCGTTCCCGGAATCATCCTCCTGCGCGCACCGGAGATGGGCACGTTTGCCGCCACGTTCTTCGAGAACCAGTTGTTTCCCTGGTTTGCTGGCGCACAGCTGCTATTCCTCGGACTCCTGATCATCGCCCTTCACCCATATTGGTCGAGCGCGCCGGCGGTGATCATTTCGCTTTTCGGCTGGATCCTGGCGCTTCGTGGCGTCGTGCTGATGGCGGCGCCGCAACTGATCGAGCGCGGCGCGGCTGCGTCGGTGAACCTGCTGCCGCTGGTGCGGTTCGGATTCGGCGCGCTCGTCGCGATCGGTCTCTATCTCACTTACGTCGGCTGGATGGCCAAACCCGTCGCATCGGTCGCGATCAACGGCCCATGAACGGGCGCCAATCATCGGGAGCCATGTCATGGTGAAAGTCACCCTTCAGATCGTGGTCTGGACCGCGATCGTGGCCGCCATGATCCTGTGGCCGGCCGGCACCCTGGCTTATCCCGGAGGCTGGGCGTTCCTCGCCGTATTCGCGATCGGCGGCCTTGCGATCACCCTGTGGCTCGCCAAGCGCAATCCGCGCCTGTTGCGCGAGCGCATGAGTTCGCCGGTGCAGCGTGACCAGAAGCTGTGGGACCGGATCTGGCTGACGCTCTTCATCGTGCTGTTCTGCGCCTGGATGATGTTCATGTCATGGGATGCCGCGCGCACGGGATTTACCGCGGTGCCGGTCTGGCTGCAGGTGGTTGGCGGCGTCCTGACCGTGCTCTATCTGCTCGGCGTGTGGTGGACCTTTCGGGAAAATACCTTTGCCGCCCCCGTGGTGAAGATCCAGGAGGATCAGCGGGTGATCGATACCGGCCCGTACGCCATTGTCCGGCACCCGATGTATGCGAGCGCTTTGCTCCTTATCGTCGGTCTGCCGCTGCTGCTCGGCTCCTGGATCGGTCTTGCGATGTCGGTGGTGTTCATTCTCGGCATCGCATGGCGAACCCTGCATGAGGAGGGCGCATTGAGGGCGGAGCTCAAAGGTTACGATGAGTACGCCGCGCGCGTGCGCTATCGGTTCATCCCCTCGGTCTGGTAGCCTCGGTCATTGACGATGGCGCAAACAGCCGCGAAAACCGGGGCAGGGCCGCCCGTTTTGTGAAGCCGGCGGCTAGCTGTCGTCTCATGACGCGCCGAAAGAAATTGGAACGGAAGCAGCCATCAGTGCCGCTGGAACTTGGTCCGGAAAAGTGAAACCAGTTTTCCGTCGCGACAAACGCGAAGCGTTTGCGCGGAGATCATGCTCAAACAAAGAGATGAGATCATGATCACATTGCGTCCAATCGGATCATGATCTTATGTGATAAGAGCGGAATGCTGAGAGGCCAAATCAATGTGTCACGCGAAACCTTCCAGATGGACGTAATTCGATGAGATCCACGCGCCTGAAACCGGCAACCAAGCCGGGCAAAGAACCCAAGCTCTCGCGCACGCAAGCACCTGGAGATTTGTCCCCGGTGGACTGGCAGCGCGGCTTGCGACGCCAGTTTGGCCGGGAGCAGGCCTTCGGGCTCGAGAATCTGGGCAGCGAACCGTACTTCTCCGAGTTTCGGGTCAGCAATCCCGCATCGGAATCCAGCTATCGCGTTGCGATTCGAGGGTTGGGACCCGGTGGCAATTTCTGTTCATGCCCCGACTATGCCACCAGCGAGTTGGGAACATGCAAGCACATCGAATTCACGCTTGCCCGGCTTGAGAAAAAGCGCGGCGCCAGGGCGGCGTTTGCGCGCGGCTACCAACCTGCATTTTCCGAACTGTATTTGCGCAATGAGGGCAAACGGAGCGTGTATTTTCGCGCCGGAACGGATTGTCCGCCGGCGGTGAGCAAGGCCGCCGGCGAGTTGTTCGACGTCGCACGCAACGGAATCCTGCCAGAGGAGCGCTTCGGCGAACTTGAACCGTTCATGGCCGTGACATCGAAACACGGTCATGAACTCCACGCCTATGACGATGCGCTCGATTTCGTCGCAGGAAGGCGCGATGCGGATCGGCGGGCGTCAAAACTCGAGCAGTTGTTCCCCCGTGGTGCCGCGGATCCCAAGCTTCTGGCGCTTCTGAAGGTGCCGCTCTATCCCTACCAGGCTGAGGGCGCGCTGTTCGCGGTGCGGGCGGGTCGGGCGCTGATCGGCGACGAGATGGGACTGGGCAAGACCATCCAGGCGATCGCGGCGACGGAGATATTGGCGCGGCATTTTGGCGTCTCGAAAGTCTTGGTGATCTGCCCGACTTCGCTCAAGTACCAGTGGCAAAGCGAGGTAACGCGTTTCTCGGGGCGACAGGGCGAAAATGCGGCGCGCGTCATCAGCGGTGGCCGGGCGCAGCGGCAGAAGGAGTACGCCCTGGACGATTTCTGCAAGATCACGAATTACGAGAAGCTCAAGCCCGATCTGGACCTGATCGCCGCCTGGGCGCCCGAACTGGTCATCGTCGATGAAGCGCAACGTGTGAAGAACTGGAACACCATTGCGGCGCGCGCCTTGAAGCGCATCGATAGTTCCTATGCGATCGTGCTCACCGGGACGCCTCTGGAAAACAAGTTGGAAGAGTTGATCTCCATCGTTCAGTTCGTCGATCAACACCGGCTTGGACCGACCTGGAAGCTGCTGCACGAGCATCAGGTCAGGGACGAAGCCGGGCGTGTCACCGGCTATACCGGATTGGAGAAGATCGGCCAAACGCTCGCACCGGTCATGATCCGCCGCCGCAAATCCGAGGTGCTGCGGCAACTGCCGAGCCGGACCGATCAGAACTTGCTGGTGCCGATGACCGAGATGCAAATGCTGCACCACCGGGACAACGCGGATCAGGTGGCGAAGATCGTCCAGCGCTGGCGCAAGACCAGGTTTCTGTCGGACAAGGATCAGCGGCGGCTGGCCTGTGCGCTACAGAACATGCGCATGTCGTGCAACAGCACCTATCTGCTGGACCAGGAGACCGACCACGGAGTCAAGGCCGACGAGTTGGCGGCGCTGTTCGATCAATTGTTCGCCGAGCCCGACGCCAAGGCGGTCGTATTCTCGCAGTGGACGCGGACCCACGACATCATCATCCGCCGCCTCGAGGCGCGCGGGCTGGGCTACGTCAGTTTCCACGGCGGCGTGCCATCGGACAAGCGGCCGGCGCTGGTCGCGCAGTTTCGTGACGATCCTGCCTGCCGCGTCTTCCTGTCCACCGACGCCGGCAGCACCGGGCTCAATTTGCAGCATGCCTCGACACTGGTGAACGTGGATTTGCCGTGGAATCCGGCGATCCTTGAGCAGCGCATCGCGCGCGTCCATCGCCTGGGCCAGGCCCGGCCGGTGCGGGTTATCAATTTCGTGGCAAAGGGCACCATTGAGGAGGGCATGCTGTCGGTGCTGGCCTTCAAGCGCTCGCTGTCGGCGGGAATTCTCGACGGCGGCAGCGGCGAGATTTCGCTCGGCGGATCGCGTCTCACTCGCTTCATGAAGGAGGTGGAAAACGTCACTGGAAACATGGGTGACGGCGAGACCGTGACGCCAGCCGAGGAAGTGAGGAATATCCCTGCGACCGATGATGCCGAAGCTGTGGAAGATGCAGGTGCATTTGTGGACGTTGGTGCCGGCAAGATGGCGATCGTGCGGACTGATGGTTCCGGAGCGCCGCCGCACGGCGGAGGCTCCGATCCGTGGCAGGCGCTGGTGCAGGTTGGCGTGCAACTCATGGGCGCTCTAGCCGCTGCCAACGATCCGGACGCTCCGAGTCATCCATGGATTGAGCGTGATCCGACCACCGGTGTGCAAAACCTCAAAGTGCCGCTGCCTCCGCCGGAAGCTGCAACACAACTTGCCAGTGCGCTTTCCGCGCTCGCGGAAAGCTTGCGGAGCAGGAATACTTGACAGAGCCGCGGACGGATTTTGATGAGGCGGCCGACGGTTGGCGTTTTCGAATTTGCGGCCGCAGAATTGTACGCTATCCTTTAAGCGAATGATCGAGCGGGGTGGGCCTGGTTTGGCTTGCGTCAGCTTCATTGCGCCCAACGACAAGCAGGAAATCCAATGGCACGCGTTCGCTGTATCACCGAGATGGGCATGGGCGTCGATGTTCACGGCAAGGACGCGACCAAGGCAGCCAGGCGCGCGGTCTCGGACGCCATCCGCCATTCGAGCCTCGGCTTCTTCCGCATGCTCGGCAAGACCGCCAACGACATGTTCGTCGATGTCACCATTGGCGTGCCGAATCCCGATGCGGTCGATACGGCAGTTGTTGCGAAGGAACTGCCCTACGGCACGGTGACCGTCACCGCGGTCAAAGGCGGGCTCGAGATTCCGGCCGAGCAGGGCAGCGATACCATCATCATCGCCAACGCCGCCGTCATCGTCAGCCTCGACGGCAGCAAGCCGGGCTAGGCATCTGGTGCCTGATAGTTAGGCTTGCCAAGCTGTTTTCGGCGTGAAAAACAACAAGCAGACGGTTTGCTCGTCGAGCTTGCCGCGTAGGCGTTAACGTCAACCAACGCATATCCGCACAACGGAGTTTGTGCCATGCTTGGTTTGACCGACACTCAGTCGGCTTTCGTGCTCGGTGTTTTCCTCAGCGGCACGCACAGCTTCACCAAACATCCGCAAGATGTCATCATGCTGCGCAAGGGGCTCGGCATCGACGGCGACGCGCATTGTGGGCCGCTGGTCAGGCACCGCTTCGATGCGGAACGAGACCCGGCGCGGCCGAACCTGCGGCAGGTTCATCTCATCCAGGCGGAGCTCATCGACGATCTGACCCGCAAGGGTTTCGTCGTACGGCCCGGCGACCTCGGCGAGAACATCTCTACGCGCGGGATCGACCTGATGGCGTTGCCCGTGGGCACGCGGCTGCAAATCGGGCGCGATGCGGTCGTGGAGATCATGGGCTTGCGCAGTTGTTGCGTGCAGATCGATACGTTTCAGCCGGGGATGCTGCGCGAGATCATCGCGCGCGTCGATGGCAAACTGGTTCGCAAGGGCGGCGTGATGGGCATTGTCGTTGAAGGCGGCGAGGTGCGGCCGGACGATGCCATTGTCGTGCGGTTGCCGGACGGGCCGTTCGTGCCGCTCGAAGTGGTGTGACTGTAGCCACGTCCTTCGCGCCTGCGCGACGATGTCGGTGCGTTTATCGCTCTGCTCATGTTTCGTTAACCATTCCTTCATCGGCGCGGGTAAAGCTGTCGCGTGATCGCAATGGCCGTTTGGCAGCCGACATGCTTTCGCCATGACACGGCATCGCGCCCAGGAGGGGTAGCAAGAGATGAGTGTGATCAGCGCGACCAGCTCGTCGGCCTATGGCTCCGTTGCATCCTTGCTCGCTGATGCTGCCTCGTCCGTGGCGGACGATCTTCAGCCGGACGGCGCCACGTCATCAGACGCGAAATCCCGGGCGATCCGGCCGACATTGTCGATCTCTCCGATCGGGCGAAGCAGGTTTTGGCTCAGGCAAAAACAGATCAGGTCGCGGCCGACAGGCTGTCGGCCCTGGTCCAATCGCTGAGAGCGGCGGGCAAGCCCCAGCCGCTGCATTCTTCGTCCGACAAGGCACAAGCGTCCTCTTCAGGCGGCAAACCGGTCAGCTTCGAAGAACTGGCAGGGATTTCGCTGACCAGCACCACCGAAGTGACGGTGATTGCCGGCAACCGCAACGTGACCTCGACTGACGCGAATGGCGACGCGCCGCCGCCCGGCACGATCCTCCCGAAGCGTAGCTTCTCGGAGACGCTCTCCTTCAATGGCTTCCACGTCACCGCCACGGGCAACGCGCTGACCAACAACAGCGACGTCCAGATTTACGGCCCCGATGGTTCCAGCGCATCGTCAACGCTGTTCGGCGGCTCCGCTGGAGTTGGCAGTGGTGGCGCGGGAAAACAATACACGATGGTATCGAGCGCGAAGGTCGGCAACCGCCAGATATTCACCTTCGCCATGAACAGCGCCGCTGTGTCGGCCACCGCGGCGCAGAATGCGAGCGGAAGCGCGGTGCAGGCCACGGCAGCCGTGAAATCCAGCATCGTGACGTTCGTCGTCGATTTCAACACCGGCAAGATCTCGGCGATGGAAGCCGATGCCTCGAGCACGGCGACATGGAGCGCGGTTCAGAGAACGGCGTGAGAAACGCACGGCTACCCACGACAGCGGCGGGAGCGGGAACTGGCCGCGGTGGTACTCCTTTCCAAACAAGTCTCGACTCACCAAAATTTCTGTTGAAAAGAACCGGACCTTCGCAATGAACCGGCGCGATGGGGCTCGGCCGCGCCAGGCAAATTTGCACCACGAGTTCGGCGCATTACTATGACCAAGCTGTTCGGGCGGGCGTGATCGCGAAAGATCACGGGTCCCGCCCGTTATTGCCGGATCATAGCAAATGTCTGCAGTCGAGGATTTCGGTCAGAGGCTCTCGGATGTCGTCAAGACAAAGGACATCTACAGCTTCTTCAGCCGTTCCGCATTTGAGAAGGGCTACGCCTACCAGGCCCAAGGGCGCGTCACGGGATTGGAAATCAGCGACGACCTCGTGCGCATCCGCGGCAAGGTGCGCGGAGGTGAGCCCAGCCCCTATCGTGTCGACATCGAGCTCGAATTCGACCATGGGCGTCTAGTCGACCTCGACGGCACTTGCAGTTGTCCAGTCGGAGTCAATTGCAAGCATGTCGTGGCGACGATGCTCCAGGCGCTGAGCGGTGCATTGCCGTCCGAGCGGAAAACGGACATCGGCAAGACTCCCGTCCGCTCCGTGCCGATTCTGCCTTACGATGTCACCGCATGGCTCGACAGTATCGGCGCCGCCATGCGCGGAGACGATTATCCCGTCGATGTGACGCATCGGTTGCTCTACTGCCTGCAGCCCGCTGAAGCGGGTGCGCAGATGCCGTTGCTGGGGGTGTCGCTACTCTCGATCCAGATGCGCAAGGACGGGACGTTCGGGGGCAGCCCTACGCGTCCGGGCATCTCCGGCTTTTCGCCCGAACGTGCGCCGAAGTATTTTCGCGATACCGACATCGACATTCTGATGCAGCTCACGAGAGAGCGAGGGGCGTACTATCACCCACCTCGGTTGCAATCCCGCGAACTCCTGCAGCAAATCATCGCGACCGGACGTGCGTTCTGGCGCGATCACAAGGGGCGGCCGCTACAGTGGGGCGAGGCGCGCGAGGGACGCATCGATTGGCGCCAGGCCAGCAAGCAGGGCCTTGCCCCGCAACTGACGGTGCCGGGAGCGATGGGCCTTAACGCCGAGCCGCCGGTTTATATGGACGAGGCCGCAGGCGTGATCGGCCCGGTCGAACTGAGCCTGCCGCCTCGGCTTGCCTATCAGCTCTTGTCGGCGCCCGTCATCCCGCGCGCGCAAGTCGCGGAAGTGGCGCGCCGCCTCGGCGAAAGGTTGCCGCAGCTTCATCGAGGCTTGTTGCCGGGAACGCCGGCAGCGGCGGTGAAGATCGACGACGATCCGATTCCGATCTTGCGGCTCAAGCGAGGACGCGAGGGCCTGAGTGCCCAGTATTTCCACGACAGGCCCGATCGGACCGCGGTTGCCCATCTCAGTTTCCGCTACGGCCCCGTCGAGATCGAGCCCAAGGAAAAGGGAAACCCGCTCGAGGTATTTCGGGCCGGCGAAGTCTACACGATCACGCGACGGCGGTCGAAGGAGAAAGGCGCGCGCCAGCGGCTGTTGGAATTCGATTTCCGCGAAGCGAGGTTGATCCACCGGTTCCTCGATGGCGGCCATGTGGACGATCTGACCTTCGGGGAGCCTCACGCCTGGCTCGATTTTCTTGAGTTCGGCCTTCCTGAGTTGCGCGCGGAAGGCTTCGATGTGCTGGTCGACGACGATTTTCCGTATCGGCTGGCGCCGTCGCAGGGCGTCTTCGATGCCGAATTGGAATCCAGCGGTATCGACTGGTTCGAACTGGCGCTCGGCGTCGAAATCGACGGCGAGCGACGCGATCTGGCGCCGGTTCTGGCTGCCTTGGTCGCGACACCGAGTTTCACGCCCGATCGGATCAAGCAGCTCGCCGAGGCGGGTGACCACTTCTATCTTCCGCTTGCCGACGGCCGCCACCTGTCGCTCGCTGCCGATCGCTTCCTGCCATTGGTGCTGGCGCTCCATAGCCTCAGCCTGAGCGGGCTTTTCGGTGAGGCATCCGGAAAGATCAGGCTTTCGCGCGCGGATGTCGTGCCGCTGCTGGCGCTCGAGAATGACGACTTTGCTTTCAGCGGCGCCGACAATCTTCGGCGCCTCGCCAATCTGCTTCGGGATCGCGAATTGTCAAATCCGGCGTTGCCTGCAAATTTTCGCGCCGAACTGCGGACGTACCAGGCGCAGGGAGTGGACTGGCTCGATCTGCTGCGGGAGAGCGGCCTTGGCGGTGTGCTGGCCGACGACATGGGGCTCGGCAAGACCGTCCAGATCCTGGCGCTGTTGGCGCTGGAGAAGGCGCGCGGTCACCTTAGCGAGCCTGCCCTTGTCGTCGCTCCGACCAGCCTGATGACGAACTGGTTCAGCGAAGCGCAAAAATTCGCGCCGGATTTGAAGGTCCTCGTGCTTCACGGCTCGGATCGCAAGCAAAGCTTCGCCGCCATCGCGGAACATGATCTTGTCCTGACCACCTATCCGCTGATTGCGCGGGATCACGAAGTCCTGCTGTCTCGCGATTGGCACATGGCCGTGCTGGACGAGGCGCAGACGATCAAGAATCCCAATGCCGCGACCACCCGCTGGTTGCGCGGCATCAAAGCGCGGCATCGCTTCTGCCTGACGGGGACGCCGGTGGAAAATCATCTCGGCGAGCTCTGGTCCATCATGAGCTTTGCCAATCCGGGATTTCTTGGCGACAAGACCGATTTCGGGCGGCGCTGGCGCACCCCGATCGAGAAGCGCACGGATACGCGACGCGCAGCAGCGCTGGCGCAGCGCGTGAAACCATTTCTGCTGCGCCGGACCAAGGCGGAGGTGGTTAAGGAACTGCCGGCCAAGAGCGAGATCGTCGAGCGCATCGCATTGGAGGGCAGTCAGCGTGACCTCTACGATTCCATTCGACTGTCGATGTCGGACAAGGTCCGCAAGGCAATCCTGGAGCGCGGCCTGGCCAAGAGCCACATCGTCGTTCTCGAAGCGCTGCTCAGGCTGCGCCAGGCCTGCTGCGATCCGGCGCTGCTGAAGCTCGACGATCGTGTCAAGCGCCCATCTGCCAAGCTTGATCGGCTGATGGAAATGGTTGTGGAACTCTTGAGCGAGGGCCGGAAGATCATCGTCTTCTCGCAGTTCACCTCGATGATCGACCTGATCAAGGTCAGGTTCGATGCGGAGGCTATCCGCTACAGCGTCCTGACTGGAGAAACGACCAATCGCAAGCGCGCGATCGAAGCGTTTCAGGACGGCCACAGCGATGTCTTCCTCATCAGCCTGAAGGCCGGAGGCGTCGGGCTCAACCTGACGGCGGCCGATACGGTGGTCATCTTCGATCCCTGGTGGAATCCGGCCGTCGAGGAGCAGGCGATCGATCGCGCCCATCGCATCGGCCAGGACAAGCCGGTCTTCATCTATCGGCTGGTAGCATCGGGTACGATCGAGGAGAAGATGGACGAGCTCAAGGCGCGGAAGCGCACCTTGGCCGACAGCCTGTTCGATCGCGAGGGACGCGTCGGCGCGGCCCTCACCGAAGAGGACGTGCGCGCGCTGTTCGAGGAATAGTGACGCGTGGCTGCGAACCGATCATGCCTGGCCGTGGAACAGATTGTAGCCGGGCGTCAGCAGATTGTGCGGATCGTAGCGCTGTCTGGCGTCGCGCAGCAGCGGCCATTTCGGGCCGAAATGCTCGCGCCAATCGTCTGACGACATTGGAAAGGCGCTGACGGGATAGAGGAAGCCGCCAGCTTTGCGAATGCGATCGTAGAACGCGCGGTTCGCCGCGACCGTCCGCGCGATCGAGGCCGCGTCGGTATCGGAAGGGATGCGGACCAGGTTGAATGGAACAACGATACTCTCGTCCGGCAACCGCACCAGCGGGGCGCGAAACGCATCGGTCAGCATCGGATAACAGGTGATCCGTCCGAATGGCCCGACGTCCCCGTTGCTCAGGCCGCCCACGATCTCGCGCGCCACCTGTTCGGCATTGCTGCCGCGCAGGAATGTGAACAGCCACGGCTGCGGAATGGACCACTGGCCCTTCGATCGCAGCAGGTTTTCAAGTTTGGCGAAGGCCAGCGCGTCATCGCGATAGGTGAGGTCGGTGATAACGGCCTTGCCGCGATCGTCCGCGAGGTCCGCAAGCGCTGTGCTTTCATCGGGCGCGGCATCGCGGTTGTAGAAGATCGCGCCGTCGAGCTGGTAGCGCCAGCCGCTGCTGCCGTCGGGCAGGATCGCGCCCTGCAATTGGTCGAAGCGCCCCGCCGTTAACATGCGCCGCTGATCCGCGGTCAGGGACGCCAGATCGCGATAAAAGAGCTGATAGCGGCGGACCCGGTCGGGCGCGCGCGCCAGGCGCAAGCTGGCGCGGGTGATGATGCCGCATTGGCCGAGACCGGCCCTGACAGCATCGAACAGATCGGGATTTTCGGTCGCCGAACAGGTCAGCTCCCGGCCATCGCCCGTGACGACGCTCAATTCGAGCACATGATCAGCCTGCATGCCATATCGCGACGACGTCCCGCCGATGCCGCCGATCGCGATCGTGCCGCCGACCGACAGGCCGAGATAATTGGTCAGCACCGCCGGCGTCAGCCCTCGCGCCAGCGTCGCGTCGAGCACGCTCTGCCATGTCGCTCCGGCCTCGACCACGATGCGGTCAGCCTCGACGTCGCCGATGCGATTGAGCCCGCGCATATCGACGACGATGCCGTCAGTCAGCGAACGGCCGTAGGTCGAATGGCCCTGGCCGCGCGCTGCGACCTTCAATCCTCGCTCGGCTGCCCATCGCATCACGGTCGCGATGTCTTCGCTCTCGGCTGGCTTCAAGACCGCGCGCGGCTCTTTGCGAATGATCCGGCCGAAGTCATCCGCCGCCGCGGCGCGAACCGCCTCGTCGTGACTGAGTTCGCCCTTGAGCCGCGATCGGTCGTTCGAATTGGCTTGTGCTGGTGTGTTCATCTGAGTACCGGAAGCGAATGCCGCGGTAAGGCCAAGGCCTGCACGCAGCAGGGTGCGTCTGTCGGGAGACATGACGTGCTCCTCGATTTGAAAAGCCTGGCAAGGCGAATTCAGCGCTGAGCCGCCCCTAAGTTGAGTTCGCGGAGCCTGAGAGACAATCAGCGCTGCGCAGAATTGACCTTCCCGAAAATCGAGAAAATCAGGTTAGAGGCGTTCGCGCTTCAGGCGTTCCACGAGCAGGTCGGCGAACAGCCGCGTCTTCGCTGGTGGCATGCCGCTCGGTGGGAACACCGCGTGGATCGGAATCCGCGGAGCCTCGAACTCTTCGAGCAATATCTCCAGCGCACCGCGATCGAACAGTTCGGCGATCTGCCAGAACGGACCGTATCCGATGCCAAGGCCATGGCAGGCGGCGGCATGCGCCGCAGCGACATTGTCGGTGCGGAAGCAACCGCTCACGCGCACATTCC
>NZ_PSRR01000198.1 GCF_004296405.1 Bradyrhizobium sp. Leo170
GTCACGCGCAAACCGACCTCCCCTTTTCAAGGGGAGGTGAAATGCAGCCAGAGCCCGCAGGACCCTGTTGCGGGCTTCAGTGCGTCCAGGGCTCGCCGCGCCGGAACGAGAAATTGTCGGCATAGGCGATCTGCCGGTGGAGGGATTCCTTCGGCTCGAGCACCTGGTAGGGGATGCCCTTGCGTTCGCAATAGGCGATCGCCTCTTCCTTGGTCTGGAAGCGCAGCGTGAGCTGCTGCTTCATGTCGCCGGACGAGGTCCAGCCCATCAGGGGCTCGACCATCCGCGGCTGTTCCGGCTCGTAGTCGAGCTGCCATTCCCTGGTCTTGGCACGCCCCGATTGCATCGCGTTTTTGGCGGGCTTAAAAATGCGTGCTGTCGTCATGGATCGTCGAACCTTCGGGGATTGTGCGACATGGAGCGTGTGGAGGGAACGCCCGGGATAGTATAAAAACACCTTTCACGGATGTGATGGGTGATTCCTGAACCCGGATGTTACCTTTCCGTCCGGTATAGCCATTCTACCGCGCTGTGACAATCTGGCCGCGGATGGGCTCGAGTGCCTCGCGGCGCGGCCTTCTCGAAAGCATCACTTCGAAGCGGGACCCATGAAAATCAACGCCACCCTGCCCGAAAAGGGACGCGACCTCCGGCTCGACCTGTTTCGTGGGGTCGCGAACTGGGCAATCTATCTCGATCATATCCCCGACAATGTGGTGAATTGGATCACCACGCGGAACTACGGCTTCAGCGACGCCGCCGACCTCTTCGTCTTCATTTCCGGCTATACCGCCTCCTTCGTCTATGCCCGGATGATGCTGGAGCGCGGCTTCGTCGTCGGCGCGACCCGGCTGACCAAGCGCGTTTGGCAGCTCTACGTCGCCCATATCATCCTGTTCGTGATCTACATCGCCGCAATCAGCTACCTGGCGTTGCGCTTCGGCGATTCCAACCTCATCAACGAGTTCAACGTCGCCGGCCTCGTCGATAACGCGACCGAGACCCTGCGCCAGGGCCTGTTCCTCAAATTCAAGCCGGTCAACCTCGACGTGCTGCCGCTCTACATCGTGCTGATGGGCCTGTTCCCGCCAGTGCTCTGGTTCATGCTGCGGCAACCGAACCTGACCATGCTCGCCTCGATCGCGCTGTGGCTGGTATCGCGCCAGGTGGGTTGGAACCTGCCGGCCTATCCGGCCGGCGTCTGGTATTTCAACCCGTTCTGCTGGCAGGTTCTGTTCGTGTTCGGCGCCTGCTGCGCGCTCGGCGCGCGCGCAAGAATGCCGACATCATCAACTCGCCCTATACGCTCTGGTTCTGCATCGCCTATATGATCTTCGCGCTGATCATGACCATGGCCGGCCGCTTCCCGGATTTCGGCGCCATGTTCCCGGACTGGCTCTATTCGGCCTTCAACCCGAACGACAAGACCAACCTTGCGCCCTACCGCTTCATCCACTTCGCGGTCATCGTCATCCTCGTGATCCGCTTCATCCCGAAGGACTGGTCGGCGCTGGAGTGGAAGGTGTTCGATCCGCTGATCGTCTGCGGCCAGCAGTCGCTCGCGGTGTTCTGCGTCGGCGTGTTCCTGTCCTTTGTCGGGCATTTCGAGCTGTCGATGAGCTCGGGCTCACTGCTCGCGCAGATCTTCGTCAGCGTCACCGGCATCGCGATCATGACGATCGTGGCCTACTACATCTCCTGGTCGAAACGGCAGGACAAGCCGCTGCCGAAAACGCCGCCGACGCCGGCGAAGGCAACGTAGCGCCATCCTCTCCCTCTCCCCGTTCTCCACGGGAAGAGGGTTGGGGTGAGGGGCCGCTTCCGCGAACACGGTAGCAGATGGATTCGCGGAGACTCCCCCTCACCCGGATTCAAGCTGCGCTTGAATTCCGACCTCTCCCCGCAAGCGGGGCGAGGTAGATCTCAGGACGGCGGCGGGGCGGTCGAGGCGACGATGCCAGCGACATCGCCATAAGTCCTGACCAGCGGCGCGACGACCTTGTGCATCCGGCCCTTCGACACGATGGTGTCGTGCAGGATCAGATTGTCGACCCCGGTGGCGAGGAAGCAGTTCACGGCATCCTCCGGCGTCTCGATGATCGGCTCGCCCTTGACGTTGAAGGAGGTGTTGATCAGCACCGGCACCCCCGTCAGCGCCTCGAACTCCTTCAAGAGCCGGTAGAGCCTGGGGTTGGTCGCCTCGCGCACGGTCTGCACGCGCGCCGTGCCGTCGACATGGACGATCGCCGGAATCTTGTCGCGCCACTCGGGACGGACGGGCTTGGCGATCAGCATGAACGGCGAATCCTCCTCGCCTTCGAAGATCTCCGTCATCCGCTCGGCCAGCACGAGCGGCGCAAACGGGCGGAACGCCTGCCGGTGTTTGACGCGGCTGTTGAGGATGTCCTTCATGTCAGCCCGGCGCGGATCGGCGATCAGACTCCGGTTGCCGAGCGCACGCGGCCCGAACTCGGACGGCCCCTGGAACCAGCCGATCACGCGCTGGTCGGCCAGCAGCTTGGCGGTGTCGCGGCAGATATCGTCGCTGCGCCTGATGTCCACCTGCACGCGCACCAAAAACTTCTGCAGCGCGGCCGCGACCTCCGCCTCGCTATAGGGCCTGCCGACGTAAGCGTGCTCCATTACGAAGTTGCGCCGCTGCTTCAGGATCTCGAGCCAGCCGTAATAGGCGCAGCCGATCGCGGTGCCGTCGTCGCCGGCCGCGGGCTGGATCCACACATTTTCAAAACCGGCTTCCCGCGCAATCCGTCCGTTGGCCACGCAATTCAGTGCGACGCCGCCGGCGATACAAAGGTTCTTCGCGCCCGTGGTCTCGCGCAGCCAGCGCGCGCGGGCGAGCAGCACGTTCTCGGTGTCGTCCTGCACGCGCCAGGCGATGTCCTCCCAGTGACGCATCGCCGGGTTCTTCTCCCAACTGCCGCTGTCGAGCAGATAGGGTTCGTGGAATTCGCTCGTCCAGGGCGGCACATACAACTTGCCGTCGTTCATATCGAGGAGATGCTTGACCTGCTCGCGGCGGCCATAGGGCGCAAGGCCCATCAGTTCGCCGCACTTGTTCCAGTCGCCGAACACGTAGGACGAGACGCGGCTGTAGAGCGCGCCGAGGCCCGGCATGTTGTAGAATTCGTCGCTGAGCATGCCGCGCGAAGGCTCCATGAAGACCTTCTTCAGGCATTCCAGCTTCTCGCCCGCGAAGTGGTAGTAGCTTTCGGATTCGCGCGCCAGCGGCGACGCCGCATCAGCATTCGGATATGTCTCCATGACGTCGGACTGATAGTTGCCGACGCCGTCGACCACCATCACCGCGCCCTCATCGAACGGCGACACCGCAAATGCGCTGTAGGCATGCGCCAGATGGTGGGAGACCGATCGCACCTTGCCCGAGGTCGAACGAAACAGCGGATGTTTGGACGCCTCCTGCCGCTCGGGATACGGAAGAAAGCCGGCCATGTCCTGATAGATCAGACGCTCTTCCAGCTCCGGCACCGGCAGGATGTAGCAATTGCTGACGACCAGATCGACGTCATCGAGCGTGATGCCCTCGGCCTTGAGGCAATAGTCGATCGCCTCCTTGTGGAATCCGGATGCGTGCTTCTCGCGCGTGATCCGCTCCTTGGCGATCGCAAAGGCGATCGCTCCGTCGCGCAACAGGCAGGCGCTGACGTCATGATCGTAGGTGTTGAGGCCGAGGACATAGGTGTGCTGCTTGGGCATGGGGACTCGTCAGGCGGGAATCATCGCGTGGCTTAGAAGCGCGATCGTGTCGACATCAAGTTCTCTGCGGGATTTTGTCGAAATCTTTTTCGTCTTGGTTCGGTAGCACACAAATCACTGGGTACGACGAAGATGAACAAGATGAACGATGGATGAACAGCAGGACAAACGATGCATTTCTGCAAGCGGGACCATAACTTGACCTTACCCGACCCGCCCAATAGAGTTTTTGCGAAGCGCAAGAACGTTCGACAAAATTTTGTCTTAGTGCATCTGAACTAGTGGCTGTCTCAAACGTCTAAGCAAGACAGTTCGGATTGTTTGGATGTATGGAAGTGACCGGGAGATTACTGAATGGTTAAACGCTACAATTTCCTGACGCGCTGCCTTGCCGCGGTGGCATTGCTGTTCGTCTATGTCGCCAGCACGTCGGCGATTCTGGTCGGTGCGACCACCTCGTCGGCGCAGGCGCAGTGGCGCGGGCGCGGCGGAGGTTATCGTGGCGGATATCGAGGCGGCGGATGGGGTTATCGCGGCGGCGGCTATCGCCGTGGCTGGTATCCCCGTGGTGGCTACGGCTACTATGGCGGGCCACGCTGCTGGTGGACCCCGCGCGGCGTTCGCGTCTGCAGGTAGCAGCGTTAGTCCGACGTTACCCGCACTGGATCGAAGGAAAAAATCAGGTGCGTCGGAAACGGCGCACCTGATTTTCTTTTGACAAGAGCTCTCCAGGCCAACGGGCTTCAGCTATCGAGGATCGCGACCGCCCGCGTCCAGCCGGCCGAAGCGCGCTCGATCTTTACCGGGAAGCACGACACCATGAAGCCGGTCGAGGGCAACAGTTCGAGATTGTGCAGCTTCTCGAGGTGGCAATAGCCGATGTGGCGGCCGGCCTTGTGCCCTTCCCAGATCAGGCTGGCGTCCCTGGTCTCGGCATACTTCTTCGCGGTGTAGACGAACGGCGCATCCCAGCTCCAGCCGTCGGTGCCGGTCAGCCGCACGCCGCGCTCCAACAGATACATCGTCGCCTCATAGCCCATGCCGCAGCCCGAGACGACGTAATCCTGCCGACCGAATTTCGCGCCGGCGCTGGTATTGACGACGACGATCTCGAGCGGCTGCAGCGTATGGTCGATCCGCTTGAGCTCCTCCTCGACGTCTTTGGCGGTCGCGACATAGCCGTCCGGCAGATGCCGGAAGTCCAGCTTGACGGCGGGCTGGAAGCACCATTCCAGCGGCACCTCGTCGATGGTCCAGGAGCGCTCGCCGCGATTCATCGTGGGATGGAAGTGCCAGGGCGCATCCAGATGCGTGCCATTATGGGTGGAGAGATTGACCTGCTCGACCGCCCAGCCCTGCCCGTCCGGCAGCTCTTCCGCTCGTAACCCCTGGAAGAATTCCAGCATGCGCGGCAGGCCCTGCTGGTGATCGATATACTGGATGGTCGGGTGGTTGCCCGGCGGATCGGCCGGCACGTCGTTCTGCAGGGGAACGGAGATGTCGATCAGTTTGCGTGCCATGGGGGCTCCTCGGTTTCTAGTGAGCAGTGAGTAGGGTGGGCAAAGCGACTTCTTGCACCGTCATTCAATCAAACACCGGCGGAAGCGTGCCCACCATCAACACTCCGCTCGTGATGGTGGGCACGCTTCGCTTTGCCCACCCTACGGCATTTACCAATGGTTAGCTTTACCGAAGCCGCCACAGGAACGTCATCGACCAGCCTTCATTGACGTGCACAGGAGTGCGGATGAAGAACGAGTTCGACACAATCGACCAGACGCTGGACGAAATGCTGGTGAACCTGGGCGCCATCGTGCTCAAGCTCGCCTCGGTGTCGAAGACCGCGGCGGAGCGGCGGGCGCTGGCCCAATCCGTACATCAGTACACGGTCTGCGCCGAGCGATCGAGCGATCCCCGAGTCCAGCGCCTGCGGGTGGAACTCGAGGCGACACTCCAGCCTCCGCTGAAACTGGTCTCCAGCCGGTAGCGCCGGCCGCACCGTACCGTTTGGCCGCACGCCCCCTGGTCAAAAGCGCGGCATCGCAGTTTCGTCAAACGCCGCCGCTATAATCTCACATTTCCTGCGCCGGAACGGCGCTGATCCGCGCCCGTTGTCATCGGACAGATGGCGCAGCAAGCGCATGCTCGAATGGCGCCGGGATCGAGGATGGCTTGGATGCGGTTGACCTGGGTCAACACCCGCACCGCTCGGGAATGGACAGTGGCGCGTCCGGCAAAGCCGTCACGATTGGCAATCGTCGCCAAGAAACAACGAGGCGTTCAATGCAAGATGTAAGCAGCACGTCCGCCGTTCTCGATAGCGCCGAACTCGATCTGCTTGATCGGTACTGGCGCGCCGCCAACTACCTCTCGGTCGGCCAGATCTATCTGCTCGACAATCCCCTGCTCCGCGAGCCGCTTCGCAAGGAACATATCAAGCCGCGCCTGCTCGGCCATTGGGGCACGACGCCCGGTTTGAATTTCGTCTATGCCCATCTCAATCGTGTGATCAAACACCGCGACCTCAACGTCATCTATATCTGCGGCCCCGGTCATGGCGGGCCCGGCATGGTGGCCAATACCTATCTCGAAGGCATCTACACCGAGATCTATCCAGATATCACGCGGGACGCCGACGGGCTGCGCAAGCTGTTTCGGCAGTTCTCCTTTCCCGGCGGCATCCCAAGCCATGCTGCACCGGAGACACCGGGCTCGATCCATGAAGGCGGCGAACTCGGCTATGCGCTCGCCCATGCCTATGGCGCGGCATTCGACAATCCCGATCTCCTGGTTGCCTGCGTCATCGGCGACGGCGAAGCCGAGACCGGCCCGCTCGCCGCCTCCTGGCATTCGAACAAGTTTCTCAACCCCGCGCGCGACGGCGCGGTGCTCCCGATCCTGCATCTGAACGGCTACAAGATCGCCAACCCGACCGTGCTCGGACGGATGAGCGACGAGGAAATCCGCCACCTGTTCCTGGGCTTTGGCCATGAGCCGATGTTCGTCGAGGGCGACGATCCCACGACGATGCACCGGCAGATGGCAGCCACCCTGGATGCGGCAACGGATCGTATTCGCGCCATCCAGCAGGCCGCGCGAGGCGCATCACCATCGCCGGAGCGGCCGCGATGGCCGATGATCGTGTTGCGCAGTCCAAAGGGCTGGACCGGCCCCAAGGAAGTCGACGGCCTCAAGGTGGAGGGATTTTGGCGCGCGCACCAGGTGCCGGTTGCCGAAGTCCGCAGCAATCCAAGCCATCTCGCGATATTGGAGCAATGGCTGCGCGGCTACCAGCCGGAAACGCTGTTCGACGAGCAAGGCAGGCTCGTTCCGGAGCTGCAAAAACTGGCGCCGGCAGGCGCGCGTCGGATGGGCGCCAATCCGCATGCCAATGGCGGGCTGTTGAAGCGTGAGCTGGAGCTGCCCGACTATCGCGACTTCGCCATCGAGGTCGCCACGCCCGGCGGCGTGATGAATGAAGCGACGCGCACGATGGGCAAATTCCTGCGTGACGTCATGAGGCGCAACGAGAGCACCCGCAACTTCCGCATCATGGGCCCTGACGAGACCGCCTCCAACCGGCTCGATGCCGTGTTCGAAGCGACCGATCGCGTCTGGATGGAGGAGATCGAGTCCTACGACGTCCATTTGTCCCGGGACGGCCGGGTGATGGAGGTCTTGAGCGAGCATCTTTGCCAGGGATGGCTCGAGGGTTATCTGCTCACTGGGCGACATGGATTGTTCTCCTGCTATGAGGCGTTCATCCACATCGTCGATTCCATGTTCAACCAGCACGCCAAATGGCTGAAGGTCTCCCGCGGCCTGCCCTGGCGGCGCCCGATCGCCTCGCTGAACTACCTGCTCACCTCACATGTCTGGCGGCAGGATCACAACGGCTTCAGCCACCAGGATCCGGGCTTCGTCGATCTCGTTGCCAACAAGAAGGCGGACGTCGTCCGCGTCTATTTCCCGCCGGATGCCAACTCGCTGCTGTGGATCACCGACCACTGCCTGCGCACCTACGACCGCATCAACGTCATCGTGGCCGGCAAGCAGCCCGCGCCGCAATGGCTGACAATCAAGGAGGCCGCGGTTCATTGCGAGGCCGGGATCGGCGCGTGGTCATGGGCCGGAACGGAAACACCCGGCAGCGACGTCGACGTGGTGATGGCCTGCGCCGGCGACGTGCCGACGCTGGAGACGCTCGCCGCCGTCGACATGCTCCGGAAGCAGATCCCCAAGCTCAAGATCAGGGTCGTCAACGTCGTCGACCTCATGGCCCTGCAACCGCGCGAACAGCATCCGCATGGACTGACCGACCGCGAGTTCGACACCCTGTTCACCCGCGACAAGCCGGTGATCTTCGCCTATCACGGCTATCCCTATCTGATCCACCGCCTCACCTATGCGCGCACCAACCACTCCGGCATTCATGTGCGCGGCTTCAAGGAAGAGGGAACGACGACGACGCCGTTCGACATGGTCGTGCTCAACGAGCTCGATCGCTTCCATCTGGCGATCGAGGTCATCAACCGCGTGCCGGGACTTGCGGCGTCAGCGGCCGCCGTCAAGCAGCATTGCCTCGATCGCCTGATCGAGCACGGCAAATATGTCCGCGCGCACGGCGAGGACATGCCCGATATCCGCGACTGGTCCTGGCCATATGGCACGGCCGCGAACGCCGGCGATTAATGCCCAATCACAAGCGTTGAGGCTGAAGAAGATGCCGAACGCCCTCCTCGTCCTCAACGCAGGATCGTCCTCGATCAAGCTGGCTCTGTTTGCGAGCGGCGGCTCAGGCGATCCCGCGCTGCTGTGCAAGGGCATGCTCGACCATCATCAGCATCAGCCGCGGATGGTCGTGAAGGACCTGCAGGGCAACGTGCTGTTCGAGCGGCACGCCGCGGCGGAAGCGGACGACGAGAGCTTCTTCTCGGATCTGTTGCACTGGATCGACGAATTCCTCACCGGTGGAACTCTCGTCGCGGTCGGCCACCGTGTCGTCCATGGCGGCCTGAAGTTCTTCGAACCGGTGAAGGTGACGCCGGCCATTCTCCAGGTGCTGCGCGAGCTCACGCCGCTCGCGCCATTGCATCAGCCAGCCAGCCTCGCGCCGATCGAGGCGATGCAGAAGCTGCGGCCGGACCTGCCGCAGGTCGCCTGCTTCGATACCGCCTTCCACCATAGCATCGCGCCGCCCATGAGCCGCTTTGCGCTGCCGCGGCATTTCGAACAGGAGGGCGTGCGCCGCTACGGCTTTCACGGGCTGTCCTACGAGTTCATCGCCCGCCGCTTGCGCGAGATCGCGCCGGATCTGGCTCTGGGACGGATCGTGACGGCCCATCTCGGCAGCGGCGCCAGCCTGTGCGCGATGCGCAACGGGCGCAGCATCGACACCACGATGAGCTTCACCACGCTGGACGGGCTGATGATGAGCACGCGCTGCGGCGCGATCGATCCCGGCCTGCCGCTCTACCTGCAACAGCAGCGCGGGCTTTCGGCCGACGAGATCGAGCACGTACTGTATTACGAATCCGGATTGCTCGGCGTGTCCGGGATCAGCGCCGACGTGCGCGTGCTCACCAACAGCAACGATCCCCGTGCCGCCGAGGCACTCGAACTGTTCGCCTTCCGCGCGGGCGCGGCGATCGCCGCGATGGTCCACAGCCTGGGCGGCCTGGACGCGATCGTCTTCACCGCCGGGATCGGCGAGAACAGCCCCGAGGTGCGGAAGCAGATCTGCACCGGCCTTGGCTGGCTCGGCGTGGAGATCGATGACCCCGCCAACAGCGCCAATGAACTCTGGATCGGCGCAAAGACAGCGCGTGTCGCAACCCTGGTGGTCCCCACCGATGAGGAAGCGGCCATCGCCGCCCACAGCCAGGCCTTGATTACAAATCGTTGAGAATAATGAACGGGATCGCCGTCACTCGCGCAGCCGCGATCCGGCAGCAAGCTTCGCGCCAAAGGATTTGATGGGCGGGACCGCATTGCGCGGGACCGCAATGCCTACATCCTGTTTGTGCTGGCGCCGGCCCAACGGACGGCCCCAGCCGTCTCGCGAAGACAGGAGTCTCGCCATGAAGAAACTATCCCTCCTCTGCCTCGCCCTCGCCGTCGGCCTTTCGACCACCGCAGCATTCGCACGCGGCGGCGGAGGCGGCATGGGGCACGGTATGGGAGCCATGGGAATGCACGGAGGCATGCCCATGAGCAGCGGCCTACCCACGAGCGGCGGCCTGCCGGTGACCGGCGGCGCTTTTGGAACCAACCCCGCCACGCCAGGCACCAACTCGCTCGGAACCGCGCTTTCCTCGTCGGGCATTGCCAACGGTCCCCAGAAGGGTCCGCTGCTTGGCACCGATCCCTCGCTCGATCCCGAAGAGGCCAAGGTCGAGAAGATGATCGGATCGATCTGCCGCGGATGCTGAAGCGCCGCGGAACGCTGCGATCGTCCTGAACCAGACGGCCGGCTCCGGTTTCGCCCGCCGCACGGACGTTAAGGTTGATCGGTTAGGTTAAGATCAGGCTTGTCTTGAGCACGGTGGCCGCGATGGTAAAGCGAGCTCACCGCGCCAGATCCCGGGCCTATGACCCAACCGGGCTAAATCGAGCTTTCTTTCCGAAAGCCAGGATCGCAGGTGACATCATGTGGAACGGCCGCAAGAACGCAATCATCGGGCTCAGCGCGCTGTTCGCATTCGTCCTGCTCGAATTGTGCGCGGCAATCGCTGCGATCGGTGCAGTGCTCGAATTGGCCATCGGCATCGACGTGCCAATTCTGCCGTTCCTCACGTCAAACGACTAAGGTACCTGCGCGCTCGCCTGAAGGGAGTGCGCTGCACCCTCGGAGCTTCGCCGCCACCAGCATGCAGGGGCAAGCGCCCATCCGAAAAATTCCAGCGGCCTTACGGTGGCGATATCATCGGGACCGATGATTTGACGTGCGATTTGGCAACCACAACCGTTGCTCGCAAACCCAGGCGCCACCTACTATGCTCCGACGCTGCAAGCCCCGCCGCGATTCCTAAATTCTTTTCTTTGGAGCCATGAATGTTCAGAACGTCCTTGATAATTCTGTCAGCCCTCGCCTCGATGATTGCTTCTGCGGCCGCCCAGCCTGCCTCCCTCACCTGCAGCGGCTCCCTGTTCGATCCAACTGGATCCGCGCCCTCGGCAAAAACCGTGACGCTTGCCCTCGGTCCGCCGGTTTCGATCGATACCGGGAATGGTCCGCAGCGCGCTTCGGTCGTCAGCAACAACAGGATTCAACTCAGATTCAGAACCAAGGACTTCACGGGTGAGTATTTCCACTACACCAGTGATCTTTTCCTGATCTACCGATCAGGACATCTCGCGCGGTTGATGTGTCAGCGTTGAGCAAGGAGCGTGGCCCCGGGTGTCATTGAAAGGACCTCATGCCCAGGATCGATATCGCCGCCGTGCCGAAACGCAAGGGCTCCGGCTACCCGCCGCCATTCGACGCCCCCTCTGCCGAACGCATGCGGCAGCGGTTGGGCAACGCCGGCGGCCTCACCGACTTCGGGGTCAATCTCATGCACCTGCCGCCGGGCAACTGGTCGAGCCAGCGCCACTGGCATTCGGCCGAAGACGAATTCGTCTATGTGCTCGAAGGCGAACTGACGCTGATTGAAGATGGCGGCGAGACGGTGCTGCGCGCAGGCGATGGCGCGGCGTTTCCGAAAGGCTCCGGCAACGGCTATCACCTCGTCAACAAATCCGACGCGATGGCGGTTTATCTCGAAGTCGGCTCGCGCTCACCAGCCGACGTCACCATCTGCTCGGACGTCGACATGATGAGCTCCAACGCCGACGGCCGGTTCGTGCACAAGGATGGCACGCCCTATCCCGAGCGGTAGAGTGCAATCGGGGTGGCCCCACCCCATAGCAATTTCAGAGTTTCGCTAGTCTCGTGCAGGGATCAGGCTTTGATCATCACACGGGAAAGACCAATGGCTCGCCCCAAATCCGCCGCTCACTTTCTTGAATGAAGCTATTGAGTTACCGAAGCCTCTCACAATTTGGAGACGTAGCGGACCGGCAAAATTGAATCCACCGGCAACATCTGAAAATTCGCCGTCAATTATGTCGCCACGTAGCGTGCCTCGAAAAACGTTGGCAAAATTCCGCTCTTTACTCTGTCCAAACCACCAAACAGTATTTCCGCGTTGCGCGACAAAGTAGGTACCTGTGTCGTTCCCCTTCCAGGTTCCCTTCATAGTCCTCGGCCCTGTGCACGATGCATGTGCGTCTACTGAGACCGACAACGTCAGGATAAATCCAACAATAGCAATGCTGATATCCGAGCGCATTTTTTGCTTCCTACCTATTGACGCAGCAGTCGTTCGTATTCGACGTCGTAAGAGTAAGCCGCCTCCTCCGCGTGGATCGTCACCGATTCCGTGCGCACTACAGAACGAACGAAGTTGTTTCATAGGTTGGGCAGTGGCGCATCGGACGTTCGTCCGATGTACAGACGCTTGCGACTGTGCAGCGCATCCACGACGCAACCGCCTCCTCCCATAGCCCTGTACGAAGACATGGAGCGCGCTCGCCAGATCGCGTGTCATGGAAGCCCCTCGACCAGCTCTCTCTCCTGCTGACGCCGAGATTGTCGCCAAGGCAATCGTCGAGGGCATTCCGCGTGGGCGCAGGCACGGATGGGAGATGGGGCAGCAAATGCCCCCGAAGCATAAGCTTCTCAGCGGTGACCGATATACCCCCGACAGCCGACAGCACGTCAGCGACCGGGACGCGACAGGCCTCTCAAATACCTGATTTCACTAATCTTTTGGTCGGGGCAGCTGGATTCGAACCAACGACCTGCAGTACCCAAAACTGCCGCGCTACCAGGCTGCGCTATACCCCGAGCAATCCGCCGGCGATGTCGATACACGGTTAAACGGGCGCCAGCAAGGCGCTCGCGGGGGCGCCGGATGATGATCCGATCAGGCTGGCCGGATCATCATCCGCTCCTTAGTGGAGCATGATCTTTTCGGAAAACCGGTGCCCACTTTTCCGGATCATGCTCTATTTGCCGTTGAACAGCGGGTGGGCCACCCGGTCGCCGGGCTGGATGCCGTATTTCTGCGCCGTGCCCGCAACCACCTCCAGGACGCCCTTGGCGAGTCCGCCGGAGGAGATGATCTTGGTCGACAACGGCTCGGTATTCTCCGCGATCCGCAGGATGCGGCCGTCGGCGCGGATGAAGATCATGTCCAGCGAGACATAGGTGTTCTTCATCCACATCGACACCTGCTGCTCCGGCGAGAAGTCGAACAGCATGCCTTTGCCGTCGGGCAGTTCCTTCCGGTACATCAGCCCCGTCGTCTTCTCCTCCTCTGTCGTCGCGAGCTCGACGGAGAAGACGTGCACTCCGTTCTTGGTGACGATCTCGAGCGGCTGGACCGTCGCGGCCCTTGCGGCCGGGCCGGCGATCACTCCGAGCAGAAGGACGAACGACGCAAACAGGCCAACGAGCAGGCGATGCCCGGCGACACGATCGAAAATCATGGCAACAGCACTCACGGCAAGATCAAACCGCGGGGAACCTAACCCGGCGACGGCGGCAATGACCAGAGGGCAAAGACCCGCCGCGCGCCACCCGGCTCACGTTTGCGTTAGAGATCGAATAGGAGATCAGTGCGACGACAGCGCCGACGGGCCGGTCTCCGGGTGGATCTCCGCGGCCATCATGCCCTTGGAGCCGGGCCCGAACCGCACCAGCACATATTGGCCGGGGCGCAGTTCGGTCATGCCGAAGCGGCGCAGCGTTTCCATGTGCACGAAGATGTCGGGCGTCCCTTCACCGCAGGTCAGGAAGCCGAAGCCGCGCAGCCGGTTGAACCACTTGACCTGCGCCCGCTCCAACCCGCTGGTCGGGGTGACCGTGACATGGGTCCTGGGCGGCAGCATCTGCGCCGGATGGATCGCCGTCGTTTCATCCATCGAGAGGATGCGGAACGCCTGATAGCCCTTCGCGCGCTGCACGCATTCAACCACTACGCGAGCGCCCTCGTAGGCCGTCTGGTAGCCGTCGCGCCTGAGCACGGTGACGTGCAGAAGCACGTCTGGCGAGCCATTGTCGGGGACGACGAAGCCGTAGCCTTTCGAGGCATCGAACCATTTGATGACGCCGGAAATCTCGACGAGGTTGGCGGCGGCATCGCCCAGGCCGGAGAATGCATCCGCGGCTGGATCGCGCGGTGCTCTCTCCGAGTATTCACCCGGCGCAAGCCTACCCTGCCCGGCGCCACCCGATGGTGGAGCGCCGAGCTTCTTGGACTCAAATCCGTCCGACCCCATGACCCCGGACCCCGCACATCATCTGCAACCCGTCTCTCTGCGACGGTACCTACCGGTGCGTTGTTGCACGACCGCTCATGAACAACGCACGCGAATCTCGAATCAAAAGATAACACTCCCGCTTGCGTCGCATAGACAAAAAACGAATCCAGCGGGAACTATGAACAGTCGCGAATCAATTGAGCATCAATTGCCTACAAACGGCCCAAGGGTCTCGCCGATGTCGTGGCGGATCACGAGATCTGCAATATCGTCCTGCTCGGTCGGCTCGTTGTTGATGATCACAAGCTTGGCACCGCAGTTCTTGGCCATCATCGGAAATCCCGCCGCGGGCCACACCACCAGCGAAGATCCGATCGCAAGAAACAGATCGCAGTGCTGCGCAAGTTCCGTCGCCCGTCGCATCGCATCCTCCGGCATCGCCTGGCCGAACGAGATGGTTGCGGTCTTGATGGGATCGCCGCAGTCGGTGCAATCGGGCGCACTGCCGTTCTCGTCAAAGCGCTGCTTGACCCACATCAATTCGTACGCCCTGCCGCAACCGATGCAGCGCGCATAGGTTGTGTTGCCATGCAACTCGACCACATGATCCGATTTGAAGCCGCTCATCTGATGCAGATTGTCGATGTTCTGGGTAACGATCGACGGAATCTTCCCCGCGCGATAGAGCGAGGCGAGCGCGCGATGCCCGCGCCCGGGCTTCGCCGCCGCAAAGGTCGGCTCCATCGCAAAGCGCCGACGCCACGCTTCATCGCGAGCGTCGGCACTTGCAACGAATTCGTCGAAGGGAATTGGCCGGTTGCGCGTCCACAGCCCGCCGGGCGAGCGGAAGTCGGGAATCCCGCTCTCGGTTGAAATGCCGGCACCGGTGAAGGGAACGATGGTGGAGGCCTCGGCGATGAAATTGCCGAGGGCCTCGACGCCACTGCGCAGATCTTTTGCAATCACGTGAGAAACCCGAGTTGACCGCGCGCACTATAGCACGGCCAACTGGAGCGAGGGATCGCACCTGTCATGCGGCTCTCACGCCGCCGTGTTTGTCACGCCGCTTTGGCGACCAGCTCCTTCGCCTCATTCGGCTCCTTCACCTCGTCGCTCTTTTTCGCCTTCGCGACCGGCGCGGCATCGGCCTTCTTCACAGGCTTGCCGTATTGCGCAAGCTTCTCCAATTCCGCTTCGAGTTCGGCGCGGCGCGCCGCGACCTTCTCGAACAGCTTGTCGGTCGCGTGCTCGCGCAAGCTTGCGAGTTCTTCGATGCTCAGTGAATCCAGATCGATCTTTGCCATGAATTGGCCTCCCCAGTTTCCCTTTTTGGCTAGCGGGGCCGCGGAGAGGCGACAAGCAGCGTACGCGCCTTATCCACCGCCTTCGCTGCTCATCATCTCACCACAATCCTGCACCGGCTCCTCCCCATTGGCGCCCCATTGGGGAGGCGAATTCGGCCGGACGACATTACGATTACAGGGATGGGCCATGATCGAAGCCATGACCGAAGACGCCATGACCGAGAAGGAAGAGCGGCTCGCACGTGAACGCGAAGAGATCGCCACTCGCATCGCCAACTTCAAGGCGACCCAGCAAAAGTTCGAACGCGAGCGTCAGGAGTATTACGCCAACACGCTCGGCAGCGCCTGGCACGGCTACCAGCGGGAGCCAGTTGAGACCGATTAGGTACTCGCAGCATCGGCGAAGTCAAAAAGCCCGGGGCGCGTCGCCCCGGGCTTTCTGTTACCAATAAGAGCCCCAGTAGGCGCGCCGATAATAGGGGCCGCCCCCGTAGGCGTAGGGATCACCGCCGTAGTAGCGTCGATACCCGTAGCCGCCATAATAGGCCGGATAGCCGCCGTAGTAGCCCGGGCCGTAAGCGTAGCCCGGGTAGCCGCCGTAGCCGTAGCCCGGACCGTAGTAGTAGGGACTGGACGCTGCAGCTGCGCCCGCAATCAGCGCGCCCGCGGCCAACCCGAATGCCA
>NZ_PSRR01000199.1 GCF_004296405.1 Bradyrhizobium sp. Leo170
CGCGCGAATCAGCACGTACGCTATCGCCCGGATTCCCGGTGTAACCAGCGCCGCCACCCCCAGGGGTCCAGCCGAACCCGGCGCCGCCCTGACCTCCGTCAGCCCACGCCGCCATGGTGAAGCCGACAACCACACAAAAAGCGGTGGAACCGACGCGCATGACGCGCCGAACGTGCCGGCGATGACAATCGTGGCCCCGCGACTGGCGGTCCGAACATTTCCACGTCATTGCAGCCCCCACGACCCACTACCAATTTTCCGCGCACGTCTCTGTTGTCGCGAAACCACCCGCACGATTTCTGATCACATCAATCTGTGACGCACGCGGATGCGTTGCGAACAGTCTTAGATGAACCACGATCTGACCACTACCCGAAGGGGTATACAGGCGTCGCTGTGAGCGATAAGGAAAACGAGCGAGGCTTTGCTGCAACAGATCGGGTTCCCGATTGCTGCAAACTGCGCGCAAAATAGATTCAATCTCAACCAGAAACTGCAACGCAGAATCCCATGGACAACAGGGACAATAATCTCGACGCCGAGATCATCCATCTTTACGAGTCGGAACCCGATCTTCACGCACTACCCCGCCTGCTGTTCACGAGCATCGGCAGACTGATCGACGCGGAAGTTGTGAGCTTCTCCGAGTTCCATCACGCGAGTCAGGATTTTCGCGCGTTGGTTTCGGTCGAAGACGATCCTGAAAAGCGTGCGCGCGCGATGCAGGCCTTTGTCCGTCACCGGCACTCGCATCCGTTCTGGCAATATGATCCCGCCTTCTACGGCGAGCGTGCGCTGCGCGAGTCGGATTTTTTCACCGATGAAGAGTACGTCGAACTCCCGATGGCTAGGGAAGCGTTCCTGCCGTCAGGCGCCCGTCGCATGATGGCGATCGTGCTGCAGCATGCCGACTATGTGGTCACGATCGTCGGCCATCGTGTGTTGGATCGCCCGCCCTTCAGCGATTTGGATCGCGACCGTCTCGAAGCGTTCCGTCCGCACATTCTACGAAGCTATCGGCAGGCTCAGGAGCGCACTCTCGCCAAGCTCACTCCGGCCGATCGGCTGCGGCTGGCCTTCCCCGCGCTCACGCCGCGCCAGATCGAGGTGGCGTCGTGGATTGCGCTGGGCAAGACGAACGATGAGATCGCCAGCATCCTCGATATCGGCGTCGATGCGATCAAGGCGCACGTCAAGGCGATCAACAGCAAGATCGACTCGGACAGCCGCCGTGCGGCCATCGTCATCGCCCACACCACACCGCCTTTCGCCGATCTGCCGCCGCTCTGGAAGCTCGATCTCGACGCGTGGGGTGGCCAGGCGCAGCCGTGAGCTTCTTCGTCAGTAGCAGCGCGTGATGTTGACGGTCTGCTCTCCGCCGCCACGGCCGGGGACGGTCACGCTCTCGGAGGGACAGCTCGACACATAGGGTCGATCGGAAGGTACGACCATCGGCGGATAGCGATGGGCCCAATCCCAGGGGACGTCATAGGTGTAAGTGTTGCGGAAGTCGCCCGAGACCGATTGCGATTGCGGAATGCCGGCGAAGCCTTCGCTCGCCGCTGGCGCATCGAAATAGCCGGCTGTGCCCGGCCAGAAGCCGCCGACAAAGCCTCTCCGGTGCGGCCGGAACGATGGGCCGACGTGCCCACGTGCAACCGACGGTGCCGAAGCAACCCCTCCGCGCGCCGCCCCTCCTGACCTTGCGGATGCATCATTCGCAGCGAACAGAAGCGCTGCTGCGCCAACAGACGCGATCAACGCGCCACAGACTCGATTGCTCATGGTACGCACCAACTCGCCGGTTACGGAGCCGCACTCGGCGCACGCTAGGCCATGCGCTTTCGTGCCGCCAACGCATACTTAACTGGTAGTTAAGCAGTAATATTAACAGCGCGCCATTGTCTCAAAACATCGGGATCGGCAGCGCGTGCGCGACCGGCATCCCAGAACAGGAAGGCAAGCTTACGCCGCCTTCTTGTTCTCGGCGAGATTGGCAAGTTGCCGCAGGATTTCCGTTGTCCCTGCAAGCCGTTCTTCCGGAGTCTTCCATTCCTGGAAGAACACGACCTTCATGTCGGGCCGCACCTTCGCGGCCTGGCCATGCTGGCGGATGAAGGCGACCAGGCGGTCGGGCTGGGCAAAGGCATTATCGCGGAACGCGATCACCGCGCCCTTCGGACCGGCATCGACCTTCTCGACATTGGCTGTGCGGCAATAGGCCTTGATGGTGGCGACCTTGAACAAATAGCGCACCTCGTCCGGCAGCACGCCAAAGCGGTCGCGCATCTCGGCTGCGAAATTGTCGATCTCCTCCTCGCTGTCGAGATCGGCGAGCCGCCGGTACAGCGACAGCCGCACCGAAAGATCGTTGACGTAATCCTCCGGAATAAGCACGGGCATGCCGATCGTGATCTGCGGCGACCAGCGGTCGGCGGCAGGCTCGGCCACGCCGGCCTTGAGATTGACGATCGCCTCCTCCAGCATCGATTGATAGAGCTCGAAGCCGACTTCCTTGATGTGACCGGACTGCTCCTCGCCCAGAAGATTGCCGGCGCCGCGGATGTCGAGGTCGTGGGAGGCGAGCTGGAAGCCCGCGCCCAGCGTTTCCAGCGACTGCAGCACCTTCAGCCGCCGCTCGGCCTGCGGCGTGATCTTCTGCTGCGCCGGCAGCGTGAACAGCGCGTAGGCGCGCAGCTTCGAGCGCCCGACCCGGCCGCGGAGCTGGTAGAGCTGGGCGAGACCGAACATGTCGGCACGGTGCACGATCAGCGTGTTGGCGTTGGGGATATCGAGCCCGGATTCCACGATCGTGGTCGATAGCAGGATGTCGTACTTGCCGTCGTAGAACGCGGACATGATGTCCTCGATCACGGTCGGCGGCATCTGGCCGTGCGCCACCGCGACCTTCATCTCCGGCACGTTCTTGTCGAGGAAGTCTTTCACACCAGCGAGATCCTCGATGCGCGGCACCACATAGAACGCCTGCCCGCCGCGATAGCGCTCGCGCAAGAGCGCCTCGCGGATCATCAAGGGATCATGCGGCGCGACGAAGGTGCGCACCGCGAGCCGGTCGACCGGGGGCGAGGCAATGATCGAGAGCTCGCGCACGCCGGTCAGCGCAAGCTGAAGCGTGCGCGGGATCGGCGTCGCGGACAGCGTCAGCACATGCACCTGGGCCCGCAACTGTTTCAGCCGCTCCTTGTGGCCAACGCCGAAATGCTGCTCCTCGTCGACGATGAGCAGGCCGAGATCCTTGAACTTGATTGATTTGCCGAGCAGCGCATGGGTGCCGACGACGACATCGACGCTGCCATCGGTGAGCCCCTTCTTGACCTGCGTCAATTCCTTCGCTGCGATCAGCCGCGAGGCCTGCGCGACATTGACCGG
Organism: Bradyrhizobium sp. Leo170; assembly: GCF_004296405.1. GTDB lineage: Bacteria > Pseudomonadota > Alphaproteobacteria > Rhizobiales > Xanthobacteraceae > Bradyrhizobium. The sequence goes on from NZ_PSRR01000199.1 coordinate 3,391, forward strand.
GAAGCCACGGAAGCGCTCGGCAAAGGTCTTGCTGTGCTGGCGCGCCAAGAGCGTGGTCGGCACCACGACCGCAACCTGCTTGCCGTCGAGCGCGACCGCAAACGCTGCGCGCAGCGCCACTTCGGTCTTGCCGAAGCCGACGTCGCCGCAGATCAGCCGGTCCATCGGATGGCCGCTCTCGAGGTCCTTCAGCGTCGAGTTGATCGCGCCAAGCTGGTCCTCGGTCTCGTCATAGGGGAAGCGCGCGCAGAACTCGTCATAGACATGCGGCTGCACCGGCATCTTCGGCGCTTCGTGCAGCATGCGCTCGGCCGCGATCTTGATCAGCTCGCCCGCAATCTCGCGGATGCGGTTTTTGAGCTTCGCTTTGCGCGCCTGCCAGCCGATGCCGCCGAGGCGATCGAGTTCGACATTGGCGCCGTCGGAGCCGTAACGCGACAGCAGCTCGATATTCTCGACCGGCAGGAACAGTTTTGTCTCCGCCGCATAATGCAATTCGAGACAGTCATGCGGTGCGCCCCCGACCTCCAGCGTCTGCAGGCCGACGAAGCGGCCGATGCCGTGCTCGACATGGACGACGAGATCGCCGGCCGCGAGACTCGTGACCTCCGAGATGAAATTGTCGAGCTTGCGATGCGCCTTGCGCGGCCGCACCAGGCGGTCGCCCAGGATGTCCTGCTCGCTGATGACGGCGACGTCGTCAGTCTCGAAGCCGCTTTCCATGCCGAGCACGGCGAGCATCGCCTCGTTACGCGGCGTCGCCTGCACCATGCGCCAGGTGTTGACGTTGGTGACATTGTGGAGCTTGTGGTCCTGCAGCATCGAGCCCATGCGGTCGCGCGAGCCCTCGCTCCACAACGCGATCACCACTTTCTTGCGCTGCGCCTGCAGGGCCTGCACGTGGGCGGCGACGGCCTGGAACACGTTGACGGACGTGTCGGCGCGTTCCGGCGCGAAGTTGCGGCCCTGCCGCGCGCCGGCGTCGAACACCTCCGTGCTGCCCTCAGGGACAGCGAACGGCGTCAGCCGCGCCAGCGCGCCGTCGTTCAGGCGCTGCGTCCATTCCGCCTCGGTCAGATAGAGCTGGTCCGGCGGCAAGGGCTTGTAGATCGCGCCGCCACCGGGATGCTCCATCGCCTCACGCCGCGCGTCATAGTAATCGACAATCTGCTTGAAACGCTCGCGCGCGGCGTCCTCGCCCTGCGGCTCGATCGCAACAGGCGCGCCGTCGAGATAGTCGAGCAGCGTGTCCATCCGCTCCTGGAACAGCGGCAGCCAGTGCTCCATGCCGGGATGGCGACGCCCCTCGGTGACGGCTTCATAAAGCGCATCGTCGCGCTCCGGTGCGCCGAAAGCGGCGACATAGCCCATGCGGAAGCGGCGGATGGTCTCCGTGGTGAGCTGGAATTCCGAGACCGGAACGAGATCGAGCCCGCGCATGTCCAGGAGCGTACGCTGCGTCTCGGCATCGAAGCTGCGGATCGACTCCAGCGAATCGCCGAAGAAGTCGAACCGCACCGGCTGGTCGAGCCCGGCCGGAAACAGATCGAGGATGCCGCCGCGCACGGCATATTCGCCGGGCTCCCGCACGGTGGAGGACCGCGTATAGCCGTTGTGTTCGAGCCAGGCGACGATCGAGTCCATCGGTACGACATTGCCCGGCGCGACCGACAGCGCCTGCGCCGCCACCACCTCGCGCGCCGGCACTCGCTGCACGATGGCGTTCACGGTGGTCAGCACGATCAGCGGATTGTCGCTGCCGGCGAGCCGCGACAATCGCGCCAGCGTGGTCAGGCGCTGCGCCAGGACGCCACCATGCGGCGAGACGCGGTCATAGGGCTGGCAGTCCCAGGCCGGGAACTGCATCACGCCAAGATCGGGCGCGAAGAATTCCAGGGCGCGGGCGAGCTGCTGCATCCGCGGCCCGTCGCGGCACACCACGGCAAGGCTGACGGCCGGACGCTTCGGCTTCGCCGCGATCGCGCGCGCCAGATCGGCGATAACCAGCCCCTCGGCACCCTCGGCGACATTGGCAAAGGTCACCGCGCGCCCGGGGGCCAGCAGTGCGGCGGGTGATTTGGCTTGTGGCTTCATACGTCCTGTTCCACCGCGCGAAACGCCTTGATGCGGGCAAACAGCGCGCCTGCCCCTTCAAGCGGCCTGTCGCCGATCAGCGCAGCATAGAGATCGGGATCGGGCACCTCGAGCAGGTGCTCCAGTTCGGACAGCTCAGTGTCCGAGAGATTGCCGATTTCGGCGTCCGCGAAGCGGCCGAGGACGAGGTCCATCTCGCGGGTGCCACGATGCCAGCAGCGAAACAATAGCCGCTTGCGGCGGTTGTCGAGACCGTCGCTCGACCGTGTCGTTCCCGTCATGTCGCCAAAATCCATCCAAACGCCAAAAGCCCGGACGTGCCGGGCGGGGCTGATATAGCGGCTGAGGAGACCAATGTCAGCCCTTCTTGTTCCCCGATTTATCAACTGTTGCGTCATCGCCGGGCTTGACGGAACGCGGCCGGCTGATGACGGATGCTGCCATGCGCCCTGCTCTGCTCAATCCCCTGTTTGCGCCGGTCACGAGCCTGTCAGGCGTCGGACCGAAGCAGGACAAGCTGCTCCGCTATCTGCTCGACCGCAGCGAGACGCCGCGGCTGGTCGATCTGTTGCTGCATCTGCCCGCAAGCGTGATCGACCGCCGCGCGCGGCCGAAGATCCGCGACGCGGTTCCGGGCACGGTGGTGACGCTCGAGGTCACGATCGACCGCCATCGCCCGGCCCCGCCGCGCAACTCGCGCGCTCCCTATCTCGTCTATGCCAGCGACGACACCGGCGATGTGGTGCTCACCTTCTTCCGCGCCCAGCCGGGCTATGTCGAAAAGCTGCTTCCCGTCGGCGCCAAGCGCTATGTCTCCGGCACCTTGCAGATGTACGACGGCATCCCCCAGATCGTGCATCCCGACCGCGTCGTCGACGAAGAAGGCTTTGCAAAACTCTCCGGCATCGATCCGGTCTATCCGCTGACCGAGGGGCTCGCGCTCGGCTCGCTCCGCCGCGCCATCGCGCAGGCGTTGCAGAAACTCCCCTCATTGCCGGAGTGGATCAGCCCCGAGGTGCTGCGCCGCTGCAGCTTTCCGCCGATCGCGGAAGCGCTGCAACGTGTCCATGTCCCGGTCGAGCTCACCGACATCCTGCCTGACGGCCCGTTCTGGTCCCGCCTTGCCTTCGACGAGCTGCTCGCCGGGCAATTGGCGCTGGCGCTGATCCGCACCCAGCTCCGCCGCCCCGCTGGCGACCGCAATGCCGGCGACGGCCATCTGCGCAACAAGATCATCGACGCGCTGCCTTATGCACTGACTGCTTCGCAGCGCTCCGCAATGGCGGCGATCGCGGAAGATCTGCGCCAGCCGGTGCGCATGCTGCGCCTGCTGCAGGGCGACGTCGGCTCCGGCAAGACGGTGGTGGCGCTGCTTGCGGCCGCGGCCGTCGCCGAGGTCGGCAAGCAGGCCGCGCTGATGGCGCCGACCGAAATCCTGGCGCGCCAGCACATCAAGACCATCGCCCCGCTCGCCGAACGCGCCGGCCTTCGTGTCGCGATCCTCACCGGCCGCGAGAAGGGCAAGGAGCGACGCGAGCTGCTGGCCCGGCTCGAGGCCGGCGAGATCGATCTTTTGGTCGGCACGCATGCGCTGATCCAGGACGACGTGATCTTCAAGTCGCTGGCGCTTGCGATCGTCGATGAGCAGCATCGCTTCGGCGTGCGCGAGCGGCTGGCGCTGACATCGAAAGGCGAAGCCGTCGACGTGCTGGTGCTGAGCGCCACGCCGATCCCGCGCACGCTGGTGCTCACTTATTTCGGCGACATGGACATCTCCGAATTGCGCGAGAAACCGGCCGGTCGCCAGCCAATCGATACCCGCGCGGTGCCGGCAAGCCGCATCAGCGACGTGATCGACGCCGTCGGCCGCGCGCTGAAGGCAGGCAAGCTGGTCTACTGGATCTGCCCGCTGGTAGATGAATCCGAGGCCGAAGGCACCGAACACCTGACCAACGCGACCAAGCGGTTCGAGAGCCTGCAGAAGCGTTTCGGCGACGGTGTCGGCCTCGTCCATGGCCAGATGAAAGGCGCGGAAAAGGACGCCGTGATGGCGCAGTTCGCCGCGCATGAGATCACGCTCCTGGTCGCCACCACCGTGGTCGAGGTCGGCGTCGACGTGCCGGCGGCGACTATCATGGTGATCGAGAACGCCGAACGTTTTGGGCTTGCGCAATTGCATCAACTGCGCGGCCGGATCGGGCGCGGCTCGGAAGCGTCAGCCTGCCTGCTGCTCTACCAGGAGCCGCTCGGGGAGATCGCAAAAGCGCGGCTGAAAGTGATCCGCGAAACCACCGACGGCTTCCGCATCGCCGAGGAAGACCTGAAGCTGCGCGGCGAAGGCGACGTGCTCGGCATCCGCCAGAGCGGCCTGCCCGGCTACCGCATCGCGCGGCCCGAGGTGCACGGCCAGCTCATCGCACAGGCCCGCGACGAAGCACTGCGCATCATGAAAGATAATCCAAAGCTGAAAGGCGAGCGCGGCGAAGCCTTGCGCTGCCTGCTCTATCTATTCGAACGCGACGAAGCGATCCCGCTGATCGGCGCGGGCTAATTCGTCATTGCGAGCAGCGAATCAATCCATTGCCATCGCAAACTCGGAGAGAATGGATTGCTTCGTCGCTATCGCTGCTCGCAACGACGGTGTTTGTGGCAAGCCGAACCGCAGAACTTAGTCTCCCTCATTGCGAGCGCAGCGAAGCAATCCACCGTCACCGCACGTGCGGAGGCAATGGATTGCTTCGTCGCTTCGCTCCTCGCAATGACGGTGGTGGCGCCTTACGCCTTCTTCACGTTGCAGCTCTCGGCAAACGCTCGGAGCTTCGCAACGTCCGTACCCTCGCCGTTGGCATCGGCCGCGATATGCTCGAACAGCCTGGCGAATCCCTCATAGACGAGATTGGCTGGATGATCCGGGCCGAGGAAAGCCGCGATCTCGCGCATCTCGGCGACCCAGCGATACGCCTTTGGCACCATGTCCGGCAGCGCGACGCCAAGCCGCGCCAGGATTTGCGGCTGGCTCAGCGCCAGTTCGTCGCGCAAGGCAGTGGCGGCGCCCGCGCGCGTGGCCGCCAGCACCATGGCGGCGCCGACCGCCGTCAGCCCCTTGTTGATGCCGGCATAGGACATCTTGAGCGCGGAAGCCGCGCCGACCGGCCCTTCGACGATGCGCAAGTCGAGGCCGAACTGCTTGAGCACGGCGAGGTCCTGCGCATGCTCGCCCGAGACATAGAATGCTGGTCCGACTGAGCCTGGTTTCGGCGGCAAGCCGATGACCGCGCCATCGACGAAGCGCGCGCCGGAAGCAGCGATGATTTCGCCAACCTTCTGCACCGTCTCGACATTGACGGCATTGCAATCGACGACGACAGGTCTCGTTCGGAATTTCACGATACTGGCGGCCAACTGCTCGGCCAGCGCAATCGCTTCCCCCGGCGGAACGATGGAGAGGATGATATCGGCTGCGGCGATATCGGCGTCGGCGGCCGCCACCATGCCGCTGGCCGCTGCGCGCTTGGCACTCGCTTCGCTCCGGCCGTGTAGCGAGGTCAGGACGCGGGCGCCATGTTCGGCCAAGCGCTGCGCCACTGCGCTGCCCATGGCACCCGGCGCAAGGATCGCGATCGTATTGGACATGAGAGGTCCTCGAGAGTTCCGAGAGACCGTATTTGTAGAACGATCCGGCGGCAAACGCGAGTTCGCCTCACCTTCAAAACACGGCGTTAGATTCCTTGCGTGCGCGGCGGTGGCTTGCGGGCGGCGCCCGGCAGCGGCATCGGGATCACCCGCAGCTGTGGCGGTTCGGATGATTGGGGACCAGACTTGCCGAGCGCCTCGCTCACGCAACGATTGTCATTCATCTTGTCCGCCTCCAGCATACAGGCCGGAAGCATAGTGGTGCGCGTCGTAAGCTTGCGGTCGAGCACCGAGGCGATATAGCCGCGCGGCTCACCAGCCTTGAACGCAAGCCCCATCCACTGGACCTGCGCGCCCTTGGTGCTCGTCAGGCTGGCCATGCGATCGGCGCCGAGCGCGTAGTCCATGGTGATGCTCGGCTCACCCTTGCGGTCCGCAAGGAACAGCAGCGGCCGTGTCGCGCATCCCGTCGCAGGCCTGAGGAAGAGCACGAACAGTCCGAGCTCGTTGCCGCCTTCGACCGAGGCGAGAAAGAAATCCTTGGCATTGTCGAAGGTGCGGAAGACGCGATTGTCGAGCTTCAGCGTCGCCTTGCCGGTCTGCTTGTTGTGGAAGGTTTCGACCTTGTGATCGGCGGCCGAGCCGGAACCGGTCGGCAGTCCGAGCTCGCCCGAACCGAACGCCTCCGCCACCAGCGACTGCAGGCAGTTCAACTGATCGACGCGCGTGAACAGGCAGGACGGCGCCTTGATCTCCTGGCTTTCGAGCTTGTTCGCGATAACGTATGCAATCCGTGCGGTCGGCCGGTCGTTGCGATAGGCAACGGCAGCCCAGAGCGCCCATCCCTTGCGCGTCGTCAACTGAATCTCGACCAGGTCGTTGCATGCGGCGAAGTCGGACAGGATCTGGTTCTTGCCGGAATCGCCGGTCAACATCGCGTGGACGATGACATTGGAGCCGCATCCCGATCTCGTCTTGAGGTGGAGCATGTAAAGCACCGAACCATCGAGGTCGTAGGTGTTGATCTTGCCGATCTCGGCAACGTCCTCCTTCGCAAGGATCTCGCGGTCGTCGAGCTCGATGGTCGCCTGACGCGTCATGTCGTTGATGAAGGTCACGAGACGGTGGCCCTTGAAGAAGGCGTCGCCGGTCTTTCGCTTCATATCATCAGCGCTTGCGGTCCGGATCGCCATCGAGGCGAGCAGCAACATCACCCCGGCGAGAACAACCAGCATCGTCCGCAATGAGCGACAGGCAAAACGCCATCCACAATCCTGCATCGAGATCGCACCCGACGCCCGGCAAGAAAACCCGGGCTTTCAAGAATAAATTGTCGGTGCAATCCGGGCCGCCGAACAGGCGGTATCCGGTTGACACCGGAATGGCTCGCGCTCCCCTGCGCAGCAAGCAGTTCCTGTCACAGGCTAACACGGCGAATCCGCTGCAGCGTGACGATCAAGTGACAGCAATCGCTGCGAGATTATTCTACCTTCGCAGGCGCGGGCTTCGGCTGCAGCGCGGAGGCGGAGTTGGCGATGCGGGCGGCGTTGGCCACACCGGCGAGCGCGGCCATGCGCTTTGCATCGCCGTTGCCCGGCTGCACGACGCCGGCGGACATGATCAATGTCGCGGCGTCCTCGGCGCTCAGCTCGACCTCGATGATCTTGCTCTTCGGCACGTAGAAGAAAAATCCGGTGGTCGGGTTCGGCGAGCATGGCAGGAACACCGAGATGTGCTCCTCCTCGCCCGGCAGGCTCGCGGCGATGTTCGCGCTCGGCGACTGCGAGATCAGGACGATCGACCACATGCCCGGCGAGGGAAATTCGACCAGGCCGACGCGGCGGAAGCTGGATCCGTTGCCCGAGAACAGCGTCTCGAACACCTGCTTGAGGCCGCGATAGATCGCGCGCACCGCCGGAATCCGCCCGAGCAGCCGCTCGCCGAGATCGACCAGCGTCCGCCCGATCAGGTTCGCGGTGAGGAAGCCGAGCAGCGTCAGCGCGATCACCGCGACGACCAGTCCGGAACCGGGCACGCCGAATGGCAGGTAGGTTTCAGGACGATAGGCCGAAGGCACAAACGGTCGGACCAGGCCGTCGACCCAGGTCACGAACCACCAGGTGAGATAGAGGGTGATCGCCACCGGTCCCGTGACGATCAGCCCGGTCAGGAAATAGTTTCGAAAGCGGGCCATCAGGCCGCGCGGGCCGTCTGGCGAGGGGTGTTCCGGGGGCGGGATCGGAGACGGATTCTCGGGGTTCATTATGGTTCCAGGTCGCAAGGCGCAGCCAGAATCTCCCAGCTAAGCCATCCTAGCAGGTTTTTGAAGGGCCAACGTAATCCGGGCGGTTGCGGCTATTCGACCGTGACTGACTTCGCGAGATTGCGGGGCTGGTCGACGTCCGTGCCCATGACGACAGCGGTATGATAGGCGAGGAGTTGCACCGGAACGGCATAGACTATCGGCGTAAAGGCGGCCGCCATGTCCGGTAGCACGATCGTGACCAGGGAATCGACGGTCGCCTCCGCCGCCCCCTTGGCGTCGGTCATCAGGATGATGTTGCCGCCGCGGGCTGCCACTTCCTGCATGTTGGAGACGGTCTTCTCGAACACCTTGTCGAAAGGCGCGATCACCACGACCGGCATGTTCTCGTCGATCAGCGCGATCGGCCCGTGCTTGAGCTCGCCAGCGGCATAGCCCTCGGCGTGGATGTAGGAGATTTCCTTCAGCTTCAGCGCGCCCTCGAGCGCGAGCGGATAGCTGGTGCCGCGTCCGAGATAGAGCACATCGCGCGACTTGGAGATCTCGCGCGCGAGCTTCTCGATCTGCGGCTCCGTGGTGAGCGCCGCCGCGATCAATCGGGGAACCTCGACGAGGCCGTGCACGAGCCTGGCCTCGTCCGCGTCAGACAGTTCGCCGCGCGCCTTGCCGGCGGCGACCGCGAGCGATGCCAGCACCATGAGCTGGCAGGTGAAGGCCTTGGTTGAGGCGACGCCGATCTCGGGGCCGGCCAGCGTCTGCAACACGGTCTCGCTCTCGCGCGCGATCGTCGAGGTCGGCACGTTCACCACCGAAACCGTATGCGCGCCCTGCTCTTTCGCGTAACGCAACGCGGCCAGCGTGTCGGCAGTCTCGCCGGATTGCGAGATGAAGATCGCAAGATCGCCTTTCCGCAAAGGCGCCTCGCGGTAGCGGAATTCGGACGCGATATCGATCTCGACCGGCAGACGCGAGAACCGCTCCAGCCAATATTTCCCGACATAGCCAGCATAATTCGCGGTGCCGCAGGCGGTGATCGAGACGCGCTGGATATCTTTGAAATCGAAGGGCAGCTTGACCGGCAATGTGACCCGCTCGGTCGCCATGTCGATATAGCGGGCCAGCGTGTGGCCGACCACTTCCGGCTGCTCGTGGATCTCCTTGGCCATGAAGTGGCGGTAGTTCGCCTTGTCGACCAGGAACGCCGATGCGCCTGACTTCAGCACCTCGCGGTTGGCGACCGCGCCGTGCTCGTCATAGATCACGCCGACTTCACGTGACAGCACCACCCAGTCGCCGTCCTCGAGATAGCTGATCGTATCGGTAAACGGCGCCAGCGCGATCGCGTCCGATCCCAGATACATTTCGCCGTCGCCATGCCCGACCGCGAGCGGCGAGCCCTTGCGGGCACCGATCAGGAGGTCATTGTGGCCGTTGAACAGGAACGCCAGCGCGAACGCGCCGCGGAGCTGCGGCAGCGACGCCTTCACCGCCTCCTGCGGCGAACAGCCCTTCAGGAGGTAGGAGTTGACGAGATGGGCGACGACCTCGGTGTCGGTTTCGCTGGAGAATTTCGCGCCCTGCTTCTCGAGTTCCTGGCGCAATTCGCGAAAATTCTCGATGATGCCGTTGTGGACGACAGCGACATTGTCCGTCGCATGCGGATGCGCATTGCCCTCGGTCGGCCGGCCATGCGTCGCCCAGCGCGTATGCCCGATGCCGGTGTGGCCATCGAGCGGCTCGGCGCGCAACCGCGCTTCCAGGTTCTTCAATTTTCCTTCCGCGCGCCGCCGCACCAGATGGTCGCCCTCCAACGTGGCGACGCCAGCGGAATCGTAGCCGCGGTATTCGAGTCGCTTGAGCGAATCGACCAGTTGCTCCGCAACCGGTGTCCGTCCGAGAATGCCGATAATGCCGCACATGCGGATCAAAATCCCCAAATCGCCGAAAATTTGCCAAACCGACGACACGCTCCCTTAACGGGAAACGCGGGCACCAACAAACTCAATAATTATTGCGGATTGAGACAGTGTTAAAGGGAAGATTAACGGGTGAGTTAAGGACATATCCAACCTGCCCCTCCCGTTCGCCGCCGTCATTCCGGGGCGTCCGAAGGACGAGCCCGGAATCCATCAGGCCACAGGCGCAAGCGGAGAAATGGATTCCGGGCTCGCGCTACGCGCGCCCCGGAATGACAGCGTCGTCCTGACGAAGGACGGGACGACATCGTAAGGATGGGTGGAGCGCAGCGAAACCCATCACTCGCGCGGCTTGCTCCATCGCGATGGGTTTCGCTGCGCTCTACCCATCCTACTGACTACGGCGTCAGCTTCCCTTCGCGGCCTTCGCTTTCATCTTGATCTCGCGATAGCGCGCGGCGCCGCCTTCGCGGACGGATTGCGGGCTGCGTTCGACAGCCATCGCATCGTCGGGCACGTCCCTGGTGATGACGGAGCCCGAGCCGATATAGGCGCCGGCGCCGATCTTCACGGGCGCGACCAGCGAGGAATTGGTGCCGATGAAGGCGCCCTTGCCGATCAGAGTCTTGTGCTTGAGGAAGCCGTCATAATTGCAGGTGATGGTGCCGGCACCGAGATTGGAATTGGCGCCGACATGGGCGTCGCCGACATAGGAGAGATGGTTGACCTTGACGCCCTCCTCCAGGATTGCGGCCTTGGTCTCCACGAAATTGCCGATCCGCGAGCCGTCGCCGAGCGAGGTGCCGGGCCGCAGCCGCGCATAAGGACCGATCGAGACCTTCTTGCCGATCGTGGCCTCGACGATATGCGAGAAGGAGTGGATCACCGCGCCGTCGCCGATGGTCACGCCGGGGCCGATCACCACGAAGGGCTCGATGGTGACGTCACGGCCGAATTTGGTGTCGGCGGCGAGATAGACGGTCTCCGGCGCGATCAGCGTCACGCCGGCTTCCATCGCCGCCTTGCGCAATCGCGCCTGCAGCACCGCTTCGGCTTCCGCAAGCTGCGCCTTGGTGTTGATGCCGCGCACTTCGTCTTCGCTGGTCTCGATCACGACGGCCTCCAATCCTTGCCTGCGCACGATGGCGACGGCATCGGTCAGGTAATATTCGCCCTTGGCGTTGGCATTGCCGATCTCATCGAGGATGCCGAGCGCCTTGCGCCCGTCGAACGCCATCACGCCGGCATTGCACAGCGTGATCTTGCGCTCCTCGGCGCTGGCGTCGGCCTGTTCGCGGATCGCAACGAGCTTGCCGTTCTCGACCACCAGCCGTCCGTAGCCGGTGGGATCGGCGGCGCGGAAGCCGAGGACCGCGAGCGCGGCGCCATTCTTCAGCGGCGCACGCAGTCGCTCGAAGGTTTCCGCCGAGATCAGCGGCGTGTCGCCAAAGGCGATCAGGAGATCGTCGGCTCCATCAGCGATCGCCTCGCGCGCCGCCAGCACCGCATGGGCGGTGCCGAGCCGCTCGCGCTGCACGAAGGTGCTGGCATCAGAACGGATCCGCCGCGTTTCATCCGCGACCGCTTCATGGTCCGGCCCGACCACCACCGCCAGCGAAGCGCCTTCGCCATTCGGCGCGGCACGCAACACATGGGACAGCAGCGACTGGCCGGCGACGGGATGCAGGACCTTCGGCAGCGAGGATCGCATCCGCGTGCCCTCGCCGGCCGCGAGCACCACCGTCAGGCTGGATCGAGCAGTCATCAAGAGCCCTCAAATACCGTGCGCCGATCGCGCCAAGCCGTCTTAATTGGTTTCCCCGGTAGAAGAAACCTATCCGCCTCCCGTGACAGCCCGGATTCAGGTTCCCCGCGCATTTCCTGTTAATCTTTGCGGCGTGATTCGGCGGGCCTTGAGGAGGGCCAAAGGGGTTTTGGCCAAAGATCCTGACAATCTGGCAGGCGATCTCGGCGCGGAAAGCACCGGCGGTTTGTTCACAGGCCTGCTTGCCGAGGAAGACGAATTCGACCGCCGCACGCTGTGGCGCCTCGGCTCCTGGGGTTTTGCCGCGGTCGGCGCGGTCACGCTCGCGGTCCTCGCCAACCAGTCCTCGCTCGGGTGGCGGCGCGACCAGGTTGCCGGCGCCGAGGTGGCGCGGCAGACGCAGCAGATCCAGATGCTCACGAAGGAGAGCCAGAACGAAGCGCGGCGGCTTGCGTCCGCGATCGAGACGCTCAACTCCGACCGCGACCGGCTCTACGCCCGCGTCACCGTGCTTGAGCAAGGACTGGATTCGGTTACCGGCGCGATCACAAAGCAGAGCACGGCGGCCGCGCCACAGCCCGCCCCCTCGCCATATCCAGCGTGGGTGCAAGAGCCGGCAGCGCAGCCTGCCTCGGCCCCCGCCCCGGTCGTGGCCCCAGTCGCGGCAACGACACCCGCTCCAGCCGCGCCCGAGAAACCGGCCGCCGAAAAGCCCCCGGTGCTGGCTTAGGACAAGCCGCCGGCCGCTGCG
>NZ_PSRR01000200.1 GCF_004296405.1 Bradyrhizobium sp. Leo170
TTTCTTGCCACCGTCGCCCGCAGATTATCTCTACGAACTTAGCGCCAGCGTCGGGGCGCCAGGACCACACGACTTCGCCGTCCGTGATGCGCGTGCTCGTCAGTCACACACTTCACGTCCACCGCATCTCACCGCAACGTTCGTGACGATCGCGAGCCGCCCCTCATTCGCGCTGAGACGCGCGGATTAATAGTGCTGATTTGCCCGACGGCGGAAGCGGAATGTTTTTTGTGCGAGGGCTGGACGGGGCAAATCAGGTTGGAATCGCTGGTGAATTTTTCTCCGCCGTCATTCCGGGGCATCGCGAAGCGATGAGCCCGGAATCCATGTCTCCGCTCGCGCCGGTGGCGCAATGGATTCTCTGATGTGCAATTGCACATCATAGCTCGCGACTTCGTCGCGCCCCGGAATGACAGCAGCGAAGTTAGCTCGCCATCGCCATCTCAGCCGCGCTCCCCGAGCCTCGCACCAGGCCGTGCTCGACGACGGTGTTGCGGCCGAGATGTTTGGCGGCGTAGAGGGCGGCGTCGGCGGCTTCGATCAGGTCGCCGGGGCGGAGCGCCGGGCTTGGCTTGGTGCAGGCGACGCCGACGCTGGCGGTGACGATCTGGTGGCTGGAGGTTGCGTGCGGCAGGCGGAGATCCTGCACCGTGGCGCGCACGATCTCGCCGATCTCTTTTGCGCGTGTGGCACCGGTGTTCGGCAGCAGCAGGCAGAATTCCTCGCCGCCATAGCGGCAGGCGAAGCCCAGCGTATCGGCGGCGATGCCGGAGAGCGTCTCGCCGAGCCTGGTCAGGCAGGCGTCGCCTTCGGGATGGCCGTAGGTGTCGTTGTAGAGCTTGAAATGATCGACATCGATCATCAGGAGCGACAGCTCGCAATCATATTGCTGCGCCTTCATCCACTCGAAATCGAGCCGGCTCTGCAAACCCCGGCGATTGGCGAGCCCCGAGAGCATGTCGATCGAGGCCATCACCGTCAGGCGATCGTTGGTCGCGACGAGATCGCGTTCGCGCTGGCTGAGCTGCGCAGCCATCGCATTGAAGGCGCGGGCCAGCGGCACGAACTCTGCCGGCAGCTTGTTCTTTGCGACGCGGACGGACCAGTCGCCCTCGCCGAAACGCTTGGCCGTGCGGGTCATCACGTCGATCGGATGGATGATCAATTTCTCCGCGCCGACCAGCGCACCGAACAGCACAAGCAGGCAGACGAAGCCGAGCTGCAAATAGGCGGTGCGGATATCGCGATCGATCGCCGCCGTCACCTTGGCTTCATCGATGCTGACGATCAGCCGCGAGCGCGTGCCCGGAATGCGGGCAAAGCTGATCGTGCGGTTCGTGCCATCCGCCGCGGTGAAGGAAATCGAGCCTGAGGACTCCCCATAGCTAAGCGCTTTATCCGCGATCGCGGACATCAGCGGCAGGGTGTCCAGCGAGCGGCCGATCATGCTTGCCTGATCCAGCGGTGCCGCGAGAACCGTACCGGCGCTGTCAACCAGGACGGAGGAAACGCCGGCACGTCCGCCGTAATTGCTCATGATCCTGGACATCCAGTCCAGATTGAGCGCGGCAAGAACCACCGAGTCGGTTTCACTGTTGATGGCGGCCACCGGGTAAGCGGCCATCACGACCGGCGTATCGGTGGGGCGGGCCGCGATGAAATCGCTCAAGACAAATTCCCGGCGCGCCCGGGCTTCGGTCACATAGGGCCGGTCGCTGAGATCGATGCCGACATAGGCGTTATTGGTCGAGCACTGGATCCGATTGTCGCTGCCGAGGAACATCAGGCTGCGGATCCAGGGCATGTTGACGGGCACGCTGGCGCGCAGGATCTCGCAACTCTTGCCGATGCCGCCGGCAGAGGCGCGGATATAGGCGGCGGATTTCAGCACCGTCTCGACCGAGGAGATGACCTCGCGCTGGGCGTCGGCGCTGTGTGCCGCGAGCGCGGCGAATTCCTCGGCGGCGTGTGCGATCTGCTTGGCCCGCGAATCCTCCAGGGTGCGGACGCGGTCCAGCATCATGGGGGCCACCAGCAACAGCGCAAGCAGCGCCAGCCGCCCGCGGATACCCAGAAGATTCTTGAGTTTGGCGCGGTGGCGGTTGAAATTAATTTTAGACATCAATGTCCCCTAGCCCCACTGGTGAAAGTAGAACGAAGGGTTCAAGAAGGCTTTCCCGGATTTGGTAAAATTCGAGGGAACCCCCGCTAGAGCGTTTTCGAGCGAAGTGGATGCCGGTTCGCATAGCAATCAAGTTTACGCAGATTGCGTAGACTTATCTGCGTAGAAAACGCGTCAAAACAAGAATCTAGAGCTTCGGTTCTGATTCAATCAGAACCGAAAATGCTCTAGCCTACGCGTTGGTAGATGACATGACACCGGAAAACACAGCGCCGCTAACCGCGCATTCACCAAACGGTCTCGCAGAGGTCGAGGAGGAAATCGCGCGCGCCTGCAAGGACGCGCGTCGCGATCGTGGCTCGGTGACGTTGATCGCGGTGTCGAAAACATTCAATGCGGATGCGATTTCGCCCGTCATCGCGGCCGGACAGCGCGTTTTCGGCGAGAATCGCGTGCAGGAAGCCAAGACGAAGTGGCCTTCCTTGATGCAAGCCCACCCCGGCATCGTGCTGCACCTGATCGGGCCGTTGCAATCCAACAAGGCGAAGGAGGCGGTGGCGCTGTTCGATGCCATCCATTCGGTGGACCGCCCCAGCATTTGCGAAGCGTTAGCCAAGGAAATCAAAAACCAGAACCGGCAGCCGCAATTGTTCATCCAGATCAATACCGGCGAGGAGCCGCAAAAAGCAGGCATTTCCCCGTCCGATGCCGACGCCTTCATCGCACGCTGCCGGGAGCATTACGGGCTTTCGATCTCGGGCCTGATGTGCATCCCGCCGGTCAACGACCCCCCTGCCCCGCACTTCGCGCTGACGGCCAAGATCGCCGGGCGCAATGGCCTGACAAATCTCTCGATGGGCATGAGCGCCGATTTCGCCACCGCGATCCAGATGGGCGCGACCCATGTGCGGGTAGGATCTGCGATTTTTGGGGCGCGGTAAAGGATGGCGGCGCTCTCCACGTCGTCATTGCGAGCGAAGCGAAGCAATCCATTTCGCCACCTGCTGAGGCATGGATTGCTTCGGTCGCTTCGCTCCTCGCAATGACGTTGTGGAAGCCTGGTCGAGCCCAACTGATTCCCTTCCCCGCAGGGCAAAACCAGCCCTCTACCCAATCACGATTCTCGTCTGCGGGCTCATTCGCCGTAGTAGCCGCAGCATCGCGGATTTGGTCATCGAGACGCAGCCGGCGGTCGGCGCGAAATTTGGACGGGCCAGATGCAGGAACACCGCGCTGCCACGGCCGGCGATGCGCGGGGTGGCGTTGTGGTCGATCTCGATGATGAAGTCGTAGAGATGATCCTCGCGCGTCAGCCGGTCGCCGTTCTGCTCGCGGGTACGCTGCACCGGCTGGTTGTAATGGCGGTCCCGCGGGTCCTCGCACCAGGCGTCCTCGGGCCGAATGGGGCGGGTGGGCAGGAAGCTCGTCGGTCGCGGGGAGCGGTCCGCCCGCCACCACAATTGCCGCGGGCGGAAGATGCCCCGGGGGGTGCCGCCGTCGCCCTCGCGCTTATTGGCGAGGATGCCGCCCCGGCCGAGCGCCACCGGCACCGACCAGCCGTCGGCGGTCAGCCGCCCCCGGCACGGGTTACCGGCGGCGGGTTGGACCCGGACCAGGGACAACGGCCGATCACGCGCGGTTGTCTCATAAGTGATTGAAAAATTGGAACTTCTCATGTGAATCAAAAAGCCCGCGCCTTGCCTGCCCGGCCCCGATTGTTCTATCTGGCGGGATTACAGCACATTCATCCAATCGGATGCTGATTTGGGATAGACTGTGATCGGCTTGTGAATCGGTAATGAATGACTACCTACAAAGCGAGTCTCGCCATCAAGTCTCGGCCAAAGCGCTGTCCGCTTGTGTCCGCTGCCTGCCTCCAAGAGGATCGTTCCTATGGCCAATGCCCGCAAGATTTTGATCGTGGATGATGACACCGACCTGCGTGACACGCTGGTCGAGCAACTTTCCCTTCACGAGGAATTCGAAGCCTCCGCAGTCGACACCGGCGCCAAGGGCGCCAGCGCGGCCAAGACCAACTCTCCCGATTTGGTCCTGATGGATGTGGGCCTCCCCGATACCGATGGCCGCGAGGTGGTGCGGTCTTTGCGCAAAGGCGGCTTCAAGGCGCCGATCATCATGCTGACCGGCCATGACACCGATTCGGACACCATCCTCGGCCTCGAATCCGGCGCCAATGACTATGTGGCAAAGCCCTTCCGCTTCGCGGTGCTGCTGGCCCGGATTCGCGCGCAGCTCCGCCAGCACGAGGCGAGCGAAGACGCGGTGTTCTCCGTCGGTCCCTACAGCTTCCGGCCCGGCTCGAAGATGCTGACCGCCGCCAATGCGCGGAAAGTGCGGCTGACCGAGAAGGAGACCGCGATCCTGCGCTTCCTCTACCGCGCCGGCCAGATGCCGGTGTCGCGCGAGACGCTGCTGCAGGAAGTCTGGGGCTACAATTCGGGCGTCACCACCCATACGCTGGAAACGCATATTTACCGGCTTCGGCAGAAGATCGAGAAAGATGCCGCCAATCCCGAGATCCTGGTGACCGAAGCCGGTGGCTACAAACTGGTGCCGTGATACGATTCGCGACCGAATCGTATCCCCGGTCACCGGCCTGAATGTCGATCGAAGATGACGTAGCGCTGCTCGAACGCGTCTCCACCTTGCGCCTGCTGGGGGAAACTGCGCTGCGTATGCTTGCGATCGGCTCCGAACAGCGCAATTTCGAACGCGGCGACGTTCTCTTCCATGCCGGCGATCAGGCGGATGCGGGCTATGTCGTGCAGCGCGGCGCTTTCCGCGTGGAAGATGGCGGTGCCGAGATCATCGCAGGCCCCGGCGCGCTGATCGGCGAGCTCGCGCTGATCGTGCCGATGAAGCGGCCGTCGACCGCGACCGCGCTGGAGCGCGCCACCTGTATTCGAATCTCGCGCAGCCTGTTTCAACGCGTGCTGGAAAGCGATCCGGCCGCGGCGCGAAGGCTGCGCGACGAATTCGCCACCCGCACCAGCCAGCTCGCCAGCGATATCGTGGTCGCGGGCGGGAAGTTGAGTTCATAGCCTCCGTCGTCCTCGCGAAAGCGAGGACCCATAACCACAGGCAGTTGTTGCGGCGGAAGCAAGCGGTTGCGGCGGAGCACACTACAAAGGCCTGTGGTTATGGGTCCCGGGTCAGCGCTTCGCTTGCCCGGGACGACAGCCGGCTACCGGCCGGCTACACCTCCAGCGTCACCGTCACTGGCACGTGGTCCGATGGACGCTCCCAGCCGCGCGCGTCGCGGGTGATCCTGAAATCCGTGACGCTGTCCTTCAGCGCGCGCGAGACCCAGATGTGGTCGAGCCGGCGGCCGCGGTCGCCGACGGTCCAGTCCGCGGCGCGGTAGCTCCACCAGGTGTAGACTTTCTCCGACAATGGAATCCGCTCGCGCGCGACGTCGAACCATTCGCCATGCATCTGGGCTGCGAGCAGCTTCTCGGTCTCGACCGGCGTGTGCGAGACGACTTTCAAAAGCTGCTTGTGCGACCACACGTCGTTCTCATGCGGCGCCACGTTGAGATCGCCGACCAGGATGTGGCGGTCGTCACCGCGCGGATGCAAGGGTTCGCAGGCTTTCATCTCGTCGAGGAATTGCAGCTTGTGCTCGAATTTCGGATTGAGCGCGGGATCGGGTATGTCGCCGCCGGCCGGCACGTAGAAGTTATGCAGCACCAGCGGCTTTGAGAGCTGTGCCTTGTCGCCGAACTCGACCGAGATGTGGCGGGAATCGATCTTGTCGCAGAAGGTACGGATGTCGGTCTTCTCGAACGGCACCTTCGAGATGATGGCGACGCCGTGATAGCCCTTCTGTCCGTTCAGCGCGACATGCTCATAGCCAAGCCGCTTGAACCGCTTCAGCGGAAAGGCGTCGTCGATGCATTTGGTCTCCTGCAGGCAGAGCACGTCCGGCCGCGCCTGCTTGATGAACTTGGCGACGAGGTCGATGCGCAGGCGCACCGAGTTGATGTTCCAGGTTGTGAGGGAGAGACGCATGGGAACTGCGTCTTAGCATGGATTGCGGCGATGGATAGGATTGTCCACAGGACCGTAGGATGGGTAGAGCGCAGCGAAACCCATCATTTTTCGCATGCGGCACGATGATGGGTTTCGCTGCGCTCTACCCATCCTACAAAAGGCCCACCCTACAATCCAACGAACTACTATCCCGGCGGCGTCACGTAGTTCGTGAAATCGATCTTGAACAGGCCCGGATCAATCTTCTTGGTGGAATCGAGATTGTAGACGGCAACGGTGGTGTCGTAGCCCTGCGGATCGGTGATGGTCCATTGCTTGAGCTGGCCGTCCTTGGCGCCGACCATCAGCATCAACCGGCTGGTGCCGATCAGCGCCTGCTTCTCCTCGATAATGATCGAGATGAAGACATCGTCGGCGTTGACGCTAACGACGTTGGTGTCCTTCATCAGGTCGATGCGGTCGGACAAGAGATAGCGCAGCGGCGTCTGCGACAGCGGATAGATGTCCTGCGTGGCGAGCTTGCGATCACGCACCGCGACCGAGGAGCCGTCGGCGACGATGTCGATCGGGCTCGGCGGTTCATATTCGAAGCGGACCTTGCCGGGCTTCTGGATATAGAAATCGCCCTTGGTCTTGGAGCCGTCGGGGCCGACCTGCACGAAACTGCCTGACAGCGTCTGCAGCGAGGAGAGATAGCTGCTGATCCTCGCGGCCTGTGCCTTCTGGTTGGCATCGAACGTCGCGAAGATGTTGGCGGGGACGTTGCGGCGCGGGTCGGGGATGACGGGGTTCGGCGGCGTCTGCGTCGAGCCTGTCGTCGCGGGGCCTCGCTGCTCCTGCGCGCTCATCTGCGTGCCGTCGCGGCCCTTCGGCGCGGGCTTCGGCACCGGCACGTTCTGCGCCGATGAGGGCGCGGCGCCGGCGATCGACGTCGCGATCAGGATCGCCAATCCGGAATGGATGGCGCGATGAACGTGCTGTTTGGCCATTCGGTATTTCGGATTCTGATGCAACGCGTGTTCCGATGATGAGTTTATCGTGGGTAGTGCCGCGGCGATATCGCTTTTCCGTGAAATTCTCGGGGCAGGATCACATGCTGCCTTCTTCTTCGATCAGGATCTCGCGCTTGCCGGCATGATTGGCCTGGCCGACAATGCCTTCGAGTTCCATCCGCTCCATCAATGACGCGGCCCGGTTGTAGCCGATCTGCAGGCGCCGTTGAATATAGGAAGTGGAGGCCTTGCGGTCGCGTTTGACGACCGCCACCGCCTGCGAATAGAGGTCGCCGCCGCCATCCCCGCCCATGCCGGTGGAGTCGAATACCGCGCCGTCCTCCTCGCTCGGCTCTTCCGCGGTAACGGCTTCCAGGTATTCCGGCGCGCCTTGCGTCTTCAGATGGCGCACCACCTTCTCGACTTCCTCGTCGGAGGCGAACGGGCCGTGCACGCGGCTGATGCGGCCGCCGCCGGCCATGTAGAGCATGTCGCCCTGCCCCAGCAGTTGCTCGGCGCCCATCTCGCCCAGGATCGTGCGGCTGTCGATCTTCGAGGTGACCTGGAAGGCGATGCGGGTCGGGAAGTTGGCCTTGATGGTGCCGGTGATGACGTCGACCGAAGGACGTTGCGTGGCGAGGATCACATGCAGGCCGGCGGCGCGCGCCATCTGCGCGAGGCGCTGCACCGCGCCTTCGATGTCCTTGCCGGCGACCATCATCAGGTCGGCCATCTCGTCGACGATGATGACGATGTAGGGCAACGGATCGAGATCGAGCTTCTCCTCCTCGTAGATCGCCTTGCCGGTCTCCTTGTCGAAGCCGGTGTGCACGGTGCGCGTCAGGTCTTCGCCCTTGCCCTTTGCCTCGACGAGGCGCGCATTGTAGCCGTCGATGTTGCGCACACCGAGCTTGGCCATTTTCTTGTAGCGCTCTTCCATCTCGCGCACGGCCCATTTCAGCGCGACCACCGCTTTCTTGGGATCGGTGACGACCGGCGTCAAAAGATGCGGGATGCCGTCATAGACGGAGAGTTCGAGCATCTTGGGATCGACCATGATCAGGCGGCACTGATCGGGGCGCAGCCGATACACCAGGCTCAGGATCATGGTGTTGATCGCGACCGATTTGCCGGAGCCGGTGGTGCCGGCGATCAGCATATGCGGCGTGCGCGCGAGATCGATGATGACGGGCTCGCCGCCGATGCTCTTGCCGAGGCAGAGCGGCAGCTTTGCCACCGAATCGATGGCTTCCTTCGCGACCAGGAGTTCGCGCAGGTAGACCTTTTCGCGATGCAGGTTCGGCAATTCGATGCCGATGGCGTTGCGGCCGGCGACCACGGCGACGCGGGCCGACAGCGCGCTCATCGAGCGGGCGATGTCGTCCGAGAGGCCGATCACGCGCGACGATTTGATGCCGGGCGCGGGCTCGAGCTCGTACAGCGTCACGACCGGACCCGGATTGGCTTTGACGATCTCGCCGCGGACGCCGAAATCCTGCAGCACGCCTTCGAGCGCGCGCGAATTGGCTTCCAGCTCGGCCTTGCTCTGCGGCTGGCGATCGGCGGCCTTCGGCGCTGACAGCACGGAGACCGAGGGCAGTTCGAACTTGTCGGAGGATTTCTTCTTCGCGCGCGGCTCGGCCTTCTTGCGCGGGGCGCGGGCGACGGGCGCTTCCTCCGCTTCTTCCTCGGCCTCGTCTTCTTCCTCTTCAACCTCTTCGTCGAATTCCTCGTTCGCCTCAGGCACCACGGAGGGCGCGGTCGCGCGGCCGCCGAGACTGGGCTCCTGCCGTTCGAATGCGCCTGCACTGCGCTGCGGCGCGCTCGAGACCAGCGAGCGATAGGCGGTGCCGAGCAGCCAGCCGAGCCGCGCCTTCGCGCTCATGACAGCGTGGAACAGCCAGCCGAGCGAGATCGAGCTGCGGTCCTCCTCGTCGTCTTCTTCGACGAACGGCTCGTCACGATCCTCGATCGCCGTCAGCTCTTCTTCGCTCTCCTTCGCGCCCCAGCCGCTCGCGAACAAAAAGCTTGCTGTCATCGCGACGAACAGGATGGTGCCGAGCACCAGGCGATAGATCATGCCGGCCGGACCGAACACCACTGCGGGCGCGCGCACCAGCGCGTCGCCGACCACGCCGCCGAGCCCGGTCGGCAATGGCCAGGCGCCATTATGCGGAAAGCAGCTCGCAAAGCCGGCAGCGATCACGGTGACGAGGATCCAGCATGCCAGTCGCAGCGCTTCGCGGTCGAAGGCGCGATGCGTCAGCATGCGCCAGCCCCACACAGCGATGGGGAGGATCAGCATGATGGCGCCGAGCCCCAGGATCTGCATCAACAGATCGGCGCCGATCGCGCCGGGATAGCCGAGGATGTTGCGGATCGGGCGCGAGGTGGCGTGGCTCAGGCTGGGGTCCTGCACCGACCACGTCATCAGGGCCGCGGCGGCGACGCCGGCAAGCATGATCAGGCACAGCCCGCCGAATTCTCGCACCCGCCGCTCCAAGGCTTCGCGGATCGGGACCGGCAGATGGCCGACCAGGGGAATGACACGTTCGATCGCTGGCATGCGCTTCCAAAGCCTTGCGATTAGCTTAAGGTTTCGACCAGGCGGTGCAGCGCCTCGGCCGTTGATTCACTGTCGGAGACCAGCGCGAGCCGGATATAGCCCGCGCCCGGATTGGAGCCGTCGGCTTGCGGCCGCGCCAAATAGCTGCCCGGGATCACGCGCACGCCGGCATCGCGATAAAGTTTCACCGTCGCCGCCTCGTCGCCGCCTCGCTCGGAGACGTCGAGCCAGACGCAGAAGCCGCCGGCCGGACGCTGATAGCCGTAGCGGCTGCCGAGGATCTGGTCGGCGAGATCGAACTTGATCCGGTAGAGCCTGCGGTTCTCCTCGACATGCCCCTCGTCGCTATAGGCCGCGACGGCGACATGCTGCAGCGGCACCGGCACTTGCGGCGCGGCGACGTTGCGGAGTTCGTGGAAGGCGGCGAGGAACCTCTTGTCGCCGGCCGCGAAGCCGACGCGCATGCCCGGCAGGTTCGAACGCTTCGAGAGCGACTGGAACACGACCACATTGGTGAAGTCAGGGCCGGCACATTCCAGCGCGCTGCCCGGCGCTTCCCTGGTGTAGATCTCCGAATAGCATTCGTCGCTCAGGATGATGAACCCGAAGCGGTCGGCGAGCGCCTTCAGCCGCGCGAAATAATCGCGCGAGGCGACCGCGCCTTGCGGGTTCGCGGGCGAAGCGATGTAGAATGCCACCGTGCGCGCCAGCAGCGCCTCATCGAGCGCGTCGAGATCGGGCAGGAATCCGTTGGCCGGCGTGGTCGGCAGATAGACCTGCTCGCAGCCGGAGGCACGTGCGCCGGCACCATAGGCCGGATAGAACGGGTTCGGCATCAATATCGCCGGCGTCCCATAGCGCGCGCCGACATAGCGGGCGGCGGTGATGGCGGCGAAGAACAGGCCCTCGCGGCTGCCATTCAGCACCAGCACTTCGCTCTCAGGATCGACCGCCCGCGGCAGGTGGAACCGGGTCGAAAGCCAGTTCGCCACCGCGCGGCGGAATGGCTCGATGCCCTTGGCGAGCGGATAGCGGCCGAACTCGGCGGTGTGCTTGGCCAGCACCGGCCCGACAAACGCCGGAACAGGGTGCTGCGGCTCGCCCAAGGACAGCGTAATCAATGGCTTGCCGGGCTGGTACGGCGCCAAGAGCTCAGCCGTGCGCGCAAAGGGGGAACGTTCGGCCTGACCGGCCGGCATTGCACTGCCGGCGTCTTGCGCCACGCCGGAGGGAGCGGTCATTGCCATGTCTAAACGCCAGCACTTTCAATGCGGTCGAGGGGAATCCGGCCCGGCCGTAAATTGATCAAGTCACCATAGATACGGCGAGGTTAAGACGCGATTAACCATCGGCGGTATGGGCCATCAAGAGTGGGTTCGGTAACCCGCGCCGATGTCCCGCAGGGGCGAGGTCGGCGCCGCAGCACCTTATTTTACCAGCAATAACAAAGGGAAAAGCCACCAGCCCGCCGTAATGTTCCGCATTTAGGATTTGGGAACTTGGGAACCGGGTTGGGGGAATCGATGCGTGCGGTTGGTCGGCCATTGCGGGCCGTGTTTGTGCTGCTGCCGTTGCTGGCCGCATGTGCGCCATCTCCAGACAATGCAGTTCCGGATGGGGCTCTCCCTCAGGCGATGCAGGGCAATTCGTCGTCCGCCGAGCGGCGCCTTGCGATCACGCATCGCTACACGCTCCGCGTCCCCAGCGCCGAAACCGAAGCCATTCAGCAAAAGCATATGGCCGAATGCGCCAAGCTTGGCTGCTCCATCCTGAGCACGTCGATCGACCGGTCGAACGAAGGGCGCATCAACGCGCGTGCATCGGTTCGCATCAAGCCCGAATCCTTCGACGCGTTTGCGGCAGTGCTGACCGCGCCGCCGGCCCAAGTCACCATGCACGCCCAATCGGTGGAAGATATCGCCGTCCCCATTCTCGACGCAGAACGGCGGCTCGATGCGAAAATAGTGCTGCGCGACCGCCTTAGCGGAATGTTGCGCGACCAGACCGTGAAAACGGCTGCCGACCTGATCACGATCGAGAAAGAGCTGGCGCAGGCACAGAGCGACATCGAAGCGATCACGGCGCAGCGTGACGCGCTGCGGACACGCACCGACACGATACGGGTCGAGATATCCTATGTCGGCGCCGCCAGCCTGGTTGGCGGAGCCGACTTCACCCCGATCTACCAGGCCATCAGGACGATCAACCAGACGGCGGTGAACTCCGTCTCCTGGCTGATCTCCCTCGTCGCGGCCATCGTGCCATGGCTTCCCGTCATCGCGTTGGTCTGGTGGGCCGTGCGCCTTGGCATGCGACGATGGAAGTCCCGGAGGCTGTCCGGATAAGAGCCGCTACCGCGCCGGCAGCAGCCAAAAAGAAAGGGGCTCCAACTTGCGCTGGAGCCCCTCAACGGTCAGGGCATTGCCGGGTATGTGCCCGAACCGTAGTTCTGGGTGTGACCCCGGGAGAGATCACACCCCGGGAGAACTCACATGTTGTAGGCGCGCTCCGTGTGCTCGGTGATGTCGAGGCCTTCACGCTCGGTCTCGACGTTAGCGCGCAGGCCGACGATCACGTCGACGACCTTGTAGAGGATCGCCGAACCGACGCCCGACCACACCAGCGTGGTGCAGACGCCCCAGACCTGCGAGGTCATCTGGGCGACGAAGTCGTAATCGGCGATCTTGCCGGCGACATAGTCCATCACGCCGGTGCCGCCGAGCGCCGGGTTCACCAGGATGCCGGTGCCGAGCGCGCCGACGATGCCGCCGACGCAGTGGACGCCGAACACGTCGAGCGAGTCGTCATAGCCGAGCGCATTCTTCACCACGGTGCAGAAGAACAGGCAGACCACGCCGACCACGAGGCCGAGCACGATCGCGCCCATCGGACCGGAGAAGCCGGCCGCCGGCGTCACCGCCACCAGGCCCGCGACCGCGCCCGAGATGGCGCCGAGCATCGACGGATGACCCTTCACGATCCATTCCGCGAACATCCAGGACAACGCCGCCGCCGCGGTCGCGACGAAGGAGTTGGTCATGGCGAGCGCGGCGCCACCGGAAGCCTCGAGGTTCGAACCGGCGTTGAAACCGAACCAGCCGACCCAGAGCAGCGAGGCGCCGATCATGGACATCGTGAGCGAGTGCGGAGCCATCAGCTCCTTGCCGTAGCCGGTGCGCTTGCCGATCAGGATCGCGCCGACCAGACCGGCGATGCCGGCGTTGATGTGCACGACGGTGCCGCCGGCGAAGTCGATCGCGCCCTTCTTGAAGATCCAGCCGGCGTCGGCATTGATCTCGTCGAGCTTGGCCTGCGCCGCGGTCTTCGCCGCGCCGTCAGCCGCAGCCGCCAGCGCCTTCGCCGCATCCGTGATCGCGTCCGGTCCGGCCCAGTACCAGACCATATGCGCGATCGGGAAGTAGATCAGCGTCACCCAGAGCGGGATGAACAGCGCGAGCGCGGAGAACTTCATGCGCTCGGCGAAAGCGCCGACGATCAGCGCGGGCGTGATCGCCGCGAACGTCATCTGGAAGCAGACATAGACGAGTTCGGAGATATTGGCGTCGACGCTGAAGGTGGCCGCCTTCGAATCCGGCGTCACACCTGCCAGGAAGGCCTTGGAAAAGCCGCCGATGAAGTCCGAGCCGCCGGTGAACGCGAGGCTGTAGCCGTAGAGCGCCCAGAGCACGGTGACGATGCACACCGTGTAGAACACCTGCATCAGCACCGAGAGCATGTTCTTGGAGCGGACCAGGCCGCCATAGAACAGTGCGAGCCCCGGGATCGTCATCAACAGCACCAGCACCGTCGACGTCATCATCCAGGCGTTGTCGCCCTTGTTGACGGTCGGCTCGGCATAGGCAGCGGTCGCAGCGAACAGGCCGAATGCGAGTGCCGCCAATCCCGCGCTGTGGGGACGTTTGAACGTCATGTTATTCTACTCCTGAATTGTAAGGTTTGAGCGCGAAATCAGAGGGCCGCGGCATCGGCCTCGCCGGTGCGGATGCGCACCGCGTGGTCGAGGTTGATGACGAAGATCTTGCCGTCGCCGATCTGCCCGGTCTTTGCCGCCGATGTGATGGCGTCGATGGTCTTGTCGACCTGGTCGGCCGCAACCGCGACCTCGATCTTGATCTTGGGCAGGAAGCTCACGGCGTATTCAGCGCCGCGATAGATCTCAGTGTGGCCCTTCTGACGCCCGTACCCCTTGACTTCCGTCACCGTGAGACCGTGAACGCCAATGGCGGTCAGGGCGTCGCGGACTTCTTCGAGCTTGAATGGCTTAATAATCGCCATAACAATTTTCATGTGTCCTATCCCCGCTTGGGCCCGGTGCAGACGAACCGGGTGTTTCGACTGAGATCCACCACGCGGAGAAAATTCACAACGCGGTCACAGCCGCCGGCGTTAGAATCAAATGCCGTGCCAGATCGACGGCGCCGCCTAACGGATTATGAATCCGCCTGTTTTCGCGCTTGACGGGAATTGGTCGGACCTGCGCTATTCCGTCGCGCTCAAAACGTAATCAATCTTGCCCGATTCATAGGCATGCCAGAGTCTGGACATAATCCTGCCCAGCCCGACGGCAAATCAGAGGTAATAAAGTAGAGGAAATTACTGCAGGGCCTCGCCGTGCTGCGAAATATCCAGGCCTTCCAGCTCCTGCTGCAGCGATACCCGGAGCGGGACGAACGCGCTGACCAGCTTCAGGAGCACGAAGGTCACGCCGCCGCACCACGCCAGCGTAACGGCGACGCCGGCGAGTTGGATCAGCAGTTGCTGCGGACGGCCCTCGAGCAGGCCGGCCGTGCCGCCGATGGCGCTGGCGGCGAACACGCCCGCGAGCAGCGTCCCGGCCATGCCGCCGATACCGTGGACGCCAAACACGTCGAGTGAATCGTCATACTTGAAGCGGTGCTTCAGCCAGGTGCAGGCCCAGAAGCACACGAGGCCCGCGATGATTCCGATGATGACTGCGTGCCATGGTTCGACGAAGCCCGAGGCCGGCGTGATAGTGCCGAGCCCTGCCACCGCGCCCGAGATCATGCCGAGCACCGACGGCTTGCGCCGCGTCGCCCATTCGATCGCGCCCCAGGTCAGCGCGCCGGCGCAGGCGGAAAGATGCGTGGCGATGATCGCCATCACCGCGCGCGAATTCACGGCAAGCGCCGATCCGCCATTGAAGCCGAACCAGCCGACCCAAAGCAGTCCGGTGCCGATCACCGCGAGCGACAGGTCGAATGGCGACAGGTTCTCGCTGCCATAGCCGTGGCGCCGCCCCAACACTTGCGCCGCGACCAAACCGCTGACGCCGGCCGAAAGATGCACCACGAGCCCGCCAGCGAAATCCAGCACGCCAAGATTGGCGAGGAAGCCGCCGCCCCACACCCAATGTGCGAGCGGAATATAGGCGAAGATGAACCAGCCGACGGAGAACCAGAGATAGGCCGAGAAGCGCATGCGATCGGCGACCGAGCCTGCCACCAGCGCCACGGTGATGATCGCAAACGTCATCTGGTACAGCATGAACAGCGCTTCCGGGATCGTCTTCGCCGCCGGATTGACGCCGTCCATGGTCATGCCGGCGAGAAACCAGCGGTCGAGCGTGCCGATCCATGGCCCATCACCGACGAAGGCGAGCGAGTAGCCGAACATCACCCAGAGGATCGAGACGATCGCGACTGCGGACAGGCTCTGCGCCATCGTCGCCAGCACGTTCTTCTTGCGCACCATGCCGGAATAGAACAGCGCGAGCCCCGGGATCGTCATCATCAGCACCAGCGCGGTGGCAACGATCATCCAGGCGGTGTCGGCGGCGTTGATGGCCGACGTCTCCGCACGCGCCGGCGTCGCCGACAACAGCGTCGCAAGACCAAGCGGCGCGATCAGCCGCACGGCGCGAGATGGTGCCCCCATGATGTTTCCCCGGCAGAAATGAAATGATTCTGGTTGATGCGACCGGCGGCGTTGTCGGTGCCCGCGTTCGGCGAGAATTCATTCTTGTTTGAGCATGATCTTTTCGGAAAACCGGAGCCCACTTTTCCGGATCATGCTCTAGA
>NZ_PSRR01000201.1 GCF_004296405.1 Bradyrhizobium sp. Leo170
CGCCAAGACCGATTGCCGCCGGGCGGAACGGTGGTAACGTTCCCTCCGACGCGTCCGCGTCGCGGACGCCTGCAATAGGGAGGCACGCCATGGCCAAACAGAAGGCGGCATCAAGACCCGCAGCCAAGACGGCGGTCCGGAAGAAGTGGATCGGCCACAAGACCGCCGCCAAATCCACCGCCCGCAAGGCGATCAAGTCCAAGGGCCGCGTATCCAAGGCGGCGCACAAGGCGCGGCCGAAGCAGCGTATCGCGATCAGCCATCATCGCGAGGAAGACTTCAAGGCCGATGGGCTACGCGCTTATGCGCAATATCGCGATCTCGGAATTGCTGACGCCTCGCACGGGCTCGCGCAGGCGCATGTGATCCGGCTGATCGGGCCGTGCAATCCGGAAGAGGTGTCGAAGCTGCATTACCACGACGTCCAATTCCAGATGGTCTATGTGCTCAAGGGTTGGGTGAAGACCTACATGGAAGGGCAGGGCGAGACGTTGATGCAGCAAGGCAGCGCCTGGACCCAGCCGCCGAAGATCAGGCACATGATCCTCGATTATTCCGACGATGTCGAACTGCTCGAGATCATCCTGCCGGCTGAGTTCAAGACGGTGGAGTTGACGACCTAACCACCGCTGTCATTCCGGGTCGCGCGCAGCGCGAACCCGGAATCCATCGGGCCGCAAGCGCAAGTGGTGAAATGGATTCCGGGTTCGTCCTTCGGACGCCCCGGAATGACAGGTCAGGTCAACATCCCCACGATCGCGCCCATCAGGCAGGTCGTCAGCGTGCCCGATACGATCGACTTCAGGCCGAGCGCATTGATCTCCTCGCGCCGCGTCGGCGCCATCGTGTTGAGGCCGCCGATCATGATGCCGAGGCTTGCGAAATTGGCGAAGCCGCACATCGCATAGAGCATGATCAGGCGCGAGCGCGGATCCAGCGCGCCGGTGGGAAGCTTCGACAGATCGACATAGGCGATCAATTCGTTCAGCACGGTCTTGGTGCCCATCAGGCTTCCCGCGGTGATGGCCTGCGACCACGGCAGGCCCATCAGCCAGCACACCGGCGCCATGACGTAGCCAAGCAGGCGCTGCAGCGAAATTTTCGCGCCGCCGATCTCCGGCAGGATCCCGAGCATCGCGTTGACGAGATAGACCAGCGCCACCAGCACCAGCAGCATCGCGACGATGTTGAGCAACAGTTCAAGCCCGGCCGCGGTGCCCTTGACGATGGCATCCATCGTCGAGGACGCGTGCATCTCGGGATCGCTGGAGGTTCCGGGTTCGAGCGATCCGCCGGTGCGCTGATCGGGCGTCTCCGGCACCATGATCAGGCTGACCAGGATCGCTGCCGGCGCCCCTAACACGGAGGCGATGACGAAATGCGCCGCGGCATCCGGGATCAGCGGCGCCAGCAGGGTGGCGTAGAGCACCAGCACGGTGCCGGCGATTCCGGCCATGCCGCCCGTCATCACCAGGAACAATTCGGCGCGGGTGAGCTGTGCAAGATAGGGCCGGATGAACAGCGGTGCTTCCACCATGCCGAGGAAGATGTTGGCTGCGGTGGAGAGCCCGACCGCGCCGCCGACGCCGAGCGTCCGCTCCAACAGCCAGGCCATGCCGCGCACGATCGGCGGCAGCACACGCCAGTAGAACAGAAGCGTGGTCAGTACGCTCATGACGAGCACGATCGGCAGCGCCTGGAAGGCGAGGATGAAGTCCGCGCCCGGTGCCTTGAGGTCGAACGGCAGCGGCGCGCCGCCGACATAGCCGAACACGAAGGAGGTGCCGGCGCGCGAGGCAGCGGCGATGACGCCGACGGCCTCGTTGATCGCGCCGAAAGCGGATGCCACCAGCGGCACCTTGATCAGCACCAGCGCGGTGAGCAGCGTCACGATTAGTCCGACGATCGCCTGCCGGACCGACACCGCGCGGTGCTTCTCGCTGAACGCCCAGGCGATCAGGAGCAGCGCCACCACCCCGAACGCCGATTGCAGTTGTAACATTCACAGATCTCCCGAACGATTATGGCAGCACGATCTGCAAGTGCAATGCCGCTCCGTTCGGGTGCGGTGAACTTCCTTTGTTCTGGATGTTGTTTCTGTGGACGCCGCTTCCGCCACCGTCATTGCGAGGAGCAAAGCGACGAAGCAATCCACTGTCTCCGCGAGTGGAGAGGTGGATTGCTTCGCTTCGCTCGCAATGACGGTGAGAGCGGGGGCGCTTAACCCCGCCCCACAAACGGCATCTTGCTTGCCATTACCGTCATGAACAGCACGTTGGCGTCGAGCGGCAGGTTGGCCATGTAGGCCACGGCATCGCCGACCGCCTTCGCGTCCATCCGCGGCTCCGGCATCTTGCGGCCGTCGGGCTGCAGCACGCCGTCGACCATGCGGTCGGTCATTGGGGTCGCGGCATTGCCGATGTCGATCTGGCCGACCGCGATGTCGTACATGCGGCCATCGAGATTGGACGCCTTGGTCAGGCCGGTGATCGCGTGTTTGGTCGCGGTGTAGGCGGCGGAGAACGGCCGCGGCGCGTGCGCGGAGATCGAGCCGTTGTTGATGATGCGCCCGCCGCGCGGGGTCTGGTCCTTCATGATGCGGAAGGCGTGCTGGGTGCACAGGAACGGGCCGGTGAGGTTGGTGTTCAGCACCGCCTGCCACTGCGCCAGCGGCAAATCCTCGAAGTTCACCGGCGGCGCGCCCATGCCTGCATTGTTGAAGAGCAGGTCGAGCCGGCCATAGGTGTCCGTCACCTTGGCGAACAGGGCCGCGATCGAGGCGGGATCGGTCATGTCCGCCGGCACGCACAGGCTCTTGCTGGCATCGCCACCGAGCTTCTGCGTCTCCTGCAGCATGTCCAGCCGCCGCCCGACCAGCACCACGGTGAAGCCGGCATTGATCAGCGCCAGCGATGCGGCGCGTCCGACGCCGGTGCCGGCTCCGGTAACCACAGCTATTCTCTTTCCTGCTTCGGCCATCGTTTCCTTCCTTATTGTTTCTTGGATTCAGTTTCGGTCTTGTACGGCGGTCTCGGGATATTCCGATGCGCCGCGCGGAGCGCCGCCGACCAGCGCGAGCGGAGATCGTGGAAATAGGGTTCGCCCGCCTCGATCCGGTGATTGAGGTCGGCCTCGCAGGCGTCGTTGCGCACCACCAGCACGTCGATCGGCAGGCCGACGCCGAGGTTGGAGCGCATCGTCGAATCCATCGAGATCAATCCGGTCTTCAGCGCCTCATAGAGCTCGACATCGTAGTGCATGGCGCGGTCGAGCACCGGCTTGCCGTATTTGTGTTCGCCGATCTGCAGGTAGGGCGTGTCGGTGGTGCATTCGATGAAGTTGCCGGCAGTGTAGATCATGAACAACCGCATCCGCGAGCCCTTGATCTGGCCGCCGAACAAGAACGAGACATCGAAAGAGACGTCTTCCGACCTCAGCGCCTCGCCTTCGGTCGCGTGCACTGCGCGGATGGCACGGCCGATGCGCTGCGCGGCCTGGAACATGGTCGGCGCGTTCAGGAGCGTCTCGACCTCTCCGGTTTCAGGGTCTTCCATGCCTTCCGTCAGCGTCGACAGCACCGACTGGCTGATGGCGAGATTGCCGGCGCTGGCGATCGCCATGATCCGTTCGCCGGGCTGGGAGAAGATGTGCAATTTGCGGAAGGTGGAGACATTGTCGAGACCGGCATTGGTGCGGGTGTCGGCGATCATGACGAGCCCGTCGCGCACCAGGATTCCGCAGCAATAGGTCATTTCCGTCCCCGAAAGTCCGAACGTCTCGGCGCCAAACTAGTAGCCAATTTCGGGATGTGATCCAACCCCAATTCCCCAGGGAACGGCATTGCCTCCGCGATGGAAGCTGCTCTCCCTCTCCCGCTTGCGGGAGAGACGAGCAAAGCTCGCTCCGGGAGGGCCGGGGGTGAGGGTGTCTCCACGATGGGACTTTCCGTGGGGAGAGAGCCCTCACCCGGATCGCATCTGGCGATGCGATCCGACCTCCCCAGGGGAGGTGAGGACGTCGCGCTAGCCTTCCAGAAAATCGAGCAGCGCCGCGTTGAACAGCGCAGGATCCTGCAGGAACGCGAAGTGGCTGACATTGGGAAGGATGAGCAGGCCGGCGCCGGGAATGGTCGCGGCCATGTATTCGGTATGCTCGCGCTTGATGCCCTCGTCATACTGGCCGTCCGCGATCAGCACGGGGGTGCGGATCGCGCGCAACTGCTCGTCGGTCCAGTTCGGCTGGGTCTCCCACATCTTCTCGATCTGGTGCAGGAACTGGTCGAATTCCCCAGGCGTCGGCGAGAGGCGCTCATACTCGGTCTTTGCGCGCGCGATGAACTGCGCGAAGGTCGGATCCTTGTCTACGTCCGGCTTCAGGCCCGAGGTCTGGGTGTTGGCGCCGAACGCAAACACGCGACTGACCCGATCGGGATGGCGCATCGCCATATCGAGTCCGATGATGGCGCCGTCGCTCCAGCCGACGATCGCCGCACGCGGGAGCTGCAGGTGATCGAGCAGCGCGACGACATCGTCCGTCATCAGATCGTATCCGAACGGCTGCGCATTCCGCGTGCTGCGGCCATGGCCGCGGCTGTCGACCAGAATGACGCGATGCCTGCGCGCGACCTCCGGCACCTGCAGACCGAAATAATCGGAGTTGGAAAGCCCGCCATGGAGAAAGACCACCGGGCTTCCTTCGCCGAGTTCGGCGTAATACAGGCTGATGCCGTTCACCTGCGCTCGCGCGCTGCGTCCTGCGACCGGCGCCGGCGTCGCAGGCAGGCTTTTCCACCGCTCGGCGGCAGCGGCGCGGTTGAGCGCCGCCAAGCTGGCGAGAGCGGCGACGATGAAGTGACGCCGGTTCAGATCCATGATTGATGAACGCTCCTGAAGGCCGACAGCTATTCCGCCTAGAGCATTTTCGGTTCTGATTGAATCAGAACCGAAGCTCTAGATTCTTGTTTTGACGCGTTTTCTTCACGCGAACCGGTGTCCACTTCGCTCGAAAACGCTCTAGCCTATCACCATCATGTCTGTCCGGCATCCTGCGCCGAGCGTGCCAAGAGCAGCTTGCCAACGGCGACATATTGCCGTTGCTGCACGGCGGCGTGCTGGGCGGCGACGTGCATGTCGCGCAAGCGCCGCTGCAGCGGCGAGGTCTCATAGACTGCACTGCTTCCGGCAAGCGCGAAACACGCGTCGACGATCCGAACGCAGGTGGCCGCGATCCAGGTCGCGGCCTGCGTGCTCTCGACGACAAGGCCTTCGTCGTTCAGCGTTCCCGCCAAGGCGTGGTGCCAAAGGCTTGCGGTCTGCGCCTCGCAAAAGGCCTGCGCTGCCCTGACATCAGCGGAAATGCGGCCAAGCTCCAACTGGAATATCTCGGAGTCGCGCATCGGCGTGATTGCCCGGAACTGCTGCCGTCCCGCATGGGCCAGCGCCACCAATTCGTCGACGGCGCCTTCAGCTATGCCGACGGCGACCGCACCGTGAAATATCGGCACCAATTGCCTGACCGCCGGATAGAGCGGACCCGGCACGCAAGGCTTGCCGCGTTCGACATCGAAGAAGTTGGCCTCGGGAACCAGTACATCGCGCAGCACAATGTGATGGCTGCCGGTTCCCTTGAGACCGGCCGCATGCCAGGTATCCTCGATTTCCCAGTTCTGCGCCGGCAACGCAAAGCCGCGAACCACCGGCTGCCCGTGCGGACCGGCGAGCGGTTTGCCGTTTTCGTCGGTCATGATGCAGAACCCAGCCATCCACTCGGCGTGCTTGCAGCCGCTCGCGAATGGCCATCGGCCGCTCACCCGGAAGCCGCCCGCCCTAGGCTCGGCCGTTCCAGCCGGCTGCGCGGATCCGCAGATGGGTACGTCCGGTCCGTTCCGATAGATGCGCTCGTAGGTTTCACGTGCTCCCCAGGTCGCGAAAAGACTGCCCCCGCCAGCCACCATCGCGATCCACCCGATCGAACCGTCAAGCCGGGCGAGAGCCCTGATGACCTCCAACCCTTCCGGCAGGGCAAGTTCCATTCCGCCATAGCCTCTCGGCACGAACAACCGAAAGATGCCGATCGATTTCAGCCGCTCGATCAGGTCGGGCGGGACGCAGCGTGCGGCTTCGATCTCGGCGGCGCGAGCCGCGATCTCGGGAGCCAATTTCCGGATACCGGCGAGCACGGTCTTGTTGCTGTCCGGCGCCGTCAGGGTACGAAGGTCACGAAACTGGTCTTGATGGAGCATCTGTCTCGACCTCTCTTGCGGCAAAGGTGTCGCAGGAGAGAATGGAGACGCGGCGCTACCGCATGGTTTCAGCGCGGTCGCTCTGAATTACGGCTGTAACGCGGCGCTAACGTTTCCGCGAGTCGGGCGTGCGGCGATCTCGGTCGACGGTCCAGCGGAGACGATTCACGATGCCGCCGCTGCGGCCGACCGGGCCGGGGCTTGCCTTGCTGCGCCGGCCGGCCTGCGCTTGCCGAGCCAGAGATAGATGCCGCTCGCGAGCACGACGATGGTGGCGAGATCGAGCAGCGCCCAGATGATCTTGAGCGGCAGGCCGCCGTAATCGCCGAAATGCAGCGGGCGCGACACCTGCAGTGTCCGCAAGTACCACGGCAATCCCTTCGCGGTGACGAGTTGCGCGGTCTCTGCATCGACCAGCACCGGCGTGAACAAGCGCGAGGTGATCGGCGTCGATCCCTTGGTCCAGACGATGAAGTGGCGCGGCGTGCCGAACGGCGCTTCGGTCGGCAGCACGAGGCTGACGGGCGTGTTGTCGCCGAGCGCTTGGCGCGCGGTGGCAACGACGTCATCGATGGAAGCGAATTTCAGCAGCGGCGGCTTGCCGAGATACGGCGCGATCAATTCCGGCATCACCTGCGCACGCCAGGCGTTGAACAGCGGCAGCGATATCGTGTTGATGACGCCGGTGAGGCCGACGGCGAACGCCCACACCAGGGTCACGGCGCCGATCAGATTGTGCAGGTCGAGCCATTTGGTCCGCCGCGCGCGGGCGCGTCGCACCTCGCCGAAATCGAGCCGGCGCATGAATGGCGCGTAGAGCATGACGCCGGAGACGACGGCGGTCACGAACAACAAGCCCATGACGCCGAGGAACAACTCGCCCGGCAATCCCATCAGCATGTCGCGGTGGAAGATGCGGATGGTCCGCATCAGCCCGCCTTGCTGCGCGTCTTCGGCGAGGATCTCGGCGGTCCGCGCATCGAAGGACAGCTTCAAGAAGCGCTGTCCCGGCGGTGGCACCGGCGTCTGCGACAGGAAGACGTTGACGACATTGGCGTGGTCGTCGTCCCAGTTCAGGATTTGGACGTAGCGTTCCGGATGGCGCGCCTTTGCCGCGTCAATCAGCCTGCTCAGCGAGGCTTCCGGGGTATCGGGTGGAAGTTCGCGCGCGGCGATCTCCGGCTTAAACAGGTCGTCGATCTCATCGTGAAAGATCAGCGGCAGACCCGTGATGCACAGCATCAGCATGAACAGCGTGCAGACAAGGCTGGTCCATTTATGGACCAGCGACCACCATTTCACGGATCGTGCGGTCATCCCATCACCATCGGTAGCTCATTGTTGCCAACACCGTGCGGCCGACCGCCCAGCGACAGCCGCCCGCCGTGCAGACCGAGACGTAGCTGCGGTCAAACACGTTGTTGACGTTCAGCGCCGCGCTCAACCCCTTCAGCTCATTGAACCGCATTCCGAAATCATAGGACAGCGCCGCGTCAAAGGTCGTGCTGGCGGGAATGATGTTGGCCAGCAGGGGGCTGTTTGCGACGATGGTCGGCACGGTGAGATTGTTGGCGTTGGTCGTGTACATCTCGCTCATGTAGCGGACACCGCCGCCGAAGCCGAAGCCGACTGCCGGACCATTCTGCACCACGTAGTTGGCCCAGAGCGAGGCCGTGTGCATCGGCGTGTTGGCGAGCACCTTGCCGTAATTGACGTCCAGTGGCGCGGCGATCCGGTTGTCGAGGTAGGAGTATTGCCCGCGCAGGCTCAGGCCGGGCAGGGGGCTTCCGACCACCGATCCCTCGAAGCCGCGCGAGGTGACCTCGCCGACCTGGGCGTTGGTGTTGGGCGGGATGCCAGGGCCGGCAATCGCGCTCACCACGTTCTGCTGCTTCAGGTCGTAGACTGCCGCGGTGAATATCAGGTTGTAGCCCACCGGCTGGTACTTGACGCCAGCCTCGACCTGTTCGCCGATAGTCGGCTTATAGGGTTGGCCGTTGGACAGCAAGCCGACGCTGGTCGGCTGGAACGAGGTCGAATAGCTGACATAGGGCGCGACGCCTACGTCAAAATTATAGATCGCGCCGATACGGCCACTCGACTTCTCGTCATTGTTGAGGACGCGCGTGCCGAGATTGAGCGTATTGCCTTCGGCCCAGTCGTAGCGGATGCCGCCGAGCACGGTCAGCTTCCCGAGCTTCGCCTCGTCCTGCACATAGACCCCGCGCTGCTCGAGGTGCTGGTCCATGTTCTGGAACGCCGACGTCGGGACCGCGATGTTCTGCGTGTAGTTCGGCGTCAGGATGTTAAGCGTGTTGGTCGGAGCGTAGCGCGCCAGGTTGTTGAAGTCGAAGCGCTGATAGTCGAAGCCGGCGAGCACGGTGTGCTGCAGCGGGCCCATGTTGAACTTGGCCTGAAGCTGGTTGTCTGCCGCGAAGGTGTTGAGGTTTTCGTTGGTCGAGAAATAGCTCCGCGTGATGGTGCGGCCGTCGCTAGCCGAAGGGTGGGGCCGGCGCCCGTCGTCGTGAACGCGCCGGGCTGCACCTCGATGTAATTGAGCTCGTTGTGCAGATAGCGCACGTTCTGGCGCACCGTGAAGATGTCGTCGAAGCGGTGTTCGAATTCGTAGCCGATGGTCGCCTGCTTGTATTTCAGGCTCTCATAGTTGAAGTCGCCGGCGAAGAAGTTCCGGGGAATTTGCCCATAGGTGCCCGGCACCAGCGTGCCCTGGATCGGCAGCAGCGCAAAGGCGCCGCCCTTCGGGTCCTGCCGATAGCTCGTGAGGAAGGTGATGGTGGTGTCGATATCCGGCCGCCAGGTCCAGGCCGGCGCGATCGCGTATTTCTCCTCGCCGATATTGTCGACCTGGGTGTTGGCGCTAAGTCCGATGCCGGTGACGCGGTAGAGCAGGGTCTTTTCCTTGTCCACGGGGCCGCCGACGTCGAACGCGCCCTGGATGCGGTCGAATGTGCCGGTTTGCAGCTGGACCTCGCCGAATGGATTTTCAGTCGGGCGCTTGCTGACGAGGTTGAGGATGCCGCCGGGCGAAGCCGCGCCGTAGAGGATCGACACCGGGCCGGTGATGAGCTCGGCGCGCTCGAGCAGATAGGGATCGACGCGCGGCGTACCGAACGGTCCGCCCTGCAGGCGCAGCCCGTCTAGATATTGCTCGACGTCGAAGCCACGCGCCTTGACCGGCTGGAAGCGGAAGTCGGTATCGTTGCTGAAATAGATGCCGGGCGCGTAGCGCAGGAGATCTCGGATGCTCTGCGCCTGGCGAACATCCATCTCGCTGCGGGTGATGACGGCGACCGAGCCCGGCGTCGACATGATCGGCGCGTCGGTCTTGGTGGCGCCGGAGGCGCGGCTGGCGACGAAGCCGTTGGTGCCGGCGTTGACGCGCTCCGCGATTGAGACCGTCGCAGGCCTTGACTGCGATTGCGCCGAAGGATTGGCGGCTTGCCGGTCGCGGCGCTGGCTCGCTCCACTCCGCGAAGCGGCCGCCCTGCGTTGCGGTGCCGCGCGCTGCGGGCGCGTCGGCGCATCGACCGTCACGGGCGGCAATGGAGACGCTCCGGATTGGCCGGCGGTCTGCGCGTCCACGGGCGAACCCGAGAGCAGCAGGGCGCCGAGCGCCAGCATGCTTGCAGAACCATTGAATACGTTAAATTGCGAAAACAAAATAACACGACGTGCGAGATCGTGTGCAGTCCAATGCATGTCAGTGCCCCATCCGGCGATCGCTGCGCTGGCGGAGTTGATCCTTGACCTCACGCGACGTTCGCACCCGCACGCGTCTTAGGTGTCGACACTGTCCGCGTCGAGTTGTCGCGTTTTTGAATCTTTCGAAACCGGATGCGGGACGATTCTTAGAAGGCTTCGAATATATCGGCTAACTGATCGGCGATGCTTTTGAATCTGGCACACACGTACTCGCACGCGAGAACATCAGACGAGATACAATCGCGCTGAAATGCCGCAAGCTGTTGCAAATTGACCGCAACACTTTGCTGCCTTGCAGGTATCGCTGTGCTCATTTCAACTATCTGGTTGGGAATAGTTGGTAGCTATCGCGGGAAATCTTGGTCGCGCGAGAGTAGTTCAACGATGCGCGAATCGATGAGG
Organism: Bradyrhizobium sp. Leo170; assembly: GCF_004296405.1. Lineage (GTDB taxonomy): Bacteria > Pseudomonadota > Alphaproteobacteria > Rhizobiales > Xanthobacteraceae > Bradyrhizobium. The sequence continues at coordinate 10,367 of NZ_PSRR01000201.1, forward strand.
GCCTGCCTGCGTCTCTCACTGCGACTGCGATTGCGATTGCCATTGGCCGGGACGGCCGGCCTGCTCGACCTTGACTGCGACGGTGAGCGTCTCGGTGCCGCCGCCATAACGGGTGCCGCGCACCGGGGCGGCGCCGAGATAGTCGAGACCGACGGCGACGCGGGCGTGGGCATCGGTGGTGCAGATGCCGTTGGCGGCATCGAAGCCAATCCAGCCGAGACCAGGCACATAGGCTTCCGCCCAGGCATGGCCGGCGGCCTGGTTGACCGTGCCGTCGGAACGGAAGAAGTGGCCGGAGACGAAGCGGGCCGGCACGCCGCCGGAGCGCGCGCAGGTGATGAAGATATGCGCGTAGTCCTGGCACACGCCGCGCTTCAGCGCGAACGCTTCCGCCGCCGTGGTGCCGCTGTTGGTCGGGTCCTCGTCGAACGCCAAGCCCTCGTAGATTTGCACCATCAGCGCATGCAGGAACCCGAGCACATCGCCATCGGCCTCCGAGCGCAACTCGCGGGTGAGGGCGGCCATCGCCGGATTGACCTCGGTCAGCGCGGTCGAGCGCAGGAACAGGCTTGGCGGAAAGCGCTCGTCGGTGCCGCGCAGCACGCCGCCGGTGTCGTGGGTCTCGATCTGCCCCTCGCAATGGATGGTGAGGTCGGCGAGCGGGCCGTGGGTCAGCACATGCGTGACATTGCCGAACGCATCCTCATGCGTGTCGAGCCTGGAGTCGGTCGAGACGTCGATCTGCCAGTCCGCGACGTACTGACCGTCATGGCTCGTCGGCGTCATCCGGAGGATCTGGATCACGCCGGAAGCCTGGGGCTCGTAGCGATAGGTCGTGGTGTGGGCAATTCGCAGGCGCATGGCGTACCAACATCAGGTTGGGATCGTCATGCCCGGGCTTGTCCCGGGCATCCACGTCCTCATCACTTGGCCGGCATAGCAAGACGTGGATGGCCGGGACAAGCCCGGCCAGGACGGGCGGGCGTGTGGCTGCGGGCATCTTAGCCCATTAAATCAGATATTGCCTCGTTATGATCTCACCCAGGCGTGAATTGTCTGCAATGAACTCCTGGATGAATTCATGCACGCCGTGCTGGAAGATATCGTCCATATGGCTGTGCTCAAGCCTGTTGCGGATGCCGCGGGCATGGCGCTGGGCGGCACCCTGGCGGCCATAGGCGACGCCGATCTGGTCGAGGTTGCGCACCAGGTTGCCGTAGCAGCTCGCCAGCGACCGCGGCAGCGTGTCGTTGAGGATCAACAGGTCGGCGATCAGCCAGGGCTTGAGCGTCTCGCGATAGACCCAGTGATAGGCCGTCAGCGCCGACACCGAGCGCAGGATCGAGGTCCACTGGTAATAGTCGAGCGGGCCGCCGATATGCTCTTCCTCGGGCAGCAGCACGTGATATTTCACGTCGAGAATGCGCGCGGTGTTGTCGGCGCGCTCCAGATGCACGCCCAGCCGCGAGAACCAATAGGCATCATTGCGCAGCATGGTCCGATAGGCCGAGCCGTCGAAACGCAGCGATGTCTCCTGCACGAAGCGCAGGAACTTTGCCAGATCCTCTCGATTTCCGGTGCCCTTGGACCACACCGCCTGCAGCTCGATCCAGGCGGCATTGATGGTGTCCCACATCTCGCTGGTCAGCGCTGTCCGCACCGAGCGCGCATTGAGCCGGGCCGCCTCGATGCAGTTCTTGATCGAGGAAGGATTGTCTGATGCGAACGACAGATATTCGACGACGTTCGCCTCGTTGGCTTCCTGGTAGTGGTTGTAAAAACTCTGGCCGACGCCGGCGGTCATCAGCGCCGAATCCCATTCGTTGGTCTTGCCGATATAGGCGGCCGGCAGCGCCGTGACGCGCAAGGTGGCGTCGATGGTGCGCGCGAGATATTCCGCGCGCTCGACATAGCGGGCGAGCCAGTACAGGTTTTCGGCGGTGCGCGACAGCATGCGAAAGCTAAACCCTCTACTCGTCCAATATCCAGGTGTCCTTGGTGCCGCCGCCCTGGCTGGAATTGACCACGAGCGAGCCTTCCTTCAGCGCCACCCGCGTCAGCCCGCCCGGCACGATGGTGACGCGCTCGCTGCCGGTCAGCACGAACGGGCGCAGATCGACGTGGCGCGGCGCCAGCCCTTTTTCGGTGCAGGTCGGGCAGGTCGACAGCGCCAATGTCGGCTGGGCGATGAAGCCTTCGGGCTCGCGCTTGAGCTTGTCGCGGAACGCCTCGATGGTTGCTTTCGTCGCGGCCGGCCCGATCAGCATGCCGTAGCCGCCGGAGCCGTGCACTTCCTTCACGACGAGGTCGTCGAGATGGTCGAGCACATAGGCAAGATCCTGCGGCTCGCGGCAGCGCCAGGTCTGCACGTTCTTCAGGATCGGCTCTTCGGAGAGATAGAATTTCACGATGTCGGGCATGTAGGAATAGATCGCCTTGTCGTCGGCGATCCCGGTCCCGACCGCATTGGCGAGCGTGATATTGCCGGCGGCATAGGCCGACATCAGCCCGGGCACGCCGAGCGCGGAGTCCGGGCGGAAGGTGAGGGGGTCGAGGAAATCGTCATCGACGCGGCGGTAGATCACGTCGACGCGTTTCAGCCCCTCGGTCGTGCGCATGAAGACTTCATCGTTCTTGACGATGAGGTCGCGCCCTTCGACGAGTTCGATGCCGAGCTTGTCGGCGAGGAAAGAATGTTCGTAATAGGCTGAGTTGTAGATGCCGGGCGTCATCAGCGCCACCGTCGGCTCGGCCGCGGCACCACGCGGCGCGACCGAGCGCAGCGCCGCCAACAGCTCGTCCGGATAGCGCTCCACCGGCGCGACACGGTGACGGGCGAACAGGTCCGGAAACAGCCGCATCATGATCTCGCGGTTTTCCAGCATGTAGGACACGCCCGAGGGCGTGCGCGCGTTGTCCTCCAATACGATGAAGTTTTCCGGATCGGTCCGGATGATGTCGATGCCGGCGATATGCACATACACATCGTGCGGCACGTCCTGGCCGTTCATCTCCGGGCGGAACACCGGATTCTGGAAGATCATGTCTTCCGGGATGATATTGGCGCGCAGGATGTCGCGGCCGTGATAGATGTCGCGCAGGAACATGTTGAGGGCGAGCACGCGCTGCTTCAGCCCCTTTTCCAGGAGCGTCCATTCCTTGGCCGACAGGATGCGGGGGATCACGTCGAAGGGGATCAGCCGCTCCTGGGCTTCGGCATCGCCATAGACCGCAAAGGTGATGCCGATCCGGCGGAACAGGAGCTCCGCCTCCTGGCGGCGATATTCCAGCGCATCCGGCGGCGTCTCCGACAACCAGCGGGAGAGCTCCTGGTAGGCCTGGCGGATTTCGGCGCCGCCCTGGCCGTTCATCTCATCGAATGCAACTGCCATAAATCCCGAACGTCCTCCGAAGCCATACGCCACAGTGCATGACTTGACGGGATGGTAGCAAGGGGCGGGCCAGCGGGATATGCATTGGCTGGCGACATTTGGTATGGGTGTCTCAAGGGGCTGCTCGAAAAACCGGCTGCCACCTGCTTATTTCGGCAGCAAAGACCCGCGACTTCAAGGCGCTGCGTCGGCAGGGCCTGGGGGCGGAAAAGGGTGAGGAAAGAGACCATGAGCGAGATCGTCACGGCTGGCCTTCTGGTGATCGGCGACGAGATCCTGTCCGGCCGGACCAAGGACAAGAATATCGGCTTCATCGCCGAATACCTGACCAATATCGGCATCGACCTGAAGGAAGTGCGCGTCGTCGCCGACGACGAGGACGACATTGTCGCAGCCCTGAATGCGCTGCGCCATCGCTATAGCTACGTCTTCACCACCGGTGGCATCGGCCCGACCCATGACGACATCACCGCCGACAGCGTCGCAAGGGCGTTCGGCGTCGGGATCGATCACCATCCGGAGGTGGTGGCGCGCTTCCGCGAGCGCTGGAGCGACCAGGACCTGAACGAGGCGCGGCTGCGCATGGCACGCATCCCTGATGGCGCCGAACTGATCCAGAGCGCGACCATCCTCGCGCCCGGCTTCAAGCTCGGCAATGTCGTCGTGATGGCGGGCATCCCGACCATCATGCAGGCGATGATGGATATCGTCGCGCCGAGGCTGAAATCGGGCGTGCGGATGCTGTCCGATTCGGTCCGCGCCAATGCGCGGGAAGGCGACATCGGCGGACCCTTAAGGGAGATCGCCATCGCCCATCCCGAGACCATCATCGGCAGCTATCCGTTCATGGACGAAGAGCAGCGGCCGAACACCAATCTGGTCGTCCGCTCCCGCGACCCGGACAAGCTCGCCGCCGCAATGGGCGCAGTGAAGGAGATGCTGGCAGGACTCAACGTGGTCAGGTAGTCGGCCGATCCGGCGATCGAGCGGTGCAAGGCGATGATATGGGTTCGCAGGATTTTCCTTGTCGTTCTCCTCCTGCCTTCACTTGTTGTAGCCGGCTTTGCGATCCACGCTTGGTTCGGCGGCTGCATCGTGATTGATTTAAAATGGGAGGGATGCGGCAGCAAGGCAGCTGGATTGTTTCTGGTAAGCGTTGCTCTGCATTTCTTGACCGTCCCTCTCATGCTCACTTGGCTGATCGTGGCAGCATTCGATTTGATCGTGTTGTTGATCGCCAGGAGACGTAATACCGCGATCGACAATCGCGCCTAGATCCGAAGACATAGGAGGACCCGATGACAGGGGACGCACTGAGCGCGCAGGAACGGGCAGGCAAGGCCTTCCCGGTGTCCTGGGACCAGTTCCACCGGGACTGCCGGGCACTGACCTGGCGGCTCAATGAGGTCGGGCCGTTCAAGGCGGTGATCGCGATCACCCGCGGCGGCCTGGTTCCGGCGGCGATCGTGGCGCGCGAACTCGGCGTGCGCGTGATCGACACCGTCTGCATCGCAAGCTACGACCACACCAAGCAGGGCGACCTTCAGGTTCTGAAGGGCATTTCGGAAACAACCGCCAAGCTCGGCAATGGCACCGGCAAGGGGCTCCTGATCGTCGACGACCTTGTCGACACCGGCAAGACCGGCAAGATGGTGCGCGAGATGATGCCTGACGCCCATTTCGCCACCGTCTACGCCAAGCCGAAGGGCCGGCCGCTGGTGGACACCTTCATCACCGAGGTGTCGCAGGACACCTGGATCTTCTTCCCCTGGGACACCGCGCTTTCGTTCCAACCACCGATCCGCGACGGCGCGGCGTAGCTCTTGCTGTCATTCCGGGGTGCGCGTGAGCGCGAACCCGGAATCTCGAGATTCCGG
>NZ_PSRR01000202.1 GCF_004296405.1 Bradyrhizobium sp. Leo170
GGCAGGGCCGTCGATTCCGTATACGCCGCTATCTGACGCGTGCGGAATTGTCGAAGAAGTGGGCGAGGATGTTAAGGGACTCAGGCCCGGTGACCGGGTTTGCTCTACCTTCTTTCCGACTTGGCAATCCGGCCGGCTCGCACCTGAAAAGCTCAGCATGCTTGGTGCTTCGGAACTCGGTGTTGGACAGCAACATTTCCTTTTGCCGCAATCTGCGCTTGCTCGACCGCCGGATTTTCTGACGGATATTCAGGCTGCTACGTTGCCCTGCGCAGCTTTGACAGCTTGGCGGGCTGTTCTGGACGGCACGGGCCTACTTCCCGGCGAGACCATATTGCTGCAAGGGACTGGAGGAGTATCGATTTTCGCGCTTCAGTTCGCCGTTGCTGCGGGCCTACGTGCTATCGTAACCTCGTCATCAGATGAAAAACTGGAGCGTGCAAAGGCGTTGGGCGCTACCGATGGAATCAATTATCGCTCCAAACCGGATTGGGCGGCAGAGGCACTGCAACTGACCAGCGGAAAAGGTGTTGATCTCGTCGTCGAAGTCGGCGGTGCCGGAACACTCGCACAAAGCATCCGAGCCGTTCGTCTGGAAGGCACAATTTCTCTTGTCGGGATGCTGGCAGGAGGGACTCAGCCGCTCGATGTTCGAACGATTTACATGAAAAATGTGATTGTACGGGGCATTACCGTCGGCTCCCTTGAGATGTTTCAGCGCATGTGCAAAGCGATCTCCGCGCACAATATAGAACCCGTTGTCTGCAAGGTATTTCCGTGGCGTGAAGCTCGCTCAGCGTTTGAAGCGCTGAAGCAAGGCGGGCATATCGGAAAAATCGTACTTGATTTTACCACGTAGTGGCGGAGCGTTCCGGATCTCGTTATGTCTGCTGTTGGGCCCCAAGCAGCGGTTGCAGTATGTCCGCTATTCCGCCGCTGTTACGGGATAAGCAGACATTCGGCGAATAAGCCAAGAATGACGCGATTGCCCTAAGCGGACACTTTCGCACGAGGACCCTGGTCGTACGTGGAACTCGTAGCGAGTGATACGACCGTTCGCCACCCCGACGGATCCGATCGCAGCGGCATGACCGATCCACGTTGTGGGTAACGAGCAGGAAGCTCGTCCCCGAATCGCGGTTGACCTTGGCAATCAATTGGAAAACGTCGTCGGCTGCTATATGGTCATCGGCCGCAAGTAGGAGACGTTCTGCGTGCTGCTGGAGCAGACGCCTTCGGAACGCCGGCGCGTCCAGCGAACCCTTAAGCTGCTCGTCTATGAAGCGATGGCAAACCGGAAACACCGCACTGCGCTGCCTTGCCGCGGCAGCGTTCGCGATTTCCCTGGTCGTCGGCTGGGCGTTTGAGCTGCGCGCCGAATCCGAAACGCCGGCTGTAGGAACTCTTTCACCCGCGGCCCTGAAGCAGCTTGACGACACCATTCGCAATGAGATCACGACCGGCAAGATTCCTGGCGGCATCCTGCTGATCCAACAACACGGCAAGCCAGTCCATTTCGAATGCTTCGGCGTGCGGGACCCCGACACGGGGCTGCCGATGACGCCGGATACGATTTTCCAGATCTATTCGATGTCGAAGGCCGTTACGTCGGTTGCGGCGATGATGCTGGTCGACGAAGGCAAGCTGGCTCTCGACGATTCCGTGTCGAAATACATTCATTCCTTTGCGGAAGCCAAGGTCGGTGTCGATATGTCCGACGAAGCAGGAAAGTATCCGCTCAAGCTCGAGCCGTTGAAGCGCCCGATCACGATCAGGGATCTATTGCGGCACACCTCGGGTATCACCTACGGCTTCTACGGCGAGACCCAGGTGCAGAAACTCTATGCGAATCCTCTGTTGTATGCGGGGGATTTCAACAACGCCGACTTCGCCGACCGGATCGCAGTGCTGCCGCTTGCCGATCAGCCCGCAACGCGCTGGAATTACAGCCATTCAACCGACGTGCTGGGCCGTGTCGTCGAGGTGGTCTCGGGGCAGACGCTGTACCAATTCGAAAAGCAGAGATTGTTCGATCCGCTCGGAATGTCCGACACTGTGTATTATGTCGCGGATAAAGCGAAGTGGCCGCTGATCGCCAGGGGATTTCCTGTCGATCGCTCTCGAGTCGCTGGAATCACCGATCCTACATTGCCGCGGCGCTGGGAGTCCGGTGGAGCGGGCTTGGCCTCGACCACAGGGGACTACGCCCGCTTCCTGCAAATGCTGCTGAATGGAGGTGAACTCGACGGCAAGCGGTACCTCAAGCGTGAGACAGTCGCACTGATGACGTCGGATCAGATTGGGCCGGAGACCGGTATCATTCATGATCCCTTCTATTTTCCGGGCCCCACCAGTGGCTTCGGTCTTGGCTTCGCCGTGCGCACCTCGCCACCTCCGAATACGGACTGGCCACTCGGTGAATACCGTTGGGACGGCGCCGGCGGCAGTTTCTATTTCGTCGATCCCGTGGACGACATGTTGGGAGTCTTCATGGTGATGTCGCCCACACAGGGGGGACGGATCCAACTGAACTTGAAGACGATGATCTACGAGGCGATGGGGAGGGGCCTGCGCAAGTAACCAACCGCAAACGCACCTTATTTCGCATTTCTCGGATCTTTCGCACCTACGCCAGGCCAGTGCCTGCAAGATCGATTGTTGTTGGCCCTCCTCGGACCTATGGAGATGTCCGAGTTGAGTCCGCGAGGTGGGCCAAAGCGGAGATTGACCAAGATCGCTGTCACGCGAGTTTATGAGTACACGGCCTGATGCAAGAACGCGCCCGGCAGAACCGGGCGCGTTTTGTTTGCGCAGGCGAGAACCTTACTCAGTCGAGTACTTGAACTCCGGCATCGCCTTCAGCTCTTCCTTGGTCGCGTTGTAGACGGCGTGATCAGGGTACCAGGGGTTCGGCTTGGCGCTCGAGGTCGAGCTTGTGGCAGCGCCCGTGGTCGTCGAAGAGCCAGCGCCGCTCGCCGGCTTTGCGCCGGTATTCGCCGCGCCGGTATAGGCAACCGGCTCGTTGACGAACTTGACCTTCTCGAAGGGGACGGCGACCAGATGCTCGCCGACGCCGAGGAAGCCGCCGACGCCGATCACGACCGCTTTGATGTTGCCGCTCTTGTCCATCAACATGTCGTTGATCGAGCCGATGCTCTCGTTGCTGTCGTTATAGACGTTCAGGCCGGCCATTTTCGACCCGCGCCAGTTGCCGTGGAACGACGACGGAGCGGTGGTTGACGTGGTCGCCGCAGTGCTCGGACGATCTCCAGTCGCCGTGTTCGGCGTTTGCGCGAACGCGACGCTTGCAAGCAGGGCCGAAGCCGCGAGACCAGTGATGGTATACTTCGCTAACATGATCGGATCCTCCAGTTCGAAATCGATGCTGAGAAAACCCGTCACGTCAGCAAGCGTTCCGTATCAAGTAGCACGGAACTTGCGACGCCGAACAAAGTGGAGCGCCAAGTCGAAAAGTTCAGAGTGAAGCGATGAACATGCGCTTCAGAAACCGCCCCAATAAGGCGGTATGCCGTAGTAGCGATGCAGCTCGGCCTCCTGCGACCGATCGCCCCAATCGAAATCCTTGTCGGCGCGGAACGACGGCGCGCGTTTCAACTCTTCATCTGATATGTCGAGCTCATAGGCTTCGAAGCGCGTGTTGTAGCGCAACCGCACCCAAGGCAAGGGGATCAGATTGGTTCCGAGGCCCAAGAATCCGCCGAAGCTGAGCACGGCGTAAGACACTTGTCCGGTGACCTTGTCGATCATCAGCCGTTCGATATGGCCGATCATCTCGCCGTTCGGCCGCCGCACCGCAGTGCCTTCGACGCGATCGCTGGCGATGAGCCGATGCGGATTGGTGCTGGCGTCGGCTGCCATCTGGCCCTCCCCACAAATGATCGAGAGGTTCAACGCCACATTCGACGACTGGTTCCTACGCCACAAATGGAACAGCCACCCTTCCCTTTTCGCAGAAGCACGCAGCCCGGGTGGAGCGAAGCGCAACCCGGGACACCTGCGTCAACGTTGAGAAGCGGCCCCGGGTTACGCTGGCGCTCCACCCGGGCTACGCGCTCTTCGCGGGGAAGGAGCTTGGCTTAACTCTGGTAGTCGATCAGCAGCGCGGAGAACGAACTGCCATTGGCCGATGCGCTCGCGCTGCCGGCCGAATTGTAGGAACTCGACGACGACGACGCCGACAGCGAATCCTGCAGCGACTGCAGGAACTGCTGCAGGATGTCGCTGACGGAATTGGTGGAGGTGCTGGCGTCATCGGTCGAGGTTGAAGCATCCGACGGTGGTGGCCCGCCGGCGCCGCCGTGAGGGCCGTGGCTACCGCCGGGACCCTGCGCGAAGGCGGCCTTGAACACGCCCTGCAATTCGGTCGCCTGGTCGCTGGTCAGCTTGCCGCTGGATACCTCCTGGTTGATGAGATCATCCAGTTTGGACTTCATCTCGTCCGGCGACGGCCGCGTGCCGCCGGCCTGATCGCTGGCGCGGCTCGCCTGCATCGAGGCGTCGATATCCGTCAGCGCTGACGACAGCGCGTCCTGATCGGACGAGCTGATGGTGCCGGAATTGATTTCGGACTGCAGTTCGTCCTGCAGCCGCTGCAAAGGCGACTGATAGGTGCTGCCGGAGGCAGCCGAGATCGCGGTCATGGAATGCTCCAAATGATTCTGATAGGTACGCCTGAAACTCGCCGCGACGGTAGGGTTAACGGTCTTAACAGTGCCTTTTGCCCTGTTGCCCCCTGTTACCGCGCAGCCGTCAGAAACATTTGGAAACAAGAATCTTCGCCGCTTACCCCGAATCATCGACAAAAAGGTCAGCATGGCCCAACCGCAGCCGAACATCCTTGTCGTCGAGGACGACCGCGAGACGCGCAGCCTGATCGCGAAATATCTGCGCAACAACGCCTGCAACGTCACCACCGCCGGCGACGGCCGCGAGATGGTCCGCGCGATGACCGACCACCGGGTCGATCTTCTGATCCTTGACGTCATGCTGCCCGGCGAGGATGGCCTCAGCCTGTGCCGCAAGGTGCGCGCGACCTCGCAGACGCCGATCATCATGCTGACCGCGCGCGGCGAGGACGTCGACCGCATCCTCGGCCTCGAGATGGGCGCCGATGACTATCTGCCGAAGCCGTTCAATCCGCGCGAGCTGTTGGCACGGATCAATGCGGTGCTGCGGCGGCAGGTGGCGGCGCGCAACGCCAGCGCCATCGAAGGCGCAACCGTGCTGACATTCCAGGGCTGGCGCATCGATTTCCGCCTGCGCGAATTGCGCAACCCCGAAGGCGCCAAGGTCGCCATGACCAGCGCCGAGTTCGACCTGCTCCGGACCTTCTGCGAGCGGCCCGGCCGCGTGCTGTCGCGCGACAGCCTGCTCGACCTCACAGGCGCGCGCAACGCCGGCTCGTTCGAGCGTTCCATCGACGTCCTGGTCAGCCGCATCCGCCGCAAGATCGAGCCCGATCCGCAGGAAGCCACCATGATCAAGACGGTGCGCGCCGGCGGCTACATGTTCACGCCAAGAGTCGAAGCGGTGACCGCGGCGGGCAATTGACGATGAAGCTCTCCAGCTTCCTCAATCTCAGAGGCATCAGCGGGCAGATCGCGGCGCTGGTGGTCGCCTCGATCGTCGCCATCCACATCATCATCGCCACGATCTTCCTCATCTCACGGCCGGACCAGTCGGAGCCGCTTGGCGACCGCGGACATGCCCAGCTCGCCAGCGCAATCCAACTACTCGGCGCCGCCGCAGCGTCGGAACGAGCGCGGCTGTCTGCTGACATCAACAACGCCTTTCCGCAACTCGGCGTCGAAAGCCTGCCGCCCGGCACCACGCCCGCGGCCGGCGAACTGAATGAGCGCGAATTGCACGGCCTCTACCGCCGGCTCGGCGGCGCCTATCGGCTGTTTCCGCTGGCGGGCGACGGCGCAAAGATCGAGCCAAGGATCGGCATCACCCTGCCCGACGGCGCGATGATCTCGGCAAGGCTGCTCGCGGATCGGCACCGGCCGCCGTTCCTCGGCGGTCCCTGGATGATGACGCTGTTGTTCATGGTCATCAGCGTCACGCTGCTCGGGCTGTGGGCGGCACGCGCGCTGACCGCGCCGCTATCATCATTTGCGCGCGCCGCCGAAAGTTTCAGTCTCGACGGCGCGGCGGCGCCCCTGCCCGAACGCGGGCCGGAAGAGATCCGATCGGTCGCGAAAGCATTGAACCGCATGCGCGAGCGCATCACCGGCCTGATCGAGGACCGCACCAAGATGCTGGCCGCGATCAGCCACGACCTGCGCACGCCGATCACGCGGATGCGGCTGCGCTCCGAATTCATCGAGGACGAGACCCATCGCAGCCGCATGCTTCACGATCTCGACCAGATGCGCGCGATGCTGGAATCGGTGCTGTCGTTCCTGCGCAACGACCGCAAACTGGAATCGATGACGCTGACCGATATCGCCAGCACCCTGCAGCTCGTCACCGACCAGTTTTCCGACATGGGCCACAAGGTCAATTACGACGGCCCGGCCCACGCGATGGCCACTGTGCGGCCGGACGACCTGCTCCGCAGCGTCACCAATCTGGTCGAGAACGCCGTCCGCTTCGGCGCAGAGGCGACGATCCGGCTCCGCATCGCGCCGGATCGCATCACCATCGAAGTCGAGGACGACGGCCCCGGCATTTCGGATGCGCGCAAGCACGATGTGCTGGAGCCGTTCGTGCGCGGCGACGAGGCGCGCAACATGGACGAGTCCGAAGGCTTTGGCCTCGGGCTATCCATCACCAACGCGATTGTGCTCGCGCATGGCGGGACGTTGTCGCTGCACGACAAACAGCCGCACGGGCTCGTTGCGCGGATCGAGTTGCCGGTACACGGAAAAGAGGAGCGCTCGGCGGCCTGACTTCAGGCGGCCAGCGGCGCCTGCTCGCTGCCGTGCTCCGGATAGATCGCAATGGCCTCGAAGCGGTAATCGCAGGCGCGGCAATGCCAGAGATAGAATATCCGGCCACCATCCTGCTCGACCCAATCCGGCTTCGCGATCGGCTTGCCGCATTGTGCGCAAGGATTTCCACGCGGCAGATCAGCGGAATCAAAATGGGCCATGACGCGTCTCCCTTTGTCGACTTTTCTTGGTCGGTTTTTGATTGTCGTTTCTTGAATTATCGTTGCCGGCAGATAGGCGCTGAACCCTGCGCCTGCCATGCAAAATCCTACGGTGGCTTTGAGTCATTTGCGCGACAAGACGCTTGCCGCCGTGCAGCAAATCGTCGTCTAAGACTTTACTAAAGCCCGCCCTATAACGCCTCGTTTTCGCCACATACTTGCCCGGCCGCCGCAACAATCGGGTTGCGTAAGTGGAACAGACTATTCCGTCGCCGAGATCGCGTCCGATGAAATTCCCTTTCGCTCTCACCTTGCTCGTGGCTATTGCCGCGGTGCTTCTCGGCTCCCCCGCACAGGCGCAGCAGCGTTCGCAATATGAGGCGCTGGTCGCCAGCCATGCCCAGGCCAATCTGGTGCCTGATACGCTGGTGCACCGGGTGATCGTGCGCGAGAGCAAGTATCAGCCGAACCTGATCGGACGCGGCGGGGCGATCGGGCTGATGCAGATCAAGCTCGCGACCGCACGCGCCTTGGCTACAAGGGCGATGCGGCGGGCCTGCGCGACCCCGAAACCAACCTCACCTATGGCATCAAATATCTCGCCGGCGCCTATCGTGCCGCCGGCGGCAACCACGACCGCGCCGTGCATTACTACGCCAGCGGGTACTATTACGCCGCCAAGCAGCAGCGGCTGCAGCACCTGAGGGAATCCAAGAGGGAATCCCGCCCGACGCTCGCCGCCGCATCGCAAAAAGAGCAGGCACAGGCCGAGACGCCGGAAAGCGCGGTCGACGCCGACGCACAGCAGATCCCCGGCAACTGAGGGGCACGGCCGCAAGGCGGCGTTGACAGCTCAGCACATCTGCTTACATTAGACGCGTTCCGAGGGGTGCTCCGAGGAGGAGCTGAGATACCGCACGCTTGGGGTTGGCCATTCCGGCCGATATCCGGGACCGCGGTGACCCTTTGAACCTGATCCGGGTCATACCGGCGAAGGGACAGGGATGTACCAGAATAAGAGTCCGCGGGGGGATTCCCCCGTATCTATCATCGGCGCAGGCATTGCAGGCGCTTGGCAGGCGTTATTGTTCGCGCAGGCCGGTCACGCGGTGACTTTGCACGAGCGCAGTGACGCCGCGATGACGGAATCCACAAGCCATTGGGCCGGCGGCATGCTGGCGCCCTATTGCGAGGCCGAGGTCGCCGAGCCCATCATCAGCCGGCTCGGCCAGCGCTCGCTCGATATCTGGCGGCGCGAATTGCCGGATACGCCGTTCAACGGCTCGCTGGTGGTGGCGCATGCGCGCGAGCGCAACGATTTCGAGCGCTTTGCCCGGATGACGGAAGGTCATGAGCGGCTCGATGCGTCAGGCGTTGCGCAGCTCGAGCCCTCGCTCGACGGCCGTTTCCGCGACGCGCTGTTCTTCCCGGGCGAGGGCCATGTCGAGCCGCGCCGCGTGCTGCCCAGGCTGCATGAGCGCATCCTCGCTGCCGGCGGCACCATCAAGTTCAACAGCGACATCAGCGCGGAGGATCTCGAGGGCATCGTGATCGATTGCCGCGGCCTGTCGGCGCGCGACGGAGAGCCGGAGCTGCGCGGCGTCAAGGGCGAGATGATCCTGATCGAGACCGCGGAGGTGGAACTGTCGCGTCCGGTGCGGCTGATCCATCCGCGCTGGCCGCTTTACGTGATCCCGCGCGAGGATCATCTGTTCATGCTGGGCGCGACCTCGATCGAGGCCGAGGACACCGGCGTCAGCGTCCGCTCGGCGCTGGAGCTTCTGGGCGCGGCCTATGCGGTGCACCCGGCCTTTGCCGAAGCGCGCATCCTCGAATTCGGCTCCGGCCTGCGCCCGGCCTTTCCCGACAATCTGCCGCGGATCACGATCGACAGGAAGAAGATCTCGGTGAACGGCCTTTACCGCCACGGCTTCCTGCTTGCGCCGGCGCTGGCGGAGCTGACGCTCGCTTACGTCGCGCGCGGCCAGATCGACAATGAGGTGATGCGATGCGTGTGATCGTCAACGGCGAACCGCGGGAGATAACCGCTGTAAGCGTCGACGCGCTGCTCGCCGAGCTCGACTACGAAGGCACCCATTTCGCGATCGCGCTGAACTACGACGTGCTGCCGAAGAGCCGCTGGGCCGAGACCGCACTGAAAGCCGGCGACGAGATCGAGATCATCACACCACGGCAGGGAGGGTGATTGCCATGACCGCAAACCCTCTCCTCCCGTCGTCCCCGCGAAGGCGGGGACCCATAACCACAGGCCATCGTTGCGACGAAGAGCGTCCGCCAGAGTGCCCCAAGAGAAATCACGCGGTATGGGTCCCGGCCTTCGCCGGGACGACAGGGTGACACCATGCTGAACTTCTACGGCAAGACCTTCTCCTCCCGCCTGCTGATCGGCACGGCGCTCTATCCTTCGCCCGCGATCATGCAGGCAGCGATCCGCGCGTCCGGCGCCAATATCGTCACCGTGTCGCTGCGGCGCGAAGCCGCCGGCGGCAAGACCGGGGATGCGTTCTGGTCGCTGATCCGCGAGCTCGCCGTCACCGTGCTGCCCAACACCGCCGGCTGCCGCACCGTGCGCGAGGCGGTGACCACGGCAAAGCTCGCGCGCGAATTGTTCGGCACGAGCTGGATCAAGCTCGAAGTCATCGCCGACAACGACACGCTGCAGCCCGATGTCGTCGGCCTGGTCGAAGCCGCCTCCATCCTGATCAAGGACGGTTTCGAGGTGTTCCCCTATTGCACCGAGGATCTTTCGGTGGCGATGCGGCTGGTCGATGCCGGCTGCAAGGTGGTGATGCCCTGGGCCGCGCCGATCGGCAGCGCCAAGGGGATCACCAACCGCGATGCGCTAAAACTGCTGCGGGACCGCTTGCCCGACATCACGCTGGTGGTTGACGCCGGCATCGGCGCGCCCTCGCATGCGGCCCACGCGCTCGAGCTCGGCTACGACGCGGTGCTGCTCAACACGGCAGTTGCGAAAGCCGCCGACCCCGTCGCGATGGCGAATGCATTCCGCCTCGGCATCGAGGCCGGCCGCGCCGCTTATGAGGCCGGGCTGATGGACGCGCGCGATTTCGCCTCCCCCTCCACTCCTGTCATCGGGACTCCGTTCTGGCATGCCGTATCCTGATCCATTCTATCCCGTCGTCGACAGCGTCGCCTGGGTCGAGCGGCTGACCAAGCTCGGCGTCGGCACGATCCAATTGCGCGCCAAGGATCTGAACGACTCCGAAGCGCTGCAGATCGTCACCGATGCGCTCGCGGTGACCAGGGGCACACCGACAAAACTCGTCGTCAACGACTATTGGCGCGCGGCGATCGTCGCCGGCGCCGAGCATCTGCATCTCGGCCAGGAGGATCTCGCCGATGCCGACCTCGCCGAGATCCGTAAAGCGCGGCTCACGCTCGGCATCTCCACCCATGACGACGAGGAGCTGGCGACCGCGATGAAGGCCGAGCCGGATTACATCGCACTCGGCCCGATCTTCCCGACCACGCTGAAGTCGATGCGCTTCGCGCCGCAGGGGATTCCGAAGATCACCGAATGGAAGGAGCGCATCGGCGACATCCCGCTGGTTGCGATCGGCGGCATCAAGTTCGAGCAGGCCGCGGAGATCTTCGCCGCCGGCGCCGACTCGATTGCCGTCGTCTCCGACATCACCCAGAACGCCGACCCCGATGCGCGGGTCAGACAATGGCTTGGCGCTTCAGCCAAAGCCGCTTGAAGTAAGAAGTTTTAAGGAGGAACTCCATGAACATTCGTTCCAACCCTGACACCACCATTCCCGCCGTCACCACGGGGCCGCTGCCCTCCTCGCGCAAGATTTTCTCCACCCCCGACGCGGCGCCGGACGTGCGGGTGCCGCTGCGCGAGATCATCCTGAGCGAAGGCGCCGGCGAGCCCAATCTTCCCGTCTACGACACCTCGGGCCCCTACAACGATCCGTCCATCGTGATCGACGTCAATGCCGGCCTGCCGCGCAATCGTCTCGCCTGGGTGAAAGAGCGCGGCGGCGTCGAGGAATATGAGGGGCGCACGATCAAGCCGGAAGACAACGGCAATCTCTCCGCCGACAAGGCGGCGCGCGCCTTCACCGCGCATCACCAGCCGCTGCGCGGCCTCGACGGCCACAAGATCACCCAGCTCGAATTCGCCCGCGCCGGCATCATCACCAAGGAGATGATCTACGTGGCCGAGCGCGAGAATCTCGGCCGCAAACAGCAGCTCGAGCGCGCGGAAGCGGCGCTCGCCGACGGCGAAAGCTTCGGCGCCTCGGTGCCGGCCTTCATCACGCCGGAATTCGTGCGGAGCGAGATCGCGCGCGGCCGCGCCATCATTCCAAGCAACATCAACCATGCCGAGCTCGAGCCGATGATCATCGGCCGCAACTTCCTGACCAAGATCAACGCCAATATCGGCAACTCCGCGGTGACGTCGTCGGTCGAGGAGGAAGTCGAGAAGATGGTGTGGGCGATCCGCTGGGGCGCCGACACCGTGATGGACCTCTCGACGGGGCGCAACATCCACACCACCCGCGAATGGATCTTGCGCAACTCGCCGGTGCCGATCGGCACCGTGCCGATCTACCAGGCGCTGGAAAAGTGCAACGGCGATCCGGTCCAGCTGACCTGGGAATTGTACAAGGACACGCTGATCGAGCAGTGCGAACAGGGCGTCGATTATTTCACGATCCACGCCGGCGTGCGCCTGCCCTACATCCATCTCACCGCCAACCGCGTCACCGGCATCGTCTCGCGCGGCGGCTCGATCATGGCGAAGTGGTGCCTGGCGCATCACAAGGAGAGCTTCCTCTACACCCATTTCGACGAGATCTGCGACCTCATGCGCAAGTATGACGTCTCGTTCTCGCTCGGCGACGGCCTGCGTCCCGGCTCGATCGCCGACGCCAACGACCGCGCGCAGTTCGCCGAACTGGAGACGCTCGGCGAACTCACCAAGATCGCGTGGGACAAAGGCTGCCAGGTCATGATCGAAGGCCCCGGCCACGTGCCGATGCACAAGATCAAGATCAACATGGACAAGCAGCTCAAGGAATGCGGCGAAGCCCCGTTCTACACCCTTGGGCCGCTGACCACGGACATCGCGCCGGGCTATGACCACATCACCTCAGGCATCGGCGCCGCGATGATCGGCTGGTTCGGCTGCGCCATGCTCTGCTACGTCACGCCGAAGGAGCATCTCGGCCTGCCCGATCGCAACGACGTCAAGGTGGGCGTCATCACCTACAAGATCGCCGCCCACGCCGCCGACCTCGCCAAGGGTCACCCGGCCGCGCAACTCCGCGACGACGCGCTGTCGCGCGCCCGCTTCGACTTCCGCTGGACCGACCAGTTCAACCTCGGCCTGGACCCCGAGACCGCAAAGAACTTCCACGACGAGACCCTGCCGAAGGAAGCCCACAAGGTCGCCCACTTCTGCTCGATGTGCGGCCCAAAGTTTTGCTCGATGAAGATCACGCAAGATGTGCGGGACTACGCCGCTACGCTGAACGATCCCGCGAGCATCGGGATGTCGATGCAGGGCACCATCGAGGACGGCATGGCGGCGATGAGCCAGAAGTTCAGGGAGATGGGCAGCGACGTGTATCTGGATGCGGAGAAGGTGAAGGAGAGTAACAGGGTGTTGTAAGGACTACGCAGTCACCCGGATCACAATGACCGATAGTCTGACCGGCGAGGCCGGGACTTGGTCTGAACATCCATAGCGGAGAGAACGGCCGGGCATTTGCCCGGCCGTTCTGCTGCAACTGTGGCGCGCCTATAGCGTGATGCGATTTGGTTGAATCGGCGGTGAGTTCACTTCACCTCTCCCGCTTGCGGGAGAGGTCGGCGCACCCGGATCGGCGCTTCGCGCCGTCCGAGTACAGGCTCCGCGCCGGGTGAGGGCTCTCTCCCACGGATAGCCCCATCGCGGAGACACCCTCACCCCGGCCCTCTCCCGCAAGCGGGAGAGGGAGCGCAGCGTTCATCGCGGATACAATTCGACCTGATCTCATCATGCTCTAAGAAGTGATCGAACCTGAAGAGCCCCTCTAACGACAAACTTTCGGATGCCGTTGCCAGCCATTTTGGTAGCTAGTCAGATTCTCCAGCCATCCTAAAAGCATGCGCAAGTCTCAATTGGCAGACGTGGGGATAACGATATGAGATCGAATAGTGCCTTCCGCGCCAAAGCAAGAGCTGCATTTCTCCATCGGATTGCGAATCGAACCCAGAGCGATGGCTTGCACCTTGAGAACAGAGTAAGCGGAACGCGACCTCGCCTCGCGTGCGATGAGTCCAAGAAGTCATCTGCCGTTGATGATCTGCCGGAACACATCCGCAGGTTCTGCCAGCGATTTTTCTCCGACAACAGAAGCCTCCTCTAGAGCGTTTTCGAGCGAAGTGGACACCGGTTCGCGTGAAGAAAACGCGTCAAAACAAGAATCTAGAGCGTCGGCTCTGATTTCATCAGAACCGACGCTCTAGTTATTTCCCACCATCGCAGAGCGGCAACGCTACTTGATCTGTGGTTGCGTCGCCGGTCGAGACAACTTTGCAGGTCTGCCCTGAGGAGTTGGCTGCCTGGATCGAGCGGCCGCTCGTCCCGCATATTGAGAGGCCGATCCTCGGATGTGCATTCGCGCGATCCATTGGCTCATACCGGCCACTGATCTATCCTGCATCTCATCTGTCCAACGACCACGCGAGGATGCCCCATGTCCATAAAGCACTTCCCTCCCCCGCCCGGCGTCAAGGCGCCGCCGCTCTCGTTCGGCGCCCGCGTCGGCGATCTCCTCTTCATCTCCGGCATCCCCGGCTTCGACGCCAACGGCGCGCTGCCTGAGACCTTCGAGGCACAGTTCGCCAACGTCGTCACCAACTTCAAGCGCGTGCTGGACGAGGCGGGCGCGACGGTGCGCGATCTTACCAAGGTCAACGTGCTGCTGACGCGCGCCTCCGATGTCGCCACGATGAACAAGCTCTATGCCGAGGCGTTCGGGCCGGCGCCCTACCCGGCACGCACCACCTGCGTGGTGGTGGCGCTGCCCGATCCGAAGATGCTGATCGAGATCGAGGGTGTGGCGAGCCTGCGCGCTTCATGAGCGGCGCGCCCGCGCCTCGCGAACGGCTGCCCGACCAGCTTGCCGCCGATCTGCGCCTGGTCTTCGTCGGCACCGCCGCGAGCCAGCGGTCGGCGGACCTCGGCCATTACTACGCGCATCCCGGCAATCGCTTCTGGCGCACGCTGCATCAGGTCGGCATCACGCCGCGCCGCTTCGAGCCGCATGAATTTCCGGCGCTCCTCGAACTCGGCATCGGCTTCACCGACATGTGCAAGACGGGCGCGGGGATGGACCACCGGGCGCTCGCCTTCCCTGTCGATGTGCCGGCGTTCTGCGAGAAGATGCTGATCTATCAGCCCAAGGCCATCGCGTTCACCAGCAAGAAGGCGGCATCCCTGTTCTACGAACGACCAACGACAGCGATCGCGCTAGGCCGGCAAGCTGCGCTGCCGGAATTCCCCGTCATCTTCGTGCTGGCGTCGCCATCGGGCGCAGCTTCGGGAAGCTGGTCGTTGCGGCCGTGGCAGGAGCTGGCGGATTGGCTGCTGTCTGACGAGCGAGTGGAGGATCGACATACCGCCGCGCGAAGCGGCCGGTGAAACTGCAGTTGATAAAGTCATCGCAGCCTCCCGATTTGGAGGGGGCAGGCTCTTGCCGTACCAATAACGCCATAAACGATCGCGAAAGATCGGCGGCGCCGCGGCCGATCGCGGAGGCAGCCAAATAACAAATTCGACAGGAGATCGTCATGCGTCGCGCTACCGCCCTCTGCCTCGCCACCTGCTTCGCTGTTGCGGCCTTCGCCGCCAAGCCCGCAGAGGCCGGCTATTACGTGATCCGCTGGGAGAACACCGGCATCTGCCAGATCTGGAATGAGGACCTGCAGCGGAAGCCGATGCAATGGCCCTCAACCTACCAGGTCGTCAGCAAGCCGGTCCCGACCTTCACCGCCGCGATGGCCGAGCAGCAACAGATGCGGACGCAGCGCCGCTGCACATTGTGAGTTGTAGGGTCGCAATACTTGTAGGGTGGGCAAAGCGCAGCGTGCCCACCCTTGCGAGCGGAGTGCTCAATGGTGGGCACGGCGCGATAGACGCGCCTTTGCCCACCCTACAAGACTTTCTTCCCGCGGCTCTCGGTGGGTTACGCTTCGCCAACCCACCCTACGCAGCCGTCATTGCGAGCGAGCGAAGCAATCCACGTCTCCGCTTGCGGCACTATGGATTGCTTCGCTCCGCTCGCAATGACGATGTGGATACTTTGGGTGCGACAAATCAACCCGACGGGCAAATCAGCAGAAACGTGTCCACCCCTCACGCGAAAAATAATCCGCTTTCGCCGTCGGGCAAATCAGTGATTTAACTCCGCGCGTCTCACCCAAGATGAGGGGCGGCT
>NZ_PSRR01000203.1 GCF_004296405.1 Bradyrhizobium sp. Leo170
TATAGGGGTTGCCGGTCAGCGCTTTCACATGGGTGACGAACTGACCGCCCTTGGCGGGCGCGAGGTTGGTGGCCACCGAGACCTTGACGCCGAACTCGTAGGGCCGGTGGGCCTTGCCCTTGCCGATGCACTCCACCTCCGGCGCGTGCAGCGAGTAGACCTTGGGGCCGCGCTGGTGCTGCTTCTGGTCAAGCACCCGTCGCGCCAGCGCCAGCATGCGTTCGAGGACAATCTCGCCAAGCAAGCCGGTGCGGCCTTCGATCTTGCGGGCAATATCACGGATGACGCGACCGAGATAGGTTCTGAGCATCTTCAAGGCCCGGTTGGCGCGCTTGGAGGCATCGGTTTTGACGCCCCGAGGTAGAGCAATTTGGGCAATTCAGTTGGCGACCGGCGCCCGTCTGTCACAGGTTTGCTAATCTGCGCCTGTTCGCTGATCGACGCGCACCCGGCTCCGGACGATGGACGCGCGGTCACCGCGCAGCCCCCCGTCAATACGCCGTCTCGTCGCGAAGAGCGGGGCGCAAATGCCGATGGCGCAAGGGAGAGCAGCTACAAACCTTCGTATGGCACTTCCATCCCTTGTCATGGCGCTCGCCTACCCCCGTACAATTGAGCGTTCAGTTGCGATGGACCTAGCCTTGGGCCAATCAGCAAAAGTCGATTGCCCGGCGATTACAGGGAAGATCGACGCAATCGCGACGATCCCAGCGGTCCGCACGTGGAACGCGCGCGACAGAGAAGAAGCCGCTGTTTTGCCCTGGGAGGCTGCATATGAGACTGAAGCGCTGCTTCCGCTGCCCTATTTTCCGCATGACCGCGCGGATCACAATGACCCCGCAGCCGCACTTCATTTGTGCGCGCGGTGCGACCGCGAACCAGAAATCCCGGGAAGCTATCACCGACGCGAGACCTACAGGAGATAAAGATGGGCGATAGCTCCCAATGCTCTCACCAACCTGCAGCGAAGTGCTGCGCCGTCTGCGGCGGGAAGTTTGGCCTGATCCGATATTACTCGTGGCGCACTGCGCTGTGCTCCAGGAAATGTCTGGATCGGTTCAAGGCGCGTCGGGAGCGCGATCGCCGATGGCTGTTCGGATTTCACGGAGCCTAAAACAGCTGAGGTTGAAGGCCAATGCCGCCCTGTCTTGTACTTTCTTAAACGTGTCGAGGAAGTTGTTGAACTCCGGCTTTGCTGCATATTCGACCCAGGTCTTTTCGGCCCACGTCGATCCGCGCGCGGAGTTGACGAGCTTGCCGGCAACAGCGCCGTTCAGATCAACCTGCTTTGAGGTTGCCCATTGGATGAACAGCTAGGCTGCTCCCTTCTTCTTGGAAGCGGCGTTCATCGCTAGCGACCATATCCAGATGTTGGATTCGAAGTCTTTGCCGTTTTGAGCGCGCAAGGGGGGTGCGAATGCGATCTTACCCGAGGCCGGCTTGCCGGCCACGTCGTTCCAAAAGCCAACCATGTTGGAATCGATTGCCATCGCCGTGCGTCCTGAGTTGATGCCATCGACCACTTGATACCAGTTGTCGTTAGCAAAGGACGGACCCGCGCACTTCTTGATCATGTCCACATAGTCCTTGTGGAAGGCGATTGACTCAGGTGAGTCGAGACCCGTGTCCAGCTTGCCGTCCTTAATGACGAAATCATGCACTCCGTAAGATTTGGCAATCGAGATCGCAGCCGTGTGGATGCTGCTCCAAAAGCGTACGCCCAACGGCGTGAGTGCGGGATCCGCAGCTTTTAGCTTTGCGCATGCGGCGGACATCTCCGGCGGAGTCGTCGGCACCTTGATGCCGAATTTGTCGAGGATGTCCTTACGGTAGAATAGCTGGATGTTCTCGAAGCCGTGCGGAACGGCCCACACCCGACCGCTTCCCGCTTCGATCTGCCCATCTGTCACCTTCCAGGTTAGCGCATCCCGCAGCGCGGGAAAGAAATCCTTGTAGTCATAGTTTGATGCGGTGAGTTTCGGATCGGTCAGATACCGATCGAGCGGCTCGAGCAACTGGCCTGGCGCAAGATCCCAGGCTAGCTGAACCCCCGTCCCCACGACTTCCCAAGTCGGAGATTTTGTGCTCAGTTGGATCGTTAGCTTATTCCAATAAGCGTCGTCCGGATAAAGCTCAGGCGTCACCTTGATACCGGTTAGCTTTTCGAACTCCGGCAATTGAGCCGCGACGGCGTCAGCATAGGGATGAATGTCGTATGCCCAGACGATCGAACTACCTTCGAACTGCCTCCAGTTGACGTCGTCTGCTTTGGCTTGCTGAAGGGGAATGGCCGCTCCGGTCAGAAGCGTCGAGCAAATAAGAGCGCCTCTGGCAAAATTCGCCAAATGGCCGCAAAAAGCAGCGAGCTTCCTTGGCATGCTTCCCTCCAATGGGCTCTTTGGCCCGTAAGCCCACGCGCCCTCCTCTTCCAGGGCCGCAGTGCCGAGCAGGCTACCTGTAATTTATTCTCGTCTTAAGCGGGCTTTCCAACCGAGGTTGGGTAAGATTGAGTAACGTCGGACACTTCGGGCATTTCCGCAGAAGGGGAGAATAAACGCGGATCAGCAAGCAGAGCGAGCCACACCGGGGCTGAAGTTGCAGGCTACGTCGCAACCTGTCGGTTCATGTTGCACAATTCCGGTCTTAATTTTGATCTCGTGCAGTTATACGGCTCCTTCCCCACTTTATCTGGCGCCAGTAAGCCGTCGTACCAAGGCGTCGAGTCTAGATCTCATTTTTCGATAGTCGGCTTATGTACCGGATCGATAAGAACTTGCCGCTGAGAACAAACGTGCTCCTCGGTTGTACGATATCAAGAATGGCGGCTGGAATCTCACAAAGACGTTCATCGTCGGGCTGCCGCTCGACGAGGGTGGGCACCGGGAGGCGGAGGTTGTTGAGGACCAGATACGATTCGTGCCGATCGCTCATCTCGAAGATGAAATGCCGCGCCGCGGTTCGCCGTTCGGTCGGCTATGGCATCACGATTGGAGCGCCCGCGCATGGCGAAGGCTTGGATGCTGCTATGGTTGAATGTTCGCGTTCGCCGGATCACTCGGCAGCGTCAGCCCTCGCCCTTTTCCCACGCCGGCCCCGTCTCGGCGGCGCCAGCTCCGGAGTTGTTCGCATGTTGAGCATCGGGTTGGTCAAGCTTCCCAGTGTGCGATCGTATCACCCGAGCCTTCTGAACGATAATAGGATTCCTGCAGCGAAGGTGCACCGCTGAGCACATCTGCAGCCCAGCTGCGCACACCTCTGCTGCATAAGCTGAAACTCCTCTACACACGCTATTCAACCAGTACCGGGCCCGCCGCTTCGGGTCCATTCGAATTTACCTTCATATTCGGTGCAGTTCTTTTCGATCCCACACATATCGTTCCTGATACTGTTCGCCGCATTCGACTCGCATGCACCGCGCGCAGTGCACCAACCATGACGTAAGCCAAGACTGCGGCTCCTAAGCCGGCGAATGCTGGATAACTCTCGCCTTTCCCCTGCCTACGAAAGCTAGATTGTCGCGACTATTTGCATGACGAACCTGCCGCGACTGAGACAGCGTCGTGAGAGGCAGCTTCAGGCGCGCCGACAAAGCCCTGGTACGAGCCTTGCTTGATGAAGGGCAAGACCATGTGCTTCGCGCCGAGCCGCCGGATTCCTTCCGCCTTGGTGTCTGGCTCCGGACATGGATGTCTTCAACCGGACACGGTTGAACACAACAACACGCAGCGTCAAACGATGACACGGTAACAGTCGTTGTCCAAAGGAGCGAAGCATGTCCGGTATTGCAGGCGCTTTTCTGTTGCCAAGCCGTTCACAAAAGACGGTTTACGATCGGCTCAAGCACATGGTTCCGAAGCTTGAAAACCGTGGACAGGCGGGGTTCGGCGTTGCCGCGTTCATGCATGCAAAAGGTTTTCAATATACAAAGTCATGTCGGCCACCACGCGACTTCGCAACGATTGATTATGATGAACAGGGTGCGAATTTCAGGCCACATGTAGCGATAGCACATATTCGTACTCCATCTTCCCGGGAGAACAGTGACGGCGACGTCCAGCCCCTTGACAACCATAAAGCCGGCCATCGCCACTTGACCGTTTGTTTGAACGGCGCTTTGGCCAACGCTGATGAACTTAAGGAAGAACTGCTTGCCCAAGGCTATCGGTTTGGCAGCAGAACGGATGCAGAGCTTCCGCTCAAGCTTATTGAGCGCATTTGTCAAAAAGACTATTGGCAGCACGCTTTGCCGGTTGATTACGAGAAAGTCTTTCGTGACATTGATGTCCGTATTGATGGGGCCATCATCGCACTTTTATTGGATGGTCAAGGTAATCTAACTGCTTTCCGCAATCGTAGTGATTTGCGGCCTTTGGAATTCATGAAAACCGAAGACGGTTTTGTACTCTTTGCCTCCGAAAATTGCGCTTTCTCCGGACTACAAGGCCAAGCGGACGAGATATTGCCAAGTCACATCAAGTATGTGGACGGACAAACGGGAGATTGCATCACTCGCTTTGTTGGCCGTGCTGGACACAGCCCAAAGCTTTGCGCCTATGAGACGCTCTATCTAGGAAATACGAAAACGTCGATACGAGGCCACTCTCATCTGAGCACCCGTCACAATATAGGCGTTACCCTGGGTCGAATTATCTCGCCGACTTTAGTGGTCGAAACGGGCTCCGCCCCCATCATCGTTTCTTCCATGCCGCGTACGGGAAAGCCGTATGCCGATGTTCTATTCGCATCTCTGGCCGAACAACAGGGTGCCCTCGTTCAAAGGCACGAAGTGATCGCAACATGCTGTTCGGAGCGCACGCTCATAGGCATCGCTGGCGAACGCAAATCGCTTATCGCGCAAAAGTACCGGGTCGCAAGCAAAGACGTTACAGGCCGAACCATAATTATAGCCGATGAGGCGCTCATTCGCGGCGATACAAGCCGGGCAGTGACGGAAATGCTCCTTGCCGCCGGGGCCAAGGCTGTGCATTGGGCAATCGGTTCTCCGCCCATCGTAGCGCCAAATTACTACGGCATGGGTATCGACACGATTGATGAGTTAGCGTTCTGGAAAGTCTGGAAAACATTGCCACCCGAAGCGCGACAGAACAGTCTGCGTTTCCATAAAATCGAGTCGCAAACGCTCACGGTGATCGAAAGGCACATTGCTTTGTCCATCAATGCTGCCAGCGTCACTTATCTGCCCTTTCATTCTCTCGTATCCTTGCTGCCGCAGGGGCATGATGGAATCGATCTATCTCCGTTTACGGTCGAGATGCCAACTCCTGCGGGGCAAAAACGCGCGAACGAAAACTTGAATAGATTGGTCGCCGATCTCGCCTTCACAAAAGTATCCGCTGCCTGAGGTCACGATGAAGCCGGCTCTTGTATTCGATTGGAACGGCACTCTGCTCGACGATGCCGATGCCTTGCTGCAAACGACGAACGCCATTCTGAGCCGGTTCGGCCGCGCTGCCATCGACATGCAAACTTTTTTGGACCAGTGCGACGTTCCACTTTCCGTCCTTTACCGCAATCTCGGAATGTCGGAACGCGAAGTCGAAACAGTGGATAGCGATGGCAGCGCTATTTTTCACGACACCTACGAGCCGCTGGCGAGCAAAGCCGATCTGCGCGACGGCGCCCGCCGCATTTTGGAAACGGCGCGTCAACAGGCCGTTTCCACCATCATTCTGAGCAACCATATAGTCGAACCCCTCCGTACCCAATTGCGACGGCTTGGAATCGACGATTGCGTCGATGAGGTTCTGGCCTTTGAAAGCCGCGCTACTCAATACAAAAGCATGAGCAAAGGCGAACGGCTTCAGCTGTACATGCAAACACACAATCTGAACCCTGGGTCAACCGTCTTCATCGGGGACATGCCGGTCGAAACGGATATTGCACGCAATCTTGGCTTGATCAGCGTAGCCATTACCGGCGGGTTGGTGTCCGAGTCGCGTTTGCATGCGGCGCAGCCGGACTACCTCATTGATAACCATCATAAGCGGCTGCGCGTTCTGCAAGAAACCGGCTTTTTTCGAAATGCATAGTGAGCGAGAGCATGACTGAAAATCCATTATCGACCGCAACGCCTATGCCAGCGCGACAAAAGATCGGCCTGATCGGCGCAGGACGCATGGGAACCGGCATAGGGATCAGTCTTTTGCGTCATGGCGCCGAATTGCATATCAAAGCCAACAAGAACCGTAGGGGTGCGGAACGTTTAATCGGCATGGGCGCTTGTGAACGTGCTTCCATTGCTGAATTGGCCAGGCATGTAAATGTCGTCGTTTTGTCCTTGCCTTCAAGCCGCGAGGTTGAGGCAGTCTGTCTTGGGCAACACGGATTGTTCGCGCATTTACCCCGACAGAGTCTGATACTTGACTGCACAACGTCTCATCCTGCTTCAACGCTCGTTTTGGCCGAACAGGCCCAAAAGCATCGCTTAGCCTTTATAGATGCCCCCGTAACGCGAAGCCCTGAACATGCAGAGCAAGGACGTCTCAACGCCGTTGTTGGATCGGATGGGAAAAGTTTCCGTATCGCTGCCGGTATTCTTGCTGCGTTTTGCGAGAACATCGTCCCTGTCGGCGATGTCGGGCAAGGCCATAAGCTCCAGCTGGTCTATAACGGCATGACGATGGGCATAGCGGCGGTAACTGCTGAAACTTGCCGGTTTGCCGATGGCCTTGGCGTTGATCTTGCAACCTTACGCTCGTTAGTCAGTCGCGGCGCGACCAACAGCGGAATATTCCAGAATTTCGCAGCCTTTATGTTGGGCGAAAGACCGGATGTTTTGGCGATATCCATTACCAATGCCGCAAAGGATATTGATTGCGCCGTGCGGTTAGCAGGCGAAACCGCAATAGCAGTGCCGGTTCTGACTGCCGCCGCGCAAAAATTACACACCTCTGTTGCCGAAGGCAAAGGTGAACTCACCTTACCTCATCTCGCGCTTCTCTGAGGACAACGGATGACATAGTAACAGCACCCGAAAAACTGGTGTGCTGCAGACTTCGATGACCGTCGCGATTTCGGCAGTCGGCGGTTGTTCCTGACCCGGCAAGGTGCCGCAAATGTTGCTTTCGATTCTTTTCTCCTTCCCTACCGGTGCTGCCCTGAACATTTCGCTGACGGTGGATGGGCGCTGTCGCAGAAGATCGAACACAGTTCCGCTTAATCTGCGATTGGCTTCGCTGAACGACAAATCCTGAAAATTTGTGCAACCGTACAGCAGTCGCCGAAAATATGCCGAAAAGATAGGGCACTTACGGGTTGGTCGGAACTGTCTATGACGGCAGATTCCCGGCCCGAAATTACAGCGAGGCTGGCGTGAGGGTTTTCCGCAACCGGCCATCTCAGACGGGGAGGAAACTCACAGTGTCACAAACATTCATCCCGTACGCACCAACGGTCTCCGCAGGGCCGGCCGTTTTGACACTCGCACCTCCCATGTCTACCCTCATTGGGGACAAAGGCTACGATGGCGACGGCTTTCGCGCCGAAATCGTCAATCGCGGCGCGAAGCCCGTCATTCCAAACAAAATCCAACAGGGTGATCCTCCACAGATTCAGCAAACGCGTCGACAAAAAGCGCAACGTTATAGGCGCTGTTTCCGCCGGCAGAAGGATTTCAGGCGTGTTGCAATTCGCTACGACAAACTCGCCAGGAACTTCTAATGCTGCCGTCTACCTCGCGGCCATCGTCGCCTATTGGATCAATCGAGTCTGAACCCTCATACTCTTTCAACGCCAGGCGCGCGGGAAGCGGAACCCATCACCGAAGAGTCCGGTCCATGACCACACATCGCCAGAGGATTTTGAGGCCGCGTCCTTCTCCCCCGCCACTGGCCTGCCGGCAATGCGAGCGAAGTTCTGGATCGCTTTGGAGACGAGCTGCGGATAGGTGAGGAGAAAGTTGTCCGGCTGGGTGTGCATCAGCGCCGGCATATCCTTCTTTTTTAAATCCTCATACGACTCATTCAGCATCTTCTTGTACAATGATAAGCTATTCGACGTGCAGCGGCCGCCGCGCGACTTCACACGGAAGATCGCCTCCGGGGCAATTTTCCCAGAGATCATCGCAACGTTCAAACGCCCGCGATAGCTGGTGCTGTCGAGTTCGGCGGCATCGCCGATTACCACCCAGCCATCGCCGTAGAGCTGGGGTATGGTGTTGTAGCCGCTTTTCGGGATGAGGTGCGCGGAATATTCCTTGAGCTCTGAGCCGTCGATTAGTGGCACCACCGACGGATGACGCTTGAAGCGGTCGAGCAGCCCGTAAGGCGTTTCGCCCGTTCGCTGGAGATCGGAGACGAGGCAGCCGATGCCGAGTGAGATGCACTCCTTGTTCGCATAGATGAAACCCATGCCGGTCATCCCGCGCGAGATGGTGCCGGCGGCCTCGATCACGACCCCTTCGTCGCGCTTGAGATTGAAGCGGTTTTCGATGGTCTCGCGCGGCAAAAGGTGCATTTCCTCGACCTCCAGCGCAACCTGGTCGGGCGTCGGCCGCTCGCGCAAGCCCGCACACGTCCCGAGCAAGCCATTGACGCCCTCGGCGAGCACCACTACGTCGGAGTGGATTATGCCGTCCTGTCGGTCAGTACGCACACCAATGACGCGGCCACGGCGGTTCTGCGCCAGCTCGGTAACGGTAGTCTGGCACAAGAGGGTGGCGCCGGCCTCCTTCACCTTGCAGGAGAACCATTTGTCGAATTCGGGGCGGATGACGATGTACCGGTTCGGTCGCTGGTGATTGCAATCGTTGAAGCGGTAGCGCAGCCCGATATGGGAACGGCTCTCCATTATCCAAAAGCGCTGCTCGACAAGGCGGCGCTCGAGGGGGGCATTCTCGCGGAAATCTGGCGTCAGCTGCTCCAAGATGTCCGCATCGAGGACTGCCCCCTGCACGTTCTTTGATCCGGAATATTCGCCGCGCTCGAGCTGCAGCACCTTCATGCCGCGCTTGGCCATGCTCAGCGCGGCCGCGTTGCCGGCCATTCCGGCGCCAACAACGATCGCATCGAACCTCTCTTCGATCATGGGCCTCTCCTTTGTTCAGTGGCGCATGTTCTCAAACCTACCCTCGCTTGCAACGCGGTCGCCTGCATAGGGCGACGGCGGAGGCGGCGAGATCACGACCCAAGATCGTGCTTCCCAACAACAGGATCTCCGGCTCGGAGGTGTTGACAAGGCCGGTCAAGGCCTTGGTGTCGGACACGTTGCGGCAATCTGCAAGCATGTTGTCGGCAACCAGATAGAAGGTCGGCGCCGTGGCAGAGTTCGACCGCGGGCGCTGCGCGTCGCCTTTGTCTCCGGACCGATCACGACCTCCGCGAGATCAACTTTCAGCTTCAGCTCCAAGGAGACTGATTGCACTGGCCGCGCTCCTGTTCGATAAAGACCCAGACATACTGCGTTGAAATTCACCGCGAGCGCCTTCTTGCCGGCGCGCCCTTCAGGAGACGCGCGAGCTCCTGTCAGATCGCTCATCATCAAGACTCTTCGGATCAGGCATCGCGGGCCAGCGCCGCAAGATCGGTCTCAAGCTTGGGCTGGTGCTTGAAGATCGCGTCGATCAATGCTTGCGCCGGCTGCTCGGCGGCTTCTACCAGCACCGCCTTCTCAGCGCGCGCGGACGGCGCGAATACACGCTTAACGACGGTCGGCGAGCCCTTGAGACCGCATTTGGAGATGTCCTCGACGCCGGCCTGCTGCGCGTTCCACTTCACGATCGGCGCCCGGGCGGCACGCAACGCATCCGCCATGGCGCCGCGGCGAATCTGGTTGGTTGCCTCCAGCATGGTGATGAGACACGGCAGCCGGGTGCGGAGCACCTGCACGCCGCCTTCGGAGCGCCGTTCCGCTTCAACTGTGCGTGCGGCAAGATCCAAGGCACTGATCTTGGCGACGTAGGTGAGCTGCAGCACACCTAGCCGCTTCGCGACGCCGGGCCCAACTTGGGCGGTGTCACCGTCGATGGTCTGCTTACCGGTGAAGATGAGGTCCGGCGGGCCATATTCCTTGCCGATTTTGCGGATGGCGGTCGCAAGTGCGTAACTCGTCGCCAGCGTATCGGCGCCCGCGAAGCAGCGATCGGTGAGCAGTACGGCGCGATCGGCGCCAAAGGTGAGCGCTTTGCGTAACGAGTCCTCGGCCGACGGCGGCCCCATCGTAAGGACGGTGATCTCGCCGCCGAATTTATCGCGCAGCTCCAGCGCGGCCTCGAGCGCGAAGAGGTCGTATGGATTGATGATGGTCGGCACGCCCTGACGCATGATCGTGTTAGTCACGGGGTGCACGCGGATTTGCGCCGAGTCGGGAACCTGCTTGATGCAGACGACGTTGTGCATATGTTTCTCCAGACATTGCAATGGCTGGCGAAGAGAACAGCAAGTTTCGTACCACTGCGCGAATTTCAAAATCAGCAGCGATACAATGCTTTTTGGAAACGTCATCTCACCCTAGCCTGACGTTTGCCGGCGACGGAATTGCGACATTGGTCCTGACTACGACAGCTCGGCTCGCGCGGCTTAATTTATCGTTGATCTGGGTCAAAGCGGGTGGCCCAAAACGGATTCGCTTCCTCGGGAAACCGCAGCACCCGCTGCGCTCATGAGGAAGCCTAAGCCTTGAGCTCATTTGCAACCGACGAGGCTTCGCATCACCAGGAGCAAGCGCCGCGTCGCAACGAGCTTGCGGCGCCTGCGGCCACGAGGCACACGGCGATACCTTCGTAGTCCCGCAGCGCGCGGCGGTTGCTCCACATGAGCGGACGCGGGCTTAGAATTGAACGCGGTCAACCAGCAGACGATGATCTCGCCGACTGAAATCCGGCGTGAGCTGATGGTCGATTGCGACATTACCCAGGCAGTGGCGATGGCAGCGCCCGCGCCGCCGATGGTCACGGCCCCGACGCGCGCCAAATCCTTTCAGAAACGCTTGATCTCGACACCGTATTTCCTCAAGGCGTAGCCAATCTGGCGCGGTGTCAGCCCAAGCAGGCGCGCCGCCTTCGCCTGCACCCAGCCGGACCTTTCCATGGCCGCGATGACACGCTCGCGATCTGTGATCTTCGCACCACCTACGAGGGATGCGCCGGCTGGTGCCAACGGAGCCAGGTCGCCGCCGAAAGGCGGGACCGGCATAGCCGCCTCAGCCGGCGGCATGGCGGGCATAATCGGCACTGATACGATCGGCCGCGGCTGCAGCGCCACCTCGTCCGATCCGGTTTTCCACAGCATCGCGGAAAGGCACTGGCCGTGGCAGCAGGCAAAGTCGTCTCTTACGATCGATGGTCCAGGTGCAAGGGTCGCGGTCCGCTGCACGCAATTCTCAAGCTCGCGCACATTTCCGGGAAAACCGCAGTTCATCAGTACTTCAATCGCACTGCTATCGAAGTCGAGCGTACGGCCGTTCTCGCTGTTGAAATTTCTGAGGAACTCGGTGGCGAGGAGCGGAATATCACCGCGCCTTTCGCGCAACGGCGGCAGCAGCAAGGGAACCACGCTGATCCGATAATAGAGGTCGGCGCGGAACTCGTTGCTTGCCACCGCCTCTTCCAGGTTCTTATTGGTGGCGGCAATCACGCGAACATCGACCTTAACGGTCTGGTTGCCGCCGACGCGCTCGAATTCCTGCTCCTGCAGGACGCGCAGTAGCTTTGCCTGGAACGAAGCC
Organism: Bradyrhizobium sp. Leo170; assembly: GCF_004296405.1. Taxonomy (GTDB): domain Bacteria; phylum Pseudomonadota; class Alphaproteobacteria; order Rhizobiales; family Xanthobacteraceae; genus Bradyrhizobium. The sequence goes on from NZ_PSRR01000203.1 coordinate 11,683, forward strand.
GAAATCTCGCCGATCTCGTCCAGAAATAGCGTCCCCTTGTCGGCGAGCTCGAAGCGGCCCTTGCGGGAGCTGAACGCGCTGGTAAAGGCACCCTTCTCGTGACCGAACAATTCGGATTCCAGTACCGTTTCAGGCAGCGCCGCGCAGTTGAGTTTTATGAGCGGACGCTTGGCGCGCGCCGACCGCTCGTGAATCGCCTTGGCGACCAGCTCTTTTCCGGTACCGGACTCGCCGCGCAACAGCACCGTGCTGTTTGATTTGGCCACCACCGCGATCTTCTCGAGCAGCGCCCGCAGCGCCGGGCTGTCCCCGATGATCCCCTCGACATGGACCTTCTTGCGCTCCCGTGAAGGCTGCTTGAGCTCACACAATTGCTTTTGCAGGCGGTCCTTCTCCACCATCAGTCGCTCGCGGTCACACGCGAACAGCCGATGCAGCTTCACCGTCTGCCCTACAAGGTTGGCGATCATGGTGAGCAGCCGTGCGTCGTAGTCGAGCCGGACGCTCGAGGCCTCGTCCAGCATTCGGTCGATCGTCAGCGTGCCGACGACATTCGCATCGATGCGGATGGGAACGCCGAGGAACGACACTGGCATCTCGTCGGAGGCCCCGAGTACCTCCATGTCCGCAGCACTGAAGGCCGAATGCACCGCTACGTTTTCGGCGACGAGCGGCATGTCCGACGTCACGATCTCCTGCAGTGCCTTCTGCGGCAGGCGCATCCGGTAGCGCTCGTCGCTGCCTTCGCTCCAGCCGGCGCCCACGGTAATGTCCGGCACGCCATCATCGTGGAATAGAGAGACGATACCGTGCCGCATCTGTACAAACGATTGCAGAAGATCAACAACGTTGGCCAGCGTGACTTCGAGCCGGCAGGGCGCGGTGAGTACTTTCGATATTTCGAAGATCCCGATAATCGCGCTCTCATACGACGGCACAATAGGGACCGTGTGGTCCGTCTCGGAGTTTGAGTTAAGCCTTTCGCGTACGGAAGGGATATGCAGCATGACGACGTCTCCGTTGTCATGACCATCCTCCCTGTCGCTCTGTTCGGATTTGCGAATATTGTGTTGCATGTCATCCTCGATCTCGCCCTACAGGGAATGACCGCAAGAGATAACCCCTTATTATGGCACGATGGTAAAACTTACAGCGCCTTCATCGTGGCATGACGGTAAACTTACAATGCTTTGATTTGCTTATTCTCTGCTCTTCCGAACTCGTCGCGCGGATTCCGTGGAAACACGAGTTCCATTGATGTAACTCAAATCAGCTGCGATTTTTTGTTGCAGGTAGGGGGTCGATCACAGGTGTTGGCCACCATCGATCGGCACCTCGGTGCCCGTGACATAGCTTGCCGCATCCGAGCATAGGAAGAAGATGACCTTCGCGACTTCTTCCGGTGTGCCCACCCGGCGCAGCGGAATATTTGGCACAAGACGCGCTTCCGTGTTCGGCGACAAAATGTCTGTTTTGATCTCGCCGGGCGCGATCGCGTTCACGCGAATGCCATGCGGTGCATAGTCGTGCGCCTTTTCGCGCGTGAGACACGCGAGCGCAGCTTTCGATGTTGCATAGGCGCTGCCGGCAAACGGGTGCACCCGCGAGCCTGCGATTGAGGTCACGTTGACAATTGATCCCGACGCTGCTCTCAACTCCTCAAACAGGCCTTGCGCGAGCAGGATCGGCGCCACCAGATTGAGGTGGAACACCCTCATCCAGGTTTCGACTGACGTCGTCAAGGACGTCAGTCGTGCACCGTTCGGCGTCTTCGGCGAAATTCCGGCATTGTTGATCAATGCGTGCAATGGCGCGCCCGCGAGGCGCTCCTTGACCTCGGCGATGGCGCGCGGCAGCATCCGATGGTTGCTGAGGTCGACCTGGACATGGTTGTCGGCCCCTGACTCCCACGGGCAGCGCCCGCCATCGAACGGTTGGCGCGCGCAAGAGATGATGCGCCAGCCCGCTTCCGAAAACAGCTTTCCGGTGGCGTGACCGATGCCGCGCGACGCCCCGGTCAGCACCAACGTCTTCCGTTCTCCCTGCTGGATGCCGGCTCTATCGGTGTGAAACGGACAGCTCACGTCGGTCGCCGACCGTGGACCGGCGACCGCATCGTCGTTTCTCAGATCGAGACTCAAAACGCACCTCCCATCTTGCCCTCGCCCGCCAACGCGGTGCAGGATTTGGGCCAGTGCGATGCAGAGGAATGCTCGCACCTTTTGCGGCCCAATGTCGTGTTCGCAACAGGTTGGCGGGTTCGGGACATCGGGCGCGTTTGCTTTCGGACAGCAGCAAACGCTGGTGCACACCAAGCCGATTTTCAAGTCCTGCAAGACGTGCACGGCACTGCCCATTTGGCTCGGCTCTTGCTCCACGGCCCTAATGCGCGCTGGCTTTGCCGCAAATGTTGTCAATGCGGTCGGTCGAGGTCCGTAAATTGCGCGGATATCAGAACCGCTGGCGAATTCGTTGGCTCTCACACCATTCGATGCGGGGAACGACGTGTTGCTGTTGAGCAATCCGCCCCTCCTGAGAACCAGGTTACCGGCCACGTCATTCCATTCATCATTCCGTGATCGAACTGGGTCTCAGGATCGGCGGCAGCGAACCCTCAACGGTCGGCTAGCTCAGGTTGATGCTCGTGCCGCAGCGGTAAGGTTACGTTCGGTCACCCGAGCGTCGAGCACGACGAGCAGATTTAGATCATCGAGGCCCTGAACGCATGATCTGGACTTATCCAGACTGTGGATGCATTCGATCAAAACAATCAGTTTTACCAATTCTAGGAATGACGGCAAGCAAAAAGCCAGTTGGAGAAATGAATTCAGGCATACCGGGATGGCTATCGATCTTTGCCTGGCTTTGAGAAGAATTCTCAGGTGCACGCCGAGCATCAACCGAGGCGCATGTCCATTGCGGCCACGTTCTTCGGCGGGCTACGCAAGCTGCGTCGCGCCGGCTCGACGCGACAAGCGGTTCGCACGTCGCGTAGGCGCTTACTACCGATAAACCTCCGTATAGCTGTTCCAACCCCTTTTATATCACCCGCTTATCTCCGTATAATTGAACCAACCATGTCGAATGGAACTTCTCGTGCTCGGTCGCTCGTCGTCCAGAGCTGCTGCTGTGGCGCAGCGCCCAAGACTACAACCATGACCCAGCTACCGGATAAGCCCGCCTCTGGGGCCCAGCTGCCCCTGTATTTGGGGACATGCACACGGCCATATTCATGAGTGCCTGTTATGCTTTCTCCAGCATTGATCGCAACCTTGATGCGCGAGAGCAGCATGTGAAGGATGCAGCTTAAGGCGGCGCTGCTCCCATAATCCCCGCAGTTCCTTCACGAGAGCTTCACGCCTAGCCTGATCGAACGTAGTTGTATCAAGGAGATCCCCGAGCACGGCTTCGCCCTCGATCCGCATCAGTAGATCGAACACATCATGTGAAATACGCACACCGTCACGGCTGGAGGGCCCCGTACGGATCTCGCACACGGTCTCTTGGCGATCTAGCGCGGTGTAAGCGCGGACTCGATAGAGGCGTGCATAAGGCGGAAATGAAACCGCGAGCCCAGTCCAATCCTTCAGCATTGCAGCCCGCTTTTTGACGAGGAACGGCCCGACTACAAGTCCATCCAGCTCTGTCGTCAGAAACGCGGCAATCGCGTCTGCAACCGAATCCACGATCGGCTCGGCATCGTTGCTAAAGGACGTGTTGAGCAGAACTGGGATGCCCGTCCGCCTCTTGAACGCATTAATAAGCTCCCAGTAGGCGCGGCTGCAGAACGGCGATGTGTTCACGAAGTTCATGACCAAGCTTCTGAACCATTCTCAGGTAAAATCGCTATTGTCGGACGAGCATTTTTCGGTGGACGGGACGCTGATCGAAGTT
>NZ_PSRR01000204.1 GCF_004296405.1 Bradyrhizobium sp. Leo170
TCCCACGAGCGGCCGGCCAACGTCTTTCAGAAACCTCTTGAGGGCATCGGCGATCGTCGCGTCGTGCCGCGCCTGCGACAGTCGGGTCTCCAGAGCGGACGGCACGGGTCCTCCGTCGGACACGAATTGCCGGAACACCTCGAAGTCGCGGGTGAGCGTGAAGCCCAACTCGTCGAACGGATTGAATCCATCGAGGAGGTCGGACGCCCCGTACAACCTCTGAAGCATCGTCGGCAGCATCCCAATTCTCCATTCGAGGTCTAGCGAAGCGCCGTGTCCAGCAATTTCGCCAGCCTTGCCGCGGCAAGGGCTGCGCGGTTGCGGGCGGTGTTGCGTGCGTTCGTCTCATAGTCGCGCGTGAGTTGGACCGCGGCCGGACCGAGCCCGACCGGCTGGGCGTATGCGAAGCTCTTTGCGGCCTCGAAGCTCTCCTGCGCCCATCGATCGGGATCGAGCACCTTTTCCGCATCGGCATCGACCGCGACCGACCCGAGACCACCCCGATCGTCAGCGTCGAAGATGGCCCCGAAGACAGAAGAATAGCCGCGTAGCGCGGCGGTCGCCTGCCGCGCGACATCGCCTTTCGGTGCATCGAGGCCCGGGCCTGACCCGAAAATGCTTGTCAATAGAGATCCTCCAGCACGGGCGCGGCCGGTACTCCTCCGGCTCGCGCCTGGCCTTCAGAACAGTTCGCACCCATTTCGATCAGTCTTGTATCGTTAGTCTGCTTGATCATGATTGGAGACGGGACTCGCGCGCCAGGCGAGCGCCGCAATCGGAGCACTTAAACATGTCGGCCGCCGCGACCGAGCACCATGTTAAGTTGAATGCTTTCATTTATATATCCCAGAATTTCGGAGCCGGTATATCCCGAAATTGCGGAGCCGGGCACTATTTGCCAGCTTCGTAGGTTATGTCGGAGCGATGGAACAATGTTGGAAAATGATCGATAAATCAGTATGATGGGACGCCGACCTTTGATGCTGACAGCCTGCCGGCGTAGGCTATCATGTTGGCCAACAGATGTGCCAGCCGGCGATGGCATTGGAGAGTGGCTTTGTGGATTGAATCAATTAAGGTCGAGGGCGGACTCCTTCATGGATTCGATCAATGCTTTTCACGCAAGCTTAACGTCCTGATCGGCGCGCGCGGCACTGGCAAAAGCTCGGTTATCGAGCTTATTCGCTTTTGTCTCGGGGCGCGCTCGTACACCCCCGAAAACGAGCAGCACTCCACCGAACATGCCTTGGGTGTACTCGGCGATGGCAAGGTCACGATCGTCCTGTCTGACGGGAAGCAACGGTTCGAAGTGTCTCGCACCGCCCAGGATACCGAGGTCGAAGATGGCGACAGATTCGAGCCGCCGTTCGTGTTTTCGCAGGCCGAGATCGAGAGCATCGGCCTCCAGTCTCAGTCGCGCCTCCGCCTCGTGGACGGTTTCCTCGCGGGCCGCCCCGCACCGCCGACCAGTGCGACGAGTTCGCGCATCCGGTCTCTAACCGGAGAGATCAGGACGCTGTTGGCTGAGGTCGATAACATCGATGAGCGGACCGCCGAGTTGCCGAAACTCCAATCGACGTTGGCAACTTTGAAAGCGCAGGCGAAGGCGCAGACCAGCGTGCACAAGGAGATCGAAGGGTTCCGGAAGTCCTTGAACGAACTCACCCCGCCGCTGGCTTCAGCGCGTGTGCGGGCCGAGTCGATCGAACGTGTCGTCGACTCGTTCACCGAGTGGTTGGAGGAGGTCGACGCGGCCGTCGACCGTCATCCCTTATTTGAACCATGGCCAACGCAGGCCGGCACCGCCGATGAGCTGGCTGATCTCAGGAAGCGTGAGCGCACGGCGTATAGTCGTATCCGGACAGGAATTGAAGAGCTGAACGCGATCGCCGAAGAGTTGCGCAAGAAGCTGGCCGCAGCGCAGGGCCAAAGGACTGGCTTTGAGAACCGCACGCGTGATGTCAGGCAGAAGATCGAAGAAAAGCAAAAGGGCGCGAGCGCGATCGATAAGCAGATCGGCGACATCACGCAGCGCGTTTCTGTGCTGACGTCGCTGGTCGAACTGCGGAAGCAACGCACAGCGCGCATTACCAGCCTGGAGGAGCAGCGCGCAAAGTTGCTTGCGCAAAACGACGGCGCGCGCCAGGAGCTCACCAAGGACCGCGGAAAAATTACGAAGCAGCTGAATGTTGATCTCGGGCCAGCAGTGCGCTTAACGGTCCTGCCGTATTCGCAGCGTCTGGCGTATGTGAGCGCGCTGAACGCCGCGCTTCGGGGAAGCGGGCTACGCTACGCGGAACTGGCTGACCGCATTGCCGAGACATATAGCCCGGTCGAGATCGCGCAACTCGCCGAGGCGCGGGACACCGACACGATTGCTGCAGATCTGGAGATTACGGACGAAAGAGCGGCGCGCCTCTGCGATGCGCTGCGCGGCGATGCGGGCGGCGCCCTCTTCACGACAATCGTCGAGGACGATATTCAGATCGCGCTGATGGATGGAACGGACTACAAGGAAATCGACTTCCTCTCGATGGGGCAGCGCTGCACGGTGGTTCAACGATGTGCCAGCTGCTGTTCGGGCGATCGAAGGCCCTTGGTATCAGGGCAGCAACACGATCAATGTTCCTGTTTCGCGGATTCGCAGGCAGATCGTTGCAGACACAGATTTGCCAGGCATTCACGCGGAACTTGACGGGATCGATATCCAAACCGTGGAGGCAAGGCAGATCGTGGCTGCCCGGTGCTGCCAGCACGGCGATCTTCACTGCGCAAACATCGTATTCGACCAGCGCGGCGGTGCAATGTTGATCGACTTTGGCGATGCCGGCCTCTCGTTTGCCTCGGTCGATCCAGTGACCCTGGAGCTGAGCACGATCTTTCATTTGCAGGCAGCGCGGCTCCCTCAAGGGTGGCCGTCAGAGGCCCTGCTCGGCCAGTGGGGAACGCTTGACGCCTATATCGCGGGCTGCGCATTTCCTGCTTTCATCCAAGCCTGCCGCGAGTGGGCCCTGGCAGTCGCGGGATCCCCGCAGGAGGTCTGGGCTGTCGCTTATGCCTACGCTCTGCGTCAACTCAAGTATGGCGATACGAACAAGGTATTTGCACGAGCGTTGATCCGCCCTTACTACCTGACTCCAGATGGCAAAGTCGGGCACGACGCCTTCGCCGTTATCCGCGAAACCATCCGCGAAATGAACAAGGTCGCGATCGGTCGCGTGGTGCTGACCAATCGCGAGCACATCATTGCGCTGGAGCCGCTGGACAAGGGGCTGATGGGGACCCTGCTGCACTATCCCTACGAAGTCCGGTCCGCAGACGAGTATTTCGACGATATCCAAGACGTCAAAGTCACCAAGGATATGCTCGACTTGGCCAAGCACATCGTTAATCAAAAGGCAGGCCATTTCGAGCCGGACAAGTTCGAAGACCAGTACGAAACCGCCCTCATCGATCTCATCAACCAAAAGCGCGCAGGCAAATCCATCGCCGCGAAAGCGCGGCCGCGCGGCGAGAACGTGGTGGATCTGATGGACGCGCTGCGCAAGAGCATCGGAGGAGGCGCGGCGACCGCGACAGAGTCGAAGAAATCAGCCAAGAAGCCGCGCAAGGCGGCAGCCGGTCAGAAGGAAATGCTGATGCCGATCGCCGGCAAGAAACCGAAGGATGCCGCCGCAAAGAAGTCAACGGCCAAACAGCAGCGAAAGTCAGCTTAGCGTGCACGATGGCTTCGCGGAAATCGCAAAGCGCCGGGCTTCTCCTGTTTAGAGGACGCGCTACCGATCTCGAAGTCCTGCTGGGTCATCCAGGCGGACCATTTTGGCAAAACAAGGATGACGGTGCCTGGAGCATCCCGAAAGGCCTGATTGGCGCCGATGAAGCGCCACTTTCCGCCGCTCGGCGCGAATTCGCCGAAGAGACCGGACACGACCCGGAGGGAATTTTCTTGCCACTCGGGGAGGAGCGGCAACCGGGCGGCAAAGTCGTAAAAGCGTGGGCAATCGAAGGCGATTGGGATACCGCGCTCATTCATAGCAACACCTTCGAGATGGAATGGCCGCCGCGTTCCGGACGTCTCCGGACGTTTCCGGAAATCGACAGGGCGGATTGGTTCGCTGTTGCCGACGCGCGACGGAAGATCCTCAGGGGACAAGTAATTTTCGTCGATCGATTGCTCGAGGTCCTGATAGCCGGGCGCACCTACGGAAAAGCGGAGAGATGAGTATCACGCGACTTGCACCGCCCGTCCGCTCACCCTGCTGCAGTGATCCAGTCGATGCGGCCAGATGTCATGTATACGATCGCGCCGCGCTGCGCACCCAAGACATGAAGATACTGACCAAGTTGCTCTCGATAGGCCATGCGTTCTCGTCCGCTCGGCGCAACGTCGCTTTTCCAATCGAACGCGACCAGATCGCCATCGTCCGCCAGGGCCACCGCATCGGCGCGCCCGGAAATCAGTTCGCCGGTGCCGGCGGTCGTTGCGCCGTACAACGGCACTTCCGGAACGAGCCGATGAACGAATGGCTGTAATTCGGACAGGGAAAATGTGCGCAGGGCGGTGTCCGCCATCTCGTCGGGATCGGGCTTGCCGGTCGCGTCCGTCGTGAGTTGCCGGCAAAGCAGGTGAGCCCTTTCTCTCATTTCGCCTGGTTTCGCGGCGAGTTCTCCGGTCGCCAGCTCCTCCATGAGCTTGTGCAGAATGATGCCTCGCAGGCGACTTCCCTGGACTAGCACCGGAGCATCGAGCGCCGCGTCTTCCGCGGAATCCGGTGGCTGCGTCGAAAGGACGTCCGGATCGCTCTCGCTGGGCTTGATCCATGCGATCGCCGGAAAGCCTCGCTCGATCCGCGACTGTTCTTCGGCGAAGACCTCCGCCGACTGTCGATTCTCGCCCGATTTCGGTGCAGCGACGACCGCGCGCGGAAGCTTCGAGACGTTCAGTTCGGGGATGTCGCCGAGGCCGAAGTCGAGCTGTTTCGCCCAGGACTTCTCGTCGCACCAGGTGAAGTCGGGAATGACGAGCAATTCCATGGCGCGCGTGCAAGCCACGTAGAGCAGCCGAAGGTTCTCGTCGCGCTTTTCCTGGTTCTCTCCTTGCAGCGCGCTCTCCAGCGTGGGCGGCGTCACCTGACCGAGCGCCCAGTGCAGGCTCTCGTCGCTCCGGCGGTATACAAAGGGCTCGGGCGGGCGCGGCATCGAGGCCCGGTTGATAGGAATGACGACCGGCCACTCAAGGCCTTTCGAGCTGTGGACCGTCACGATCTCGATGGATCGGCCATCCGCTTCGACGATGCCCTCGACGAAGCCGGTGCCGGCCGACCAATCTTCGTCCAGGTCCCGCGCGAACTGCACGAACCCGCGCACTCCATAGTTCCGGGCGCGCTCGAGCAGACTGTCGACGTTGGCGAGCGAGCGGGCGGCTTGATCCGTACTGCGCCCGGCGACGACGGCCCGCACTCGAAGTCGCTCGATCGCTTCGGCGAGCAGCAGCGCAGGCGTGGTGACGCGTAGCCGGAGTCGAAGTTCGCGCAATATGCCGAGTACCTCTCGCGCGAGATCGTTTTGTACGATCGCCGGGTGGGTGTTTAGCGAGAGGCGGGCCGACTCGCTGCCCGGCGGAACGGGCAGGCTCGCAGTGATCGTAAGCAAATCCTGCTCGGAGAGACCCACCAATGGCCCTCGCAGAAGGGCGCCCAAGGCCAGCGTGTCGCGCGGGTCGACGATACTTCGCACGAGCGCGACGAGATCCTGGGCCTCCTGTCGCTTGAAAAGGTTTTTGCCGGCTTGCGACGCGAAGGGTAGTCCGGCCTCCTCGAGTGCTCGCTCGTAGCGCCACAGCTCGGTCGAGACGGGCGCCAACAGGGCGATGTCCCCTGGCGTCAGGCGCCTACTGCCGCCGTTGTTCAGCTTGAGTTCGACGTTGCCGATCAAGCGGCTGCAGATCTCGGCAACAACGCGCGCCTCTTCGTCCCGGCTGGTGTCGATTCGAGTATTCGGCAGCAGATCGACGGATACTTTGGCGACACTCGGAAAGCCGTGATCTGCGTCATCTCTCGTGCCCTGCAATGCAACATACCCAGCCTGTTGCGCGGCGAGCGGCCCCGCGAAGCAGCCGTTGATGTGTTCGAGGATGCGCGGTCTCGAGCGAAAATTCGCTGTGACCCGAAGGATGTTGTCGGGAAACTGGGCCTCGATCGCGTTCCGTACCATGAGGTAGGTGGCGAGATCGGCTCCCCGGAAACGGTAGATGGCTTGCTTGGGATCGCCGACCAGGAAGAGTTGGCCGGGTCGCAGGCGACGCTCCTGCCAGACAGCACCGGCGGATCCGTCCGATCCGGCCAAAAGAAATAGGATCTCCGCCTGCACCGGGTCCGTGTCCTGAAACTCGTCCACCAGTATGCGCGAGAAGTGCTCGCCGGCGGCGGCCCGTACCTCGGGATATTGGCGGAGTACCTCGCGGCAAGTAAACAGCAAGTCGTCGAAATCCATCACCGCTGCTCGCCGCTTGAACGCTTCGTATTCGGCAAGGAGTCCGTCGAGCTCGGAGGAGAACACGCTAACGATCGCAGTTGCGATCCGGCCCATCAGCGTGCCGTAGGCCTCGCGGCATCGCGCATAATGCTCTTCGGCCTGGTCGGCGAGAGGCCCACCCTCGACGTCACCCTTGGCGCGCTTCCAAATCGAACGTCGCCTGTATTCGCGGAGATCGAACGATCTGGCTCGCATCAGGGGCAGCGTCGGGGGATGCGCCGCGTCCCACAACCGCGCGAAGTCAAGACCCGTAGCGAGGCCGCGCTCGAAGTGCGTAGCCAACGTTTCGAGATCGGCGATGTCGCTCTCGGCGTCGCGCGGTCCCCCGACACGGTCGCACCAACGCCGGAACTCGCGAACGTTCTCTCCGAAACCGAGGTGGGCGTCGGCATCCAGGTCGGGCGACCGGGGGCGGGCATTCCGGTGGCGCCGCCTCGATTTGGCGAAGTCGCGCAGGAGTTTCTCGGCTCCGGTCGGGTCCTTTCGCGCCACCACCGTGATCGGATCATCGGCAGGACGCGGCTCGTCGAGCCGATCGCGCCACCAATGATCGAAGATCGCGTCGAAGATGAAGACGGCTTGATCGCGATCGAGAATTTCGGCGCCCGGATCGATCGCCGCCTCGACGGAGTAGGTCCGCAGCAAGTCGTGACAGAATCCGTGAATCGTCGAGCAGGTCAACTCGTCCAGTAACTCGCTCGCCGTCTGCAGCGATCTCCGCTGAGCCGCCTTCAATCTTGACGGAATGCATAACCGCAATTCATGAGGAACAGTCCCGGAGAGCAGGGCGTCGAGGTAGTGAGCGATCCGTTGGCGGAGCTCGCCCGCCGCGAGCTCGGTGAAGGTGATCGCCGCGATGGACCTCGGAGCTGCGCCGCCGGCAAGCAACATCACCACCCGCCCCGCGAGCAGCGACGTCTTTCCCGTGCCAGCGGCGGCTTCGACCAGAAGTGTCGAATCGAGCTCGGTCAATGCGCGGCGGCGGTCGCCGTCGTCGTCTCGCCGGGTCATGGCGTGTTCCAGAATTTAGAGAGTCCTCCCGCGGCACGATCGAACGCTACGCGCTTGCGACGCTCGTACCCAGGTGAGGCGGGAAAGGCCAATCGAAGGTCGTTGGACCTGTCGTAGGCGAGCCTTCCGGGTACCGCGTTTCCTCGGTCCAGTATGGCCACCACCTCGCTCACGAAGTCGCCGATCCGGGCGAGAGCCGCGTCGACATCCTGCAATCTGACCTCGAACGGCTCTCCGGCCAGATACAGCAGCCTCGCCAAGACCCTTGGTTCTTCTTCGAACAGTTGCCGGCACGCAAGCGCGTACAAGGCTCGTTGCAGTTCGGCACCGCCGCCGATCACGATGCGGGCCGCGTTCTTGGGCGGTGCTCCCGTCTTGTAGTCGGTTACCCTGACCGTAAACGGATTGCTACGCATGTCGAGCCGGTCGATGGTGCCGCGCAAACTAACGGGCGTGCCCGGTATTTTGACCGGTATCGTCGGATCCCACGGTAGTTCGCGACCGGCTTCGAAGCCGGCAGCTTGGCCGAAGGCTACCTCGGTCCAACTACGCGTGCCGTCTTCGTTGATATCCTTTCGTAGCAACCCCGCCAGCGCCATCGCCTTCGCATAGTCGACGGTATTGGCCCACAGCAACCTCGGGGGGACCGGACGTTCGAGGGGCCAGGCGGCGTGGACGACCTTGCTCGCGTTCTCCAGCGCGTTTTCGATCTGGATGTCGGACGCCTTCGCGTATCCTGGTTCCGGTTCGAGGGCATCGACGGCGCGCCGTAGCAGCTCGTGCACCAGCTTGCCGAACTCGTCCGGTGCAATGGTCAGCGGTTGGTCACGCTCCTGCGGGACGTCGAAGCCAAGAGCATACTTCCAGACGAATCCGAGCGGGTCTCGCAGCAGCCGTTGCAGCGAGGTCGCCGACTGGATCCGCTCGATTGAACGCTTGATGGCCGGATGACCAGGCTGGAAGCATCCGTCGTGGTCCGTGAGGCGCTCGACGTGCCAGTTGCGCCAACACCGGCCGGCCGAACCGACCTGATCAATGCCGGCTGCCTCTTCGGGGCGCGCCAGCAGCCGGTCGGAATGATTGAAGGCATGCTCCGGAATTCGCTCGCGTGGAAGGACGGTCTCTGTGCGGTTCTGCAGCAGTGGGCTGCGGCCGACGCGTCCGCCTTGCGCGCCTCGGCGGCTGCGCGAAAGCACGGCACTTCCCGACGCGGCACCGAGGATGACAGCGAAATGCCTCCGGTCAGCGCGCGCCACTGGATCGACGTCGAAGGCGTTGGCCGGCAGAACATGATCCGGTAAAATTGGATCTTCACCGCTTCCGCGCGGCCAACCTCGGTTCGTGAGTCCGAGCAGCCGCACGTGAGGACGGGGTGCGGCGGCGAGATCCCCGGCCGGACACCACACGACGGCATCAGCTGCATCCGTCTCCGGCGCGAGACGTGCGCCCCGCAACGACAACTCGATGGCATCTGTCGGCGCCGATCGGGTTGCGGCCTGCCAAATTCGGAGCGAGCGTCCATGAAGAAACATCGCCGCCGCCTCGTGCGCCGCGTCCGGTCCCTTCGCGAGCACCTCGAGGAGGCGCGTCGTGGCCTCGACGGCAACCCGTCCTGGCGCATGGCGACCCGCCGTTTCGAGCGCGCGCCTCCAATCCGTCACGCTCGACAGCGCCGCTCCACGCGGTATGGCGTCCAGCCAACGGTCCGGGAGCTCGTCCGGCGGGAGGCCTTGCCCCCGGGCCACGGCAAACAGCCGGCGAGCGCGCTGCTGACTCAAGCCGTGCATCAGGACATCGGCCAACGCCGCGCAACGTTGTCCGTCGCGCGAGGCGAGTGCCGAAACTCCATGGGAAAAGTGAAGCCGGAAGCCGGTGCCTTCGGCGCAAGCGAGGAAATGTTCGTCCCACGCCGTCGTGTTAGCCGACGCGATCGCGATCTCGTTGGGTCGGGCGATGCCAGAAGCGATGAGCTGCCGCGCCCATCTCAGGCTCTCGACCACCTCGTGGCGAACGTCGGCGCACGAGACAACGGCAGGCTGTTTGGCCGTAGCCGAGTCCAGCTGCAATATCGTGCCGCGGAACCAGCCGGTGTCGGCTCCGGCCGGCGCGATCCACTCGACTGGCACGACCCCGCAAAGCGCCTTGATCAGTGGTCGCCAAACCGGCGCGATAAAGGACAATCCCTCGATGCGTATCTCACCAACGATTCGAGGCGCATGACGAACGCGCCCCAGCGCAGCGCCGCGCAGTTCCCGAGGTGTCATCGCAACCGGAGGCAAGTGCGATTTGAGGCGGGCCTCTATCTGAGACATCTCCGCGATGCGCCGGTGACCGTCACGTCCGGACGCCGACAGATCGAAGTCCGCCGCCCAGATCTTCCTCAGGGTCCGGAACACTGCCCGCGTCATGCCCGGCAGATGTCGCACGCGCTCGAGCTCGTCGAAGCCGCCTTCGTCAAGTGCCTGCTGGATGGCGGGCTCCAAATGATCGGCCGAAGCCGGGATCGCGAAACCACCGGCGAGCCGCGCGGCGACCTGTGGCAAGTTCAGAATCTGGAGGCCGCAATCGTTGGCCTGCGCCGCCGCGAAGCGGCGCATCTGGAACGCGAGGGGGCCCTCGACGACTGCGGTCCGGAGCGTGGGTAGACGATCGTCGCTCAACTGCTCGTGCCCCTTTTTCCAAACCGATGGAATGTCTCTGGTGTTAGTCGATCAAGGAGTCGGCTGAATGGCTTTTTATCCGGTCAGCGAGTTGCGTGAGTGAACTGGCGCTCCTATCGCGGATCGCCCACCATGGACCAGAGCTCCCGCTCCTGCTCCGCCTCAAGTTCCTCGAGCGATACCGGTATGAGAGAGAACTCAAGATTGTACATCGGGATCTGCCAGTCATTGTAAAGTGTGCCGACATGTTCATCGTTGGCCGTATCGAGGATTAGACCCTCGGCGTGCAATCGCGTCAGCAATTGTTCCGTCAGCTTTCTGCCGTCGTGGTGATCTTCTTTGTCTTTGTATTCCAGGCTACCCCAGATATCCGACACGGCCTTCAATCCGGCCGGCGTGAACATGCCGACCTGCTCCATGGCCTCGACCACGCGCAGCGCGTGCGGCCGAAACGATCCGAAATGACCGTATGGCGGGTCGCGCGGCGCACTCCATTCCAGCTTGCCGTCCTGATAGGCCTCGACATCGGCATAGAGCAGGCTCTCGCGCTGATATATAGCCCAGTTGGGCGCGATGTACTCGCCGGCATGTCCTTCGAGATAGTGCCCGCGTCGCTGTCGATCCACGTACCCGCGTAGTTCGGCGAGATGCGTCGGCTTCCACGAAACCGCTTCGGCATAGATCAGCCGCGCCAGGTGATTGTAGAACCAGCCGACGATCGTATTCAGGCGGGACGCGATGAGTTTTGGCGGGCAACGCACCGCGTCGACCAGGATTAGGATTTTGGCGGCCTCTTCGTCCGCATAATTCTCCAGGACTTTTGCTTCTCGAGGTGAGTCTGAAGTTTTTCTGCAGCGGTCCAGAAGCCTTGAGCACTTCGCAGGATGACAGGAAGCCCTTCAGCGATCAGTTCAAGCCGTCTGCGTTCGTCAAGTCGACAAAGCTGCTTGGCTTGGTGAAGACCGATGGCCGGTCCCTTTGTTTTGCTTTTCGGCGCATCCATGATCGCGATATCCGGCTCCGCAGGGTTCGATGTTTTCGCAGCGAACGGCTTCAATGAGCCCGTGCCAATCGACCCAGACCGATGGCTCCGGCGAAGGAGAGGAAGAATCCTAGGATGAAGCCGGTGCACGCGAACAAGACGCCATCGGCGGAAACCGGTAGCGCGAACTGAAAATCTTTCCATGTTCGCGCGGCAAGGTCGGAATCATAGCCGGTTGCGAACGCGCCGGTGCGCGTGAACGATCCGAGCTGCCCCATGGCGGCTTGCTGCGCGCGCAGATTGGCCAATCGACCGATGCTCTCGGAGATTCTCGTCGCCTGATCGCGGACGAGTTGCTCCTGGTTTCGGGACATGAGCCCCAGCGCGCCAGAACGATCATATCCGGAGCGGCGGGCGTCCTCGTCGAAATGTCGTACGACGCGGTCGAGTTCGTCGATGGCACCGCCAAGCCGCTGCGCGTATTGTTGCACGAATTCCGGTTCCTGCCAGAACAGCACCGCGACAATAACGGCAATCGCTATCGAAATCGGCGTACGCATGCTTGGTTCCTTGCTGCCGCGCGCTCAGGCCGCCAAGGACGCGGCGATGATCTCGTTACGATCGATGTCTTTGTTGGCTCCGAAATCGAACACGCGAGTGATCCTCGTTCCGTCCCAGCGGAAACGATAGTGGGCGCCCTGAATGCCGCGCTCGATCAGGACGTCACTATTGAACACACTAATAAACTCGTGGCCCGGCAACTCGACCATCTTGAAGATGACGCCTTGCACGTCTTCCTCGTACAAGCTTTGCCCAAGCAGTCGTCGTGCGCGTTGCGTGGTGTCGGGCGGTAGTCCGCGCAGATCGACGAAGTTCCCGACGACCTTGTTCGTGATCATCCGCATGTCGACGCCACATGCCGGCTCGTCCGTGCGCGAGAGAAATTCCTCTCGGCGCAGAATTGCCCGCGCGAGGGCACCGCGCTCGTCCGCCGCCAGCTCTAGGACAGAGTAGGGCGGAGGAAGGCAGTAGGAGCCTTCCGGCATTGGGTAGGCGAACGGAGCGTGGTTCCAGTTCTGCAGCTTCGGCGAATTGGCGTCCGTCGATACATCGCCGCCGGTGATGCGGGATTTCGCGGCAAGGCGCGGATTCGTAATTGTTTCGAGATCGGCGGCGAGCGCTTGCATCTCGCGAGATCCGAACTTCTCGTAGATGTCGATAGTCGGATATTTTGAAGGAAACAATCGGCGGTACTGTCCGTCGATCGAAATCTGCGGATACACTGGTGGTTACCCTCCGCGCTGGGCATCGACATACTGTCGTACCCTGATGATGTCGCTCAGATTGCCGCTCAGCATCACATCGAGGGCCGTGGCCCCCTCGAAGTACCGGTTCGGCCGTCGGATCCAGCTCACGACGGCCTCCGAGGAGTCGAGCAGGATGCTGAGGGCCTTATAGATCGATCCAAGATGTGAGATCCGCTCGAGCGTGTCAGCGGACACGTCGCCACCGTCCTTGCGCCAGCGGAAATAGGTCGAGCGTGCCGGAGATCCCAGCAACTTAATCTGCTGTTCGGTGCTCAAATCCCAGATTTCCGCAAGTTTGAAGAAGAAGTCGAGAGAGGTTGGCTGACCCCCGCGGGGTCGTTCGCTGGTCTCCGTGTGGTTTCCCGGGTGCATTCGCCCTCCATGGCATGATGTCAAATCGGACTTGAATTGTAAAATAAGTCCTATTAGATACTGTCCGATAACGGACTGATTCGTGATCATCTGTCCCTTCCGGGATTTCGTCAAGGCCTGGGTACCCCGTCCGTGTGGCCGGAAATGGAGAGACTTATGGACACCGCACTGACGGATACCGCGAACAAGCAGGTTCATGACAAACGCTCATTCGAGGCAGAGATCGGCGACGGAGACTTCAACTTCGCCTCGGTCGCGTTCGATGACGCCAAGGTCAGCGGCGCCCAGGTCTGCATGGCCGCCGGCCGCACCCGGTCGAGGATTATGTCGTGCTGCGGCATCTCGGAACGGGCGAGCTGGAATCTCTCCGACCCACCGAAACCTCTGACCTCGACAAGAACAAGATCAGCCGCTTCTTCGCGGTCGAGGGCGGCGACACCCACCGGTTCTTCGTCGAAGGCCTGTCGATGGAATGGCCCCGCAACAAGCTGATTGCTTGGCAGATCAAGTTCCTCGCAGGCGCCGGCGACGATCAGGCGCTGTCGCTGGAACGTCCGGGCGTCGAACAAGTCTTCGAGGACGACGACGAGGTCGACATCGGCGGCCGCGGGGTCGAACGCTTCAAGCTGAGGCACCGCAAGAAGACGGTGACGGTGATCTACGGTGGTGATGTCGAGTTCGAGCTCGAGCGCCGCATCTACACCACCGAGGAGTTGATGGCGGTGTTCGGGGTGCCCGCCGGCTACAAGCTGGACATCATCGGCATCGATGGCGTCTTCCGCGAGATGGCGCCGGGCGAACGCCTCAAGGTCAAGGACGGGATGGAATTCGCTTCCCATCCGCCGGTGGGACAGTCGTCGTGACCACCGATCTTCAAATCGCGGCGTTGCGGCGGATCAACCGCAGCGCCGAACTCTGGGACGAGGGAGGACAGCCCCTCGTCTATCTGCCGACGATGAAAGTACAGCACAACGGCGGCACAACGACGGTCGACGGCCTGCTCTGCCCGCGCAGCCACGGGAGCTACACCACCCGCCTCTTCCTGTCGCAGTCCTTTCCGAACCGCGGTCAGAACTGGACCGTCCATCAGATCATGGGTAGGCCCTGGCACACCATGTCCTACAACTATGTGCCGGCGTCGTTGCCCTGGGCGGAGATCCTCGCCATTCACCTGGGGCAGCTCAAATGAAGGTCGCACTCAAGATTACCGGTCCGATGCTGGATCTCGTCCGGCGCGATCTCGCGCGCCCCCATTTCTTCGCGCACGAGCGCGTCGGCTTCCTGACGGCAGGCGCTGCCGCTGTGCCGGGCGGGTTGCTGCTGCTGGTGCGCGGATACATGCCCGTCGCTGACGACGACTACGAAGTCGCCCCCGGCGTCGGCGCGCGGATCGGGTCCAACGCAATGCGCAAGGCGGCGCAATCGGCTTATCGACCCGCGTCGACGCTGTTGCATGTCCATACCCATGGCGGCCGCGGCTTCCCGGGTTCAGTGGTGTAGACCTCAAGAGCGGCAACGAATTCGTTCCGGGTTTCTTCCAGTCGTGCCCGAAGATGCCACACGGTCTCCTGGTGCTGAGCGACACCGGCGCAACGGGCTTGCTCTGGCTCGAGCCCGGAAAGCCTTCCGTGTCGATCGACCGCTTCATCCGAATCGATCAGCCGATCGTCGAACAATGGGGTGCGAAATATGAGCTGGCTTGACCGACAGAGCTTTCTCGGCGCCAAGAGCGAACAGCGGCTGGCGGAGGTGACGGTCGGCCTGGTAGGCCTCGGAGGCGGAAATTCGCACGTCACCCAGCAGCTCGCACATGTCGGCATCTGCAATTTCGTGCTGGTGGACGCCGACAACATCTCGTTGACCAACCTAAACAGGCTGATCGGCGGCACCTGGTGGTACGTGCTCAAGCGGACCGCGAAGGTCGCGATCATGAAGAGGATGATCCTCGCGATCAATCCGAAGGCCCGCGTCGAGATCCATCGCAAGCAATGGCAGCTTGCTGGCGACGCGCTTAAGCGCTGCGAGGTCATCGTGGGCGGTCTCGACAACGTGCGCGGCAAGGACGAGCTCGACGCGTTCTGCCGGCGCTTCCTGATCCCGTACATCGATCAGGGAATGGACGTGCACAAGCTGACCGGCGGGCATGGTCATCTGGTTGCTGGCCAGGTGGTGCTTTCCGAGCCCGGCAGCCCGTGTCTGCGCTGCATGGGCATCGTTACCGACGCGGCGCTGGCGGAAGAGTCCCGCAGGTACGGCGCCGCCGGCGGGCGTCCGCAAGTGGTGTGGTCGAACGGCGTGCTCGCCTCGCTGGCGGTCGGACTGGTCGTGCAATTGATCACTCCCTGGAGCCGACGTACCAGGCCGGGAGCCTACCTCTCATATGATGGCAACTCGGGCTTGGTGGTGGAGGCCGAACGGTTTCGCCGCTGGTCGGCTTCCTGCACGCATTACCCGAATGCGGCCGTCGGCGACATGACCTTCGACATCCGAAAATTGGCCGCCAAAATGAGTGCACGTCAGCCGCACGTTTAGTGGGTGGAGCGCATTTGGCTGTACTTTCGGGGAATGAAAAGCAATACGCTAGTGGTCTATCACA
>NZ_PSRR01000205.1 GCF_004296405.1 Bradyrhizobium sp. Leo170
ATCCGGCGCGCCACCCGCGCCGCGGTGCGCGACCAATATGCCGGGCTCGGCCGTCGTATCATCGACCGCCTGTTCGCCCGCGCCAAGATCGAATACGCCGACGACAAGCTGAAAGGCGCATTGCCGCGGCTGGCGCGCACCTCGATCGAGGATGTCCTGGTTTCCGTCGGCCGTGGCGAACTGAAAGCCTCCGACGTCGCGCGCGCGATGTATCCGGATTACAAGGAAGAGCGGCTGGTGCGCTACGGCACCAGGAAGGCGCTTGCCGCCAAGGCGCAGACGCCGCCGCATCCGGCGCGCGCGGCTTCGGTGATCCCGGTGCGCGGCATCAATTCCGAATTGCCGGTCAAGTTCGCGCCGAACGGCGGCGCGGTGCCGGGCGACCGCATTGTCGGCATCGTGACGCCGGGCGAGGGGATCACGATCTATCCGATCCAGTCGCCGGCGCTGAAGGATTTCGAGGACGAGCCCGAGCGCTGGCTCGATGTGCGCTGGGACATCGACGAGACCATGCCGCAGCGCTTCCCGGCGCGCATCCTGGTCCACAACGTCAACGAGCCCGGCAGCCTCGCGCAGATCGCGACCGTGATCGCCGAGCATGACGGCAACATCGACAACATCCACATGTCGCGCCGCTCGCCTGACTTCACCGAGCTGACCATCGACCTCGAGGTCTATGACCTCAAGCATTTGAGCGCTATTCTCGCCCAGTTGCGCGCGAAGGCCGTGGTCGCACGGGTCGAGCGCGTCAATGGGTAGGTCATCGTCATTGCCGGGCTTGACCCGGCAATCCATCTTTTCAAGAAGATGGATGCGCGGGTCGAGCCCGCGCATGACGGTCTAGGTTTTCTGGCAGCGAGTTACATCATGCCCGTTCCGCCGCTCCGCCTTGGAGTCAATGTCGATCACGTCGCGACGCTGCGTAATGCGCGGGGCGGGGCGCGGCCCGATCCGGTGCGCGCGGCGCTCTTGGCCATCGAGGCCGGTGCCGACGGCATCACCGCGCATCTGCGCGAGGACCGGCGCCACATCCGCGATGAGGACATGGCGCGGCTGAAGGCGGAGATATCAAAGCCCCTCAATTTCGAGATGGCGGCGACCGACGACATGCTCCGGATTTCGCTCGCCACCAAGCCGCATGCGGTCTGCCTGGTGCCGGAACGGCGGCAGGAGCTTACCACCGAGGGCGGGCTGGACGTGGTCGGCCAGCATAATGCCCTGGCCCCGTTCATCGCGCGGCTGAGCGACGCCGGCATCCGGGTATCGCTGTTCATCGCCGCCGACCCCCGGCAGATCGAAATGGCGGCGAAGTTGAAGGCGCCGGTAATCGAGATCCACACCGGTGGCTGGTGTGATGCCGTGGTCGACGGCGACAGGGAAAAAGCGGAAGCCGAGTGGCGGCGCATCGTCGAAGGCGCCAAAATGGCGCAGGCGGCCGGGCTCGAGGTCCATGCCGGCCACGGGCTCGACTATGACACAGCCGAGACGATTTCGGCATTGCCCGAGATCAGGGAACTCAATATCGGCTACTTCATGATCGGCGAGGCGATCCTGGTCGGCTTGAAGGAGACCGTCCGCGCCATGCGCGAGGCGATGGACCGTGGCCGCAAGGCGATCGAGGGTGCGGGCGCGGCATGATCCTCGGCATCGGCTCCGACCTGATCGACATCACCCGGATCGCCAAGGTGATCGAGCGCCACGGCGACCGTTTCCTCGATCGCATCTTCACCGACGTCGAGCGCGCCAAGGCGCTGCGCCGCGCCAACAGCGAGAAGATGGTGGTCGCGACCTATGCCACGCGTTTCGCCGCCAAGGAGGCCTGTGCCAAGGCGCTCGGTACCGGGATCATGCGCGGCGTCTGGTGGCGCGATATGGGGGTGGAGAACCTGCCCGGGGGGCGCCCGACCATGCGGTTGACCGGCGGGGCACTGGAGCGGCTCAAGCAAATCACCCCTGATGGACTCGAGGCGCAGATCGACCTTTCGATCACCGACGACTGGCCGCTCGCGCAGGCCTTCGTCATAATTTCGGCGGTCGCACCGGCCAAACCTTGAGTCGGTGGACAGTGCGGCGCTCCGGAATCGGGTAAAACTAAAAAATCGTTGATTTTTCAATTGATTATGAAGTTTTAACGTGGCTCTTGATTGCGCGCCCCGTAACAACCGTCTAAAACGCCGCAGGGTAAACCGAGCCAGGGCAAATTCGGGTTCGCGCCGGGACTTGCTCTCTACACCAGACGTAGGAACATCTTCGTGACGCGAACGCGGAAAGCGCGATTCGCGTGAGGAGCGCGTTCTGCCACCGCGCAGTTAAGGCAGTTGCGGGAATTGGGAAAGCGATGAGCGTGACCACAGGGACGAAATCCGAAAGCGGCCTCGGCGAGACAGTCCGGGTCGTCATCCATGCGCTGATCATCGCGCTCGTGATCCGTACCTTCCTGTTCCAGCCCTTCAACATCCCGTCCGGCTCGATGAAGGCGACGCTGCTGGTCGGCGACTACCTGTTCGTGTCGAAATATTCCTACGGCTACAGCCACTACTCGATCCCGCTGTCGCCGCCCCTGTTCTCCGGCCGCATCTTCGGCTCGGAGCCGAACCGCGGCGACATCGTCGTCTTCCGCCTGCCGAAGGATGATTCGACCGACTACATCAAGCGCGTGATCGGGTTGCCCGGCGACCGCATCCAGATGAAGGAAGGGCTGCTCTACATCAACGACGTCCCGATCAAGCGCGAGCGGCTCAGCGACTTCATCGGCGAGGACCCCTGCGGATCCGAGGCGACCGCACGCGTCAAGCGCTGGAAGGAGACGCTGCCCAACGGCGTCAGCTATGAGACGCTGGATTGCGTCGACAATGGCTTCTACGACAACACCAATGTCTACACCGTGCCGGCCGGCCACTTCTTCATGATGGGAGACAATCGCGACAATTCGACCGACAGCCGCGTGCTGTCGGCGGTGGGCTACGTGCCCTTCGAGAACCTCGTCGGCCGCGCGCAGATGATCTTCTTCTCGATCGGCGAGGGGGAGCACGCCTGGATGTTCTGGCGTTGGCCGACCGCGGTGCGCTGGAATCGCCTATTCACCATCGTGCGATGAAAGACGATACGCCTGTCATCCAGAGTCTTCCGACTGCCGGCGAGCCGAGCGAGCAGCCCGACGCGGTCGGCACCGCTGCGCCGAAGAAGAAGCGCAGCAAGGCCAGCAAGGCGGTCGCCGAGAAGGAGGCGGTCGCTGCAACCGAGGCGCGTATCGGCTACAAGTTCTCGGATCCGGCGCTATTGATGACGGCGTTCACCCATGTTTCCGCGCTGAAGCCGGCCACCCGCCACCGCGCCGACAGCTACCAGCGGCTTGAGTTCCTCGGCGACCATGTGCTCGGATTGATCATCTCCGACATGCTCTATCGCGCCCATCCACGCGCGGACGAGGGCGAATTGTCGAAGCGTCTCGCCGATCTCGTGCGCAAGGAAAGCTGCGCCGACGTCGCAGAGCAACTCGGCCTGCTCGACGACATCAAGCTCGGCATGGTCAAGGCGGTCGAGGGGGCACGGTTGCGCAAATCCGTGCTGGGCGACGTCTGCGAGGCCGTGATCGGGGCGATCTTCCTCGACGGCGGCTACGAGGCCGCGGCGAAATTCGTCGAGCGGAACTGGATCGACCGGATGCGCAAGCTCCGCCGGCCGCTGCGCGATCCCAAGACCATGCTACAGGAATGGGCGCAGAGCAGGGGCCTGCCGACGCCCGTCTACCGCGAGGTCGAACGCACCGGGCCGCATCACGATCCGCAATTCCGCGTTGCCGTCGATCTGCCGGGCTTGGCGCCGGCCGAAGGCGTCGGCCCGAACAAGCGCGCGGCGGAGAAGGCGGCGGCGTCCGCAATGATCGCCCGCGAAGGCGCCGGCAGTCATGACGGCTGAGTCGAGGGCGGAGGCCGATCCGGCCGGGACGCGTTGCGGCTTCGTCGCCCTGATCGGGGCGCCGAACGTCGGCAAGTCGACGCTCGTCAACGCGGTGGTCGGCTCGAAGGTCACCATCGTCTCGCGCAAGGTGCAGACGACGCGCGCGCTGATCCGCGGCATCGTGATCGAGGGCAATGCGCAGATTATCCTGGTCGACACGCCCGGCATCTTTGCGCCGCGGCGGCGGCTGGACCGCGCCATGGTGTCGACTGCCTGGAGCGGGGCGCATGACGCCGACCTCGTCTGCGTGCTGCTCGATGCCAAGTCCGGCATCGATGCGGAAGCCGAGGCGATCTTCGCCAAGCTCGATAGCGTCGCCCATCCGAAGATCCTGGTGCTGAACAAGATCGACCTGGTGCCGCGCGAAAAACTGCTGGCGCTGGCGAAGACCGCCAATGACCGCCTGCGGTTCGAGAACACTTTCATGATCTCGGCGTTGTCAGGCGATGGTGTGGACGATCTGCGCAGGGCGCTGGCAAGCATGGTGGCCGCCGGGCCGTTCCTCTATCCCGAGGACCAGATGTCGGACGCGCCGATGCGGCACCTGGCGGCCGAGATCACGCGGGAGAAGATCTACCAAAAGCTCCACCAGGAGCTGCCGTACCAATCGACGGTGGAGACCGATAGCTGGACCGAGCGCAACGACAAGTCGATCCGCATCGAGCAGACGATCTTTGTCGAGCGCGAGAGCCAGCGCAAGATCGTGCTCGGCAAGGGCGGCGCCACGATCAAGTCGATCGGCGCGGAGGCGCGGAAGGAGATCGCCGAGATCACGGGCGTTCCCGTGCATCTGTTCCTGTTCGTCAAGGTGCGCGAAAATTGGGGCGACGATCCCGACCGCTACCGGGAAATGGGACTGGAGTTTCCCAAGGAATGATCGGGCTCTTCCGATGAAAGTACCCAGAAACGTGCTTCTGTTCGAGGTGCTGCTGTATCTGTCGCTGACGCTGGACGCGCTGTCGGTGGCGTTCCAGGACCGCACCCCGGGTGGCGAGATGACCGAGCAGATGATCACGGTCGTCACCTGGATGCAGGCCGGCCTGATCCTGCTGCTGGTCTACTTCGTCTATTTGGCGGCGCAGCACCGCAAGAACTGGCCGCGCTGGGTGCTGGCGGCGGTGCTATTGCTGTCGGTGATCTCGCTGTTGCAGGTGATCGGCAGCACCGGCATCCAGCTCGACAGCGGCGTCGAGGTGATCTCCTGTGCGCTGACGGCGGCGGGGCTCTATTTCTCCTTCACCGGCGACGCCCACGGCTGGTTCAACGCGTAGCCCGCGTGGCTTTGCCCACCCTACATGCTACTCTCCACCCCATGGAATGGACCGACGAGGGCATCGTGCTCGGGGTGCGGCGGCATGGCGAATCTTCCGCCATTGTCGAGCTCCTGACGCGCGAGCACGGCCGCCATCTCGGCCTGGTGCGCGGTGGGGCCAGCGCGCGGATGCGGCCGCTGCTGCAGCCCGGCAACAGCGTCACCGCGATGTGGCGGGCGCGGCTCGACGAGCATCTCGGCTATTACCAGCTCGACGGCACGCGGCTGCGCGCGGCGAACCTGCTCGCGTCATCGCATGCCGTTTATGGCGTCACCCATCTGGCTTCGCTGGCGCGGCTGTTGCCGGAACGCGATCCGCACCAGGACATCTACGAGATGCTGGAGCGGACGCTGGATGATTTCGAGGATGCCGGCGGTGCCGCTATCCATCTCATCCGCTTCGAGCTGGCGATGCTGGCCGAACTCGGCTTCGGGCTCGACCTCTCGAACTGCGCGGCGACCGGCGCGACCTCCGAACTGGTCTACGTCTCGCCGAAATCGGGCGGGGCGGTATCGCGCGCCGCCGGCGAACCCTGGCGCGACCGCCTGATGCGGCTGCCGCCCTTCCTGCGCGATGACGATGACGGCGCGGGCGCCTGCTCGGACCAGGACCTGCTCGACGGCTTTGCGCTCACCGGCCGCTTCCTCCTGCGCAACGTGCTCGAGCCGCGCGGGCAGGGGCATTCCGACGCCAGGGACGGCTTCATCAACGCGGTGGTGCGCCGTCGGGCCCGGATCGCGGTCACCCCGTCCTGACGGCAATGCGCGCCGAAATTGCCAACCTACACATGGTGGTTCTATTGCGTGCAACCCTCGGCCCGTTCCATGCCGCATGGCCCGAAACTTGCCTGAAGAATCTCAGGGCAAACTCATGACGGGGAGCATGCAATGAGTACGCAAATCACCTACAGCGAATCCGACTCGGTCGGTTTCTTTCCCATCGTCCTTGCGGTCGTCTGCGGCGTGGCGACGGGCGTGTTGTGGGCCTACGCCAATCCGATCCAGCTCGTGCCGGGCGTGATCCAGTGGCGCATCTTCGCGTTCCTGCCGCCCTTGATCGGGCTTCTGCTCGGGCCGAAGAGCGGGTTCATCTGCGGCTATATCGGCACCATCGTCTGGTCGCTGCTCGCCGGCACCTTCATTCCCGCGCATTCGCTTGTTGTCGACGGCATCATGGTCGGACTCACGGGCGCCGTGCCGCCGATGCTGGTCAATCTGCGCAAGACCAATTTCGACCTGTCGATGCCGGTGCTGCTCAAGATAGCGGTGATCTGCGCGGTGGTCGGCATCATCATGGTGGCGGCGGTGTCGGCGAGTCTGGCGGTGCTCGGCATTTTCCCGTTCTGGTATGCGATGCTCTATATCGGCCTGTCCGACATCGTGCCGATGGTGATCGGAACGCCGCTGCTGGTACGTCCCGGCGCAAGGCTGCTTGCCGGCATCAGCCGGGGCACGCTGCACCGGTTTTGACCGCCCTTCGGGAGCGCTACTTGATGCTTGATCTGCGTGGGGTGAGCGTCGGCTTTCGGGCCGACGCTCACGTGCTGTCCGATATCAACCTCTGTCTCGAAGCCGGCAGCACCACGATTGTGACGGGGGCGGGCGGTTCGGGAAAATCGACGCTGCTTGCGGTCGCGGCCGGTCTCATTCCGAAGCTGATCCGGCCTCACCACATGCAGGGCGCGGTATCGCTTGACGGCACCGATCTCGGGGCAATCGGCGGCAGCGACTTGTTTCGCCGCGTCGGCCTCGTGCTGCAATCGGTCGAGGACCAGGTCTGGGACCTTTCCGTCGAGGATCTGATCGCCTTTCCGCTGGAGAACCGCGGCGTGGCGCAGGCGGAGATCCGCACGCGCGTCGGCAGCGTGATCGAGCAGATGAATATCGGCCGGCTGATCGGGCGCACGGTGCGCACGCTCTCGGGCGGCGAACGACGGATTGCGGCGCTCGCCTCGGCGCTGGTCTGGCAGCCGGATGTACTGATCCTGGACGAGCCGACCAGCGGGCTCGATCCTGACGCGCGGCTGCGCATGATCGGAATCCTGCGCGAGCTTAAGAGAACGAAGCTGACGCTGTTGATCGCCGAGCAGGATCTCGCCTGGTTCGATGATGTGGCCGATCGCGTGGTGTTCCTGAAGGAGGGCGGCATCGTCGACGATCTGCCCTGGCAGGCGGCCGTGCGCGCTACCACGCCGTATGCGGTCGCCGGTATCGAGCCGCCCTTTGCGCCGCCGGTGCCTCGGGCTGTGGTGCAGCCGGCACAGTCGGACGCGGCGCTCTCGGTCAAGCAGCTTTCGAGTACGCTCCGCCGTCCGAACGGCGAGCCGGTGCTGCGGTCGATCGAGCTTTCGCTTGGAAAAGGCGAGGTGGCGGGGCTGATTGGCAGCAACGGCGCCGGCAAGACGACGCTGATGCGCACGCTGCTCGGCCTGCAGAAGGCGGCCGGCGGAGCGATCGAGATCGGCGGCCGCGATAGCGCCGGCTGGACCATCGCGCAGCGGGCGCGCGAGATCGGCTATGTCGCGCAGAACTTGCGGCGGATGTTCTTCCTGCTCTCGGTCGTGGAGGAGGTCGTGTTCTCGCTGTCCGGCGGCGATGCCGGCGCCAAGGCCGTGGCTGCGCATCGCGAGCGGGCGATCGAGCTTCTGAAGGGCGTCGGCCTCGCCGATCGCGCGGAGCTTTCGCCATTCGCGCTGTCGGCGCGCGAGCAATTGATGCTGGCGCTGGTCTGCATCGAGGCGACCGCACCGTCGGTCGTGATCCTGGATGAGCCGCTGATCGCCTGCGATAGCGTCTCGCGTGCCGGCGTGCTGGCCTTCCTCGACCGCTGCCGCACGCCGGGCTGTGCGGCGCTCCTGGTCTCGCACGACCTGCAGCTTGTCGACCGCGCCGCCGACCGCGTGCTGATCCTGGAGGATGGCCGGCTGGCCTTCGACGGGACGACCGTGGCGGCCTGGTCTTCGGACGTATTCGCGCGCCGCGGCTGGCCGCGCCCGGATCGCAATGCGGCGTCGATCGGAGGAGGCCACCGTGCATCGGCTTGATCGCATCAATCCGTTCGTCAAATTGCTGGTGGCGCTGGTGCTGTCATCGCTCGGCTGGGTCGCCGGCAGCGCGTTCGTTGCCGGC
Source organism: Bradyrhizobium sp. Leo170 (assembly GCF_004296405.1). Classification (GTDB taxonomy): domain Bacteria; phylum Pseudomonadota; class Alphaproteobacteria; order Rhizobiales; family Xanthobacteraceae; genus Bradyrhizobium. The sequence continues at coordinate 8,402 of NZ_PSRR01000205.1, forward strand.
TTGCTCGCCGCGATCGTGCTGGCGGTCGTGATCGCCTGCCGGCTGCCGCAGACCAAAGGCTATCTGAAACTGATGGCGCTGGTCGGCGGCCTGGTGACACTGAGCTGGACCTTGAGCTTCGTCTGGAACGGGACGCCGCTCGCCGCTGCGATGGATGATGCGCTGCGCATGGCATTCCGCCTGATCGCGACCACCGGCAGTTTCTTCGTCGCGATCGAGACCACTTCGGCCGGCACGCTGCTCGCGGCCTGCAGCCGGCTGCGGTTGCCGGGTTCACTGACGCTGGTGCTGGTGCTCGTGATCGGCATGATCCCGCTGATGCGCGAGGAGTTTTACAGCATCGGCGAAACCCAGCGGGCGCGCGGCCTCGAGCTCGACCGCGGGCCGCTGCCGCGGCGCATCCTCTACGCGCTGGCGCGCGGCGTGCCGCTGATGGTGCAGACGTTCCGCATGGCCGAGACGATTGCGCTGGCGCTGTCGATCTACGGCTTCGACCCTAAGATGGCGCGCACGAGCTGGCGCGACATCGGCTGGCTCACCATCCAGACCGACTTTCCTCTGACAAACCGGGGCAGGACCACATGAGCGCACTCATACCCGCCACCTATACCGTCGATATCGGCGGCGAGCCGACGGAGCTGCCGCTCGTCGCCATCAACGAGCGTCTGGCGATTTCGCTGTTGATGGTGATCGACATGGGCGTCGGCTTCGGTGATCGGATCGGAAAGGCGCTGGCCGCGCGGCTGAAGGAGAAGGAGCCGGACATCGTGGTCGGCGCGGCGACGCTCGGCATTCCCGTCGCGATCGAAGTCTCGCGCCATCTCGGGCTCGACCAATATGTTATCGTGCAGAAGTCACCGAAGATTCATTTGGGCGACGCGCTGGTCGAATATGTGCAATCGGTGACCTCATCCGGCTCGCAGCGCCTTCTCCTCGACCGCCGGGCGATCCCGCTTCTGAAGGGCAGGCGGGTCGTCGTGGTCGATGACGTGGTGGCGACCGGCTCGAGCCTGGCTGCGACCTTGAAGCTGGTGCGGCAGGCCGGCGCCGAGGTCGTCGGTGTCGGTGTGATCCTGACCGAGGGGCACGAGTGGAAGAAGGCGCTGGGCGCGGATGCCGCTCTCGTGACCGGGCTCGGCCATATCCCGCAGTTCACCATCACAGACGGCCATGCCACGCCCGATCCCGCGACCCTGGCGGGCGCAGGCTGAAAAATCGGGCTTTTTCCGCAGGGTATGGTGCCGAATCGATTCTTGCCCGATTCGCCCGAAGCGGTTAACCCGTCGGCATGGGAAAAGCACTGATTCCGCCGGAACCGCCTGAGGTTCACGAGGTACCGCTGCGTGATGCGCTGGAAGAGCGCTATCTCGCTTACGCGCTCTCGACCATCATGCATCGCGCGCTGCCGGACGCCCGGGACGGGCTGAAGCCGGTGCATCGGCGTATCCTTTACGGGATGCGGCTGCTGCGGCTCGATCCGGGCTCGCCGTTCAAGAAATCGGCGAAGATCGTCGGCGACGTGATGGGCTCGTTCCATCCGCATGGCGACCAGGCGATCTACGACGCCATGGTGCGCCTCGCGCAGGATTTCTCCTCGCGCTACCCGCTGGTCGATGGCCAGGGCAATTTCGGCAATATCGACGGCGACAATCCGGCCGCTTACCGCTACACCGAAGCGCGCATGACCGATGTCGCGCGGCTGCTGCTCGAGGGCATCGACGAGGACGGCGTCGAGTTCCGCGCCAACTACGACGGCCAGTCGAAGGAGCCGGTGGTTCTGCCGGGCGGCTTCCCGAACCTGCTCGCCAATGGTTCGCAGGGCATCGCGGTGGGCATGGCGACCTCGATCCCGCCGCACAACGCCGCCGAGCTGTGCGACGCCGCGCTGCATCTGATCGAGAAGCCCGACGCCAAGTCGAAGGCCCTGTTGCGGTGGGTCAAGGGACCGGATTTCCCGACCGGCGGCATCATCATCGATTCCAAGGAAGCGATCACCGAGGCCTACACCACCGGCCGCGGCTCGTTCCGCACCCGCGCGCGCTGGAAACAGGAAGAGGGTGCGCGCGGCACCTGGGTGATCGTGATCACCGAAATCCCGTGGCTGGTGCAGAAGTCGCGCCTGGTTGAGAAGATCGCCGAGCTGCTTAACGAGAAGAAGCTGCCGCTGGTCGGCGACGTCAGGGACGAATCGGCCGAGGACATCCGTCTCGTGATCGAGCCGAAGTCACGCACGGTCGACCCTGAGCTGATGATGGAATCGCTGTTCCGGCTGACCGAGCTGGAAAGCAAGATTTCGCTGAACCTCAACGTGCTGGTCAAGGGCCGCATCCCCAAGGTGGTGGGCCTCGCCGAGTGCCTTCGCGAGTGGCTCGACCATCTGCGCGATGTGCTGGTGCGCCGCTCCAACTACCGCAAGGGCCAGATCGAGAACCGGCTCGAGATCCTCGGCGGCTACCTGATCGCCTATCTGAACATCGACAAGGTGATCAAGATCATCCGCACGGAGGACGAGCCGAAGCCGGTGCTGATGAAGACCTTCAAGCTCACCGAGATCCAGGCCGAAGCCATCCTCAACATGCGCCTGCGCTCTCTGCGCAAGCTGGAGGAGATCGAGATCCGGACCGAGGAGAAGGATCTCCGCAAGGAGCTGAAGGGCATCGAGTCGCTGCTCCGCTCCGAGACCGAGCAATGGGCCAAGGTCGGCGAGCAGGTGCGGAAAGTCCGCGACATGTTCGGGCCGAAGACGCCGCTCGGCAAGCGCCGTACCACGTTTGCGGATGCGCCCGAGCATGATCTCGCCGCGATCGAGGAAGCCTTCGTCGAGCGCGAGCCGGTCACCGTCGTGATCTCCGAGAAGGGCTGGGTGCGTACGCTCAAGGGGCATGTTGCCGATCTCTCGGGCCTTGCCTTCAAGACCGACGACAAGCTCGATCATGCCTTCTTTGCCGAGACCACGTCGAAGCTCCTGCTGTTCGCCACCAACGGAAAATTCTATTCGCTCGATGTGGCAAAACTGCCGGGCGGCCGCGGCCATGGCGAGCCGATCCGCATGTTCATCGACATGGAGCAGGATGCCGCGATCGTCTCGCTGTTCGTCAATAAGGGCGGCCGAAAATTCCTGGTCGCGAGCAGCGAAGGGCAGGGCTTCGTCGTCAACGAAGACGATTGCGTCGGCACTACCCGCAAGGGCAAGCAGGTGCTGAATGTCGATATGCCGAACGAGGCGCGCACGCTCGCAACCGTCGCGGGCGACACCGTCGCGGTCATCGGCACCAACCACAAGATGGTGCTGTTCCCGCTCGACCAGGTGCCGGAAATGGCCCGCGGCCGCGGCGTGCGGTTGCAGAAATACACCAGCGCCTCGCTGTCCGACGTCGCTGTGTTCGATTCCAAGGCGGGCCTGACCTGGAAGGACTCCGCCGGCCGCGAGCACGGCATGAGCATGAAGGAGCTCGCCGACTGGCGTGGCAACCGCGCCGACGCCGGCCGCCTCGCGCACGGCCTGCCGAAGTCGAACAAGTTCAACCGCGGGATCGAGTAGTGGCTGGCTGTTGTAGCCCGGATGGAGCGAAGCGCAATCCGGGGCCGGCCCATCCGCGTCGAGATAGTCCCGGATTACGCTTCGCTCCATCCGGGCTACGTTTTCTCGCTTCAACAATCGCCAGCGGTGGTTATGGGTCCCGGCTCAAGGCCGGAACGACAGCGAAATTGCTGTAATAGTATTCGTAAATCGGCGCGCTATAAATTCTTCCCATGGCGCATCATCATCACGATCACTCCCATGCGCACGATCTTGCCGGGCACAGCCATGCCGCGGATGATTTTGGCCGGGCGTTTGCCATTGGCGCATCGCTCAACACCGCCTTCGTGATCGCCGAGCTGGTGTTCGGCTATGCCGCCAATTCGCTGGCGCTGATCTCCGATGCCGTCCACAATCTTTCCGACGTGTTCTCGCTGCTGCTGGCATGGGGCGCGGCGTGGCTTGCGGGAAGGCGGCCGACGGAGACGCATACTTACGGCTATCGCCGCGCCTCGATCCTCGCCGCGCTGTTCAATGCCGGGCTCCTGCTGGTCGCGGTCGGCGGCATCGCGGTGGAGGCGGTCAACCGGCTGCGCGAGCCGGCCGAGGTGGCGGGCTGGACGGTGGTCTGGGTCGCGGCGCTCGGCATCCTCGTCAATGGCGGCACGGCGCTGCTGTTCATGCGCGGCCGGCACGGCGATCTCAACATCCGCGGCGCCTATCTCCATATGGCCGCCGATGCCAGCGTCTCGCTGGGCGTCGTCATCGCCGCGCTGCTGATCATGTCGACGGGATGGTTGTGGATCGACCCGGCGATCAGCCTCGTCATCGCGATCGTCGTGCTGGTCAGCGGCTGGGGTCTGATGCGCGATAGCGTCAACCTCGCGCTCGATGCGGTGCCGAGGGGCATCGAACTGGTCGAGGTGAGGGATTTTCTGCGCACGCTCGATGGCGTCTCGGAGGTGCACGATCTGCACATCTGGGCCATGAGCACCAACGAGACGGCGCTGACCGCCCATCTGGTGCGGCCGGGCGGACATGACGATGCGTTCCTGCACCGCGTCTGCACGGAGCTCTCGCACCGCTTCAAGATCCATCATGCGACGCTGCAGGTCGAGGCCGACGGCGCCGCCTGTAAACTCGCGCCCGAGGAACTAGTCTAACGGCCGTCCGTCGCAATCGCTATATTCGACGGGCGGACTATCTGGAGATGAACCATGCATTCGCATTCGATCGAACAGTGGACCCACGATCACGCGTTCCTGGGAGCGACGCACGCCCATAACGAACGGCGCACCTGGCTGGTGGTGGCGCTCACCACAGTCATGATGATCGGGGAGATCACGGCGGGGTGGTGGTCCGGCTCGATGGCGCTGCTCGCCGACGGCTGGCACATGGGAACGCATGCGGCGGCGCTGGGCATTGCCGGGCTGGCCTATCTGTTCGCACGGCGCCAGTTGGGCAACGCGCACTTCAGTTTCGGCACCGGCAAGTTCGGCGATCTCGCCGCCTTTGCCAGCGCGATCATCCTGGCGATGATCGCCGTGCAGGTCGCCTGGGAAAGCGTGGACCGGCTGCTGCACCCGGTGTCCATTGCGTATGGCGAGGCGATCTCGGTTGCGGTGCTCGGACTTGCCGTCAACCTCACCAGCGCCTGGCTGCTGCGAGACGACCACGACCATCATCACGGTCATGGCCATTCTCATGACCATGACGACCACCATCATCACCATCACGACAACAATCTTCGAGCGGCCTATGTCCACGTGATGGCGGATGCCGCAACCTCCATCCTCGCCATCGCGGCGCTGCTGGTTGCGATGTCCGCGGGGTGGGTGTGGGCCGATCCGGCAGTCGGGATCATCGGCAGCGCAGTGATCGCGAGCTGGGCCTATGGCCTGATCAAGGCGTCAGGGGCGATCCTGCTCGACGTCAGCGCCGACAAGAAGCTCGAGGCGGTCATTCGCGACCGGCTCGAGACCAAGGGCGACCGCGTCACCGATCTGCATCTGTGGCAGGTCGGTCCCGGCCATCACGCGGCGGTGATCTCGGTTGTCTCCGACCATCCGCTGCCGCCCGCGACCTACAAGCGCCGCCTCGGCGGCCTGCACGGTCTCAGCCATGTCACGATCGAGGTCGAGACGTGTCCGCATCACGAGCCGGCGCACGCCGCTTGAGAGATCAAAAGACCGTCAATGGCGACGATTGCCGCTGGCGATGACGTAATATTCCTTCCTCGAACGCTGGGGTCGATTGGTCGAGGGAGCAGAACGTGAAGACAACAATCGGTGTTGCGGTGGTGTTGCTGTCGGTTGCGGCGGCTGCGGGTTCTGCGCGGGCCCAATCGGAAAAGCCCGGCGTCGAGAAGCTTTACATCCTCAATTGCGGAGAGGGTGTTGCGGGCGACATCTCGCGCTGGTCGCCCGGTGTCAACGAAGGCAAGTCGATGGATTTCGTCGACAACTGCTATCTGATCAAGCACGCGCAAGGGTGGTTCCTGTGGGATACCGGTATTCCCGACGCGGTGGCGGGCATGCCCGACGGGCTCGTGCCGCCGGATCCGAAAGCGGTGACCTGGCGGCGTCCCAAGACGCTGGCCGCGCAGCTCGACCAGATCGGCGTGAAGCCGTCCGACATCAAGGCGATGGCGGTCTCGCATACCCATCCCGACCACATCGGCAATGTGGAGATGTTCCCGACCGCGATGCTCTATGTGCAGAAAGCCGAATATGATTGGCCCGGTGCCGACAACCAGCCGCGCTTCAAGGCGGAGCATCCGGTGACCAAGCTGGACGGCGACCGCGATGTGTTTGGTGACGGCAATGTGGTGATCCTGTCGACGCCCGGGCACACGCCGGGCCACCAGTCGCTGTTGGTGAAACTGCCGAAGACCGGGGCGGTCGTACTTTCGGGCGACGCCGTTCACTTCAGGGACAACTGGGATAACCGCCGGGTGCCGTCGATGAATGCCAGCAAGGAGCAGACGACGGCCTCGATGCAGAAGATCGCGGAGACGCTCACGAAAGAGAAGGCGCAACTCTGGATCAATCACGACAAGGCCCAGCGCGATAGCCTGAAGATGGCACCGGCGTTTTATGAGTGATGGAGCAGATGGAGTGGCTGCCTATTGTGGTGTCGGCTTGGTGTCGCGCAGCAGGAGCAGTGCGCCGAGCGCCGCGAGACTGAGCCCGGAGGAGACGATCAGGATGCCATTGCCCATGCGCTCGAGCAACAGCCCGAACAGCAACGGGGCCGCCGCCTGCGCCATCCGGGCCGGGGCGCCGATGATGCCGAGGCGGTAGGCGTAATTCTGCGCGCCGAAGATCGCGAGCGGGAGGGTGCCGCGCGAAATGGTCAGGATGCCGTTGCCGGCGCCGTGGCAAAGCGCGAAGACGCTTGCCGCGCCGCCGCCGGCGATCGCCACGATCGCGGCGCCAATCGGATGACCGAGACAGGCCAATTCGGTCGAAAGCAGCGGGTGGTAGCGGCTGAGCAGCCACGCCTCGATCGTGCGCGCGCC
>NZ_PSRR01000206.1 GCF_004296405.1 Bradyrhizobium sp. Leo170
TAGCGGAAGTCGCAGCCCTCGCAACATGTAACGCTGCCATTCGCCATATGGACGAGAACTGCGCGAGAGCGCCGTTAAACGCGGCCGGTGCTGTCATCCGCTCGGCGAGAGCTGCGCTGCGATTGTTTGCGACGGGCGGCAAACTGACGTACCAACGTCAGTGCATGTCCGGCTGATGCGGCAGCACTCGGCGCTTGTTATCCAGGAGTATGTTTCTTGGCAGGCAATTATCTCAGCCACAGCTTGAGGGGAACCGCCTGACGATCGGGGCATTTCATGGTGCCCGTGTAGGAGTCTGACAGCCGTCCACTGTAGGTGCATTCGACGCCGGGAAGCGAGAATGTCGCGTTCAATTGGGATGATGAGGCCGATACCTGAAAACGCATTTCACCGGTCTTCTCCTCCGGACCATCCTGAGTGCACACCCCGATGTGCTTCATCGTTAATGGCCCGGAGTATTCCTTTATAGGGCCGGAAGCCGTTTCCGTGACCGTGGCGGTCAACTCCCACTCGCCCAAATAGCCGGAATATCCGACGACCTGAAGCGATTGAGCGCTGGCCGGGCTCGCAAGGATGCCCAGAACGATCGGCAGAAAGACTGCTCTCATGCTGTGCTCCCATGTCTGTCGCCGGCTTCTCAGCGCTTCGTCAGGAACGCACGCGCCTCGGCGAGCTCGGTCCGGGTGTTATCGGCGGCATCGGCGATCGCGACGACCTGGCCGTAGTACTCGCGAGCCTTGACGGACTGACCGGACTTTTCCGCGGCCTTGGCCGCGCCCACATAGGCGCCGAGCCGGTTTGGCTCCTTCCTCAGCGTGGCCTCAAAGGCGGCAAGTGCTTCATTGGCATTGCTGCTCTCGAGCAGCATGACTCCGTAGAGTTCGCGCGCCGGTCTGAGCGCTCCCGGCGTCACTGGATGCTTCTCGGTCTTGTCCTCGGCATCTGCTGCGGCACTCATCGCCTTCAGCGCATCGTCGCGGCTGCCTTCGGCGTAGAGCAGCCAGGCGGTGGCGACCTGCTGCTGAATGTCGACTTGTTGCGACCAATATGCGTCCTTAGCATCGCGCAACTTGTCGCGCAGTTCGGCGAGCTTTGCGATGTCAGCCTTGGCGGCGTCAGGATTGCCCGAGCGGGCTGCGCCTAGCGCTCGCGCGAAATGGGTGATCGCCTGCACGTGAGCCAGCGGACTGGGGCGGACCTGAAGCGCCGCCGCAGCCTTCCAATCGCCGCGCTCCACTGCGTAGCGTGCCGGCGAAGCGGCCAGCGCGTATGGCCCGGCGATGAAAGTCTCGGTAAAGCCGGTGACCGCGTTCATCTCGTCGATAATGGCTACGGCCTTTTCATCCTGTCCGAGTTGTAGATAGGCGTAGACCAGGTAATCCATGGCGTGCAGCTGATCGTGGCCCTCATTGTCCGCGCTGGCGACACGCGATGATTCCGCGTTTGAAGCAATCGACTCCTTCCAGTGGCCGACGCGCGTAAAGATGTGTGATGGCATGTGCTGGGCATGTGCTGACGCTGGCGCGACCTTGGCGTAGCGTCGGGCGGCATCAAGGCCTTTCTCGGCGATTGGCGGATAGTCGTAAAGGTGAATCAAGTAATGCGCAACGCCAGGATGTTGCGGCTGGCGCAGTGCGATCGGCTCCAGGATTGCCGCGCCCTTGAGCTGGTTGGCGTAGGTTTTGTCGGCCGGCGAAGCCGAGGTGTTGAGGGCGAGCGCATAGTAGATCTGCGCTTCGTCATCACTGGGGTAGCGCTGTGCTAATTGCTCCATGGCCTGGGCGTAAGCTTGCATGCGCGTACGGTGATCGACCTTGTCGTAGTCGGCGTACATGACGCTTAGCGCATCGAGGTAGTCGCGTTCGCGCTGGGTCTTGGCGCCGACACTCTTTCCCTTGGCGATTATAGCCGCGCCCTCGGCGAGGTTCTTCGCAGGCGTCGGCACATGAGGATTCAACAACAGGCTGAGCGCGATGCCCCAATAGGCAATGCCGCATTCGGGATCGGCCGTCAGCGCATCTTCGAAAACCTTTTGCGAGGCGCGGTACCAGAACGAGTGCTGGTATAGCATCCCGCGGTCGAAAAGTTTCTGCGCCTCCGGTTTGCACGATGTTTCGAAATTCACCGTACCGAGCTTCTCATCCGATTGTCCCAATGCGGGTTGCGCGAGCGAAAGTCCTGCCGTCGCTATAGCGGCTACTGCGAATAATTTGCTTTTCATGATTCAGCTCCATGGCAGCATTCGAATTCCAACAGAGCGCATTGAGAGGTTATGCCGATTTCGTGAGACCAGCTACGCTTTTCACTTAGTAACTCTCCAGGCCCACTTGGACTTCAAGGCACGTCAGCGATACTTACGCTTGTTGTGGCTCCGAAGCCGAGATGATCAAAGCCGATATGACACCTCCGCCGCGCCACGTCTGAAGGTGGCCGATTTTGTTGAAAAAGGCGGTTGTTGCGACTCAGAGATAGCAGTGATTCAGTCTGCTTAGTTAGCAGGACTGAAGATCATGATGGGGCACCGGCAAGTCGAACAGCCTGAGTTGTTCTATGAATTCTCGCTCGAGAAGCATGTTCCCGCCGACCACCTGCTACGGTCGATCGACAGGTTTATCGATCTCGAAGAGGTCCGGCGGGGCCTGGCGCCTTTCTACAGTAGCATCGGTCGGCCTTCGATCGATCCGGAGCTAATGATCCGGATGCTCCTGATCGGTTACTGCTTCGGCATCAGATCGGAGCGGCGCCTGTGCGATGAGGTCCACCTCAATTTGGCCTACCGGTGGTTCTGTCGACTCGGTCTGGACGGTGCGGTGCCGGATCACTCGACTTTTTCCAAGAACAGGCATGGTCGCTTCCGAGAGAGCGATCTCTTCCGTCGAGTGTTCGAGAGTGTCTTGGGCCGCTGCCTCGAGGAGCGACTGGTCGGTGGTGAAGGATTTGCCGTCGATGCGAGCCTGATCAAGGCCGATGCCAATCGGCAGAAGGGGATCGAAGGCGACAAGGGACTTCCACCGGAGGCTGCTGGCCGAGCGATCAATGAGTATCTGGCCGTCCTCGACGATGCCGCTTTCGGAGCCGCGACCGAGGTCACGCCGAAGTTCGTGTCGCCCTCCGACCCAGCGGCGCGCTGGACGGGAGCGCACGGCGGCCAAGCCTTCTTTGCCTACTCGACGAACTACCTGGTCGACGTCGAGAACGCGATCATCGTCGATGTGGAGGCAACCACGGCAATCCGGCAGGCGGAGGTGTTGGCCGCCAAGCGCATGATTGAGCGCTCGCTCGAACGGTTCGATCTCTATCCGAACCGGCTCCTCGGCGACAGCGGCTATGGCTCGGCCGAGATGCTCGGCTGGTTGGTCTACGAGCACGGGATCGAACCGCACATCACCGTCTTTGACAAGTCGGCCCGCACGGACGGGATCTTCTCGCGCGAGCACTTCACCTACGACCACGCAGGCGACGTGTATCGCTGTCCTGGCGACAAGGTCCTCACCACGACCGGAGCGCTGGTGAACGACGGTGCCACGACGCTTTACATGGCCAGCAAGCGTGATTGCGATCGATGCGCATTGAAAAGCCGCTGTTGCCCCAAGCAGCCTTCACGGAGGGTACCGCGCTCAATCTATGAGGGCGCTCGCGATATGGCTCGCCAGATCGCAAGCTCGTGGGAGGGCCGTACCTCGCGCCGGCTTCGCAAGAAGATCGAGATGCTGTTCGCGCACCTCAAGCGCATTCTCAAACTCGACCGTTTGCGCTTACGAGGCCCAAACGGCGCGCGCGACGAGTTCACCCTCGCAGCCACCGCTCAGAACCTTCGCAAGATGGCCAAGCTGATCCCGATGCAAACCCTCAAGCCCGCATAAGAGGCTAGTACAGCCGTTCGGCCCGATCGGCACTGGCGCCAATACATCCGACTACTGCTGCCTTTTTCAACGAAATCGGCCCCAAACAGAACAACGCTTAAACCGTTATCATGTCGGCTGTCAGTGGCAGACCGGACGCCGGTCCGTGCTCGCCTCCACCGCCGCTTGTGACCCTGGCTGTGTAAAAACGCGAAAGATCGAAACGCGATGAGAATTACATTCTTCAGTCCGCTCTTAAAATTGAGTGCGCTTGCGAGTTTAAGCGCTAACAGAGTCTTGGACGAACAACTTCTTCTATCCCCACAAGCGTCTTGGCCGTTTTCACACAGCCAAGACCCTAAGCCGACTTGACCGGCAACCATGGCTCGATAGGCACCCCGGTCGCAGCGAGCAGAACCTCACGTTTATCAGCAGGCATAGCGCGGATGCGCCGGATAGTCGTGAGCCGGATTGCAAGAAAGCCGCCGACAAAGATGGCTACCTTGCTAATGAGGCCGAAGATCGGCATGATCATCGCCCACGTCTGTACAGTGCATGCGATAGCCACCAATGCGTTGACGGCGGCGGACATGAACATCAGAGCGGCCCAAGAGTAACCTACGACGATAGCGACATCAGAGGAGACCGCCTTCGCAACAGCAGGTAGATAGCGAACCATCCAGCCCGCCTTGAGCATTACAATTCCTACAATCACGTAAATCACACTTGGCTTGAACAGCACGAAGCGCGGGTCATCCGTGACGATGGTCGCCGAACCCGCAGCGACGACAAGAAATAGGCTCAGCCACTCCATACTGTGGACAGGCCTTTGTCGAATGATCTGAATTACTATCTGGATTACGCCCAGAGCCGAGCCCAAGACAACGGACAAAGCCATATTCTGCGTCAAGAGATACAGCACAAGAAAGAAAATCGTAGAGGCAAGGTCGAGGAGAAGGAATTTGGCGGCTCTGAAAAAATCTCCCATCAGATCGCTCCTCCATTGGTTCGACTTTCTTCTGATACAATCAAAGGTTAGTTCTCGTCAAACTGGGCTATTGAGTAGGTTGTCAGCTAGTGGCCCGAATGCGAAGTCCGCGCGGGATCGGAAATCGTCTGCTTATCGGGGTAGATCGGAAGTGACTGGTCGACCTTCCAATCGGCGCTTTTGACCCATACCAGACTATCTGTCGGTACTGCCTCGTTAAGAATCTTGGACGTCCGACGCCTTGACCACTGTCGCGTTCACGACATGCGTTCCATCTAGCTCACGCACAATCCGTTCGTCTGAATGAACGATGCCGAGATTGAACTCGCGATTGGAAGTAACGAGCGTCATTTTGCTTCCGACGATCACCAAAACTGTCACATCGTTCGCTTCCCCGGCCTCAGCCCATTTGCTTATTTGCGTACGAAGTGGCTCTTTATGCCAAGCATCTGGAGACCCAGGGTCGCATCGAATCTCTAGGCCATCCTCCGAATTTGTTAGGACAATTTTAGACTTGTTGGGTTTCCAGTGCAGCCCCAATCTCTCATCGATCAACCAGAGACAATTAAAAGTCCGACACTCCGCTGGCCGCTCGGCGTAACGATTACAGCCGCTTCCAATGTTGCAGTGCTGGCACCAAGACCCTGCTGGCTTCCCCAGTTCTTCGATTGCCATTATTTTGCAACAGAGGGTGCAGTCTCCGCATGCTCTCTGAGAGGCCGACGCCGCGGTCATGGCAGTCTCTATTCTCTCTGTCTTAACCAGAATGTCTAGCGATAGCACGGACGGATCATAGCTGCGAAGATCGGCTATTGGCTCCAAACAGAACAACGCTTAAACTGTTATCATGTCGGCTGTCAGTGGCAGACCGGACGCCGGTTCGTGCTCGCCTCCACCGCCGCTTGTGACCCTGGCTGTGCAAAAACGCGAAATATCGAAACGCGACGAGAATTACATTCTTCAGCTCGTTCTTTAAGTTCAGTGCCGTTGCGAGTTGGACGCATAGGAGGCTCTTGGACGAATAACTTGTTCTATGACGCATCAAGTGCTGAGCGTTTTCACACAGCCAAGACCCAAAGCGGGCATTCCGAGCATCTGACATGATTGGACTTTGCTTTTCGAAAGCGTAAGCTTGGGTAACTCTCGTTCCGTCAATGACCTGAAATCTTCGAGATGCAGTCGAGGAGAGCGAGGAGCCAGTCATGCGCAATCGAGTGACACTGTCAGCGGTAGCCGCTGTTGGCCTGGGCATCGCGGCGGCGACCGCACAAAGCCCGCTCCCCCCGGATGTGAAGACAAAAAACCCCGAGCCGGCTGGGCTCGGCGGCTACCCTGTGCTGCCCCCGCCGGAGGCGCCCTTCCTGGGCACCATCGGCCGAACAGCCAAGGACTCGACCCCCGACTTTCCCAAGGAAGTGAAGGCCCCGAAAGGTGCTCCGAACATCTTGCTCATCCTGACCGATGACGTCGGCTTTGGCGCCAGCAGCACGTTTGGCGGGCCGATACCGACCCCGACGCTCGATCGCCTGGCCACAAACGGGCTGCGCTACAACCAGTTCCACACCACTGCCGTTTGTTCGCCCACGCGTACCGCGCTGCTCACGGGGCGCAATCCACACACCTGTTCGACGGGCATCGTCATGGAGCTGGCCACCGGCTATCCAGGCTACGACAGCCTGATGCCCAAGAGCTGCGGGACGTTCGCCGAGGTCCTCAAGCAGAACGGCTGGAACACCGCCTGGTACGGCAAGAACCACAACGTTCCCGACTGGCACAACAGCCAGGCCGGGCCGTTCGACCTGTGGCCTACCGGCTTGGGCTTCGAGTATTTCTACGGCTTCTTCGGTGGGGACACCAACCAGTATTCGCCCGCTCTCTACGAGAACATCAAACCCATCGAGCCACCGCACGATCAAAAGGACTACTTCTTTGAAAAGGACCTGGCCGACCACTTCATCGACCGTCTCCGCACGCTACGGGCGGTCGCTCCGGAGAAACCCTGGGTAGCCTATTACGCCCCTGGCACCGCTCACGCCCCGCTCCATGCTCCCAAAGATTGGATCGCCAAGTTCAAAGGGAAGTTCGATGAGGGCTGGGACAAGCAGCGCGAGATCATCCTCGAGAACCAAAAGAGGCTGGGCATCGTCCCGGCGGACACCCAGCTCACGCCGCGGCCGGCGGCCATCCCCGCCTGGGACTCCTTCGATGCCGACCACCAGAAGGTCTTCGCCCACATGATGGAGGTTTACGCGGCCGCCCTTTCGTACGTTGATTACCAGGTCGGTCGCGTCCTCGACGCGATTGAACAGTCGGGTGACCTGGACAACACGCTGGCCATTTACATACAGGGCGATAATGGTGCCAGCGCCGAGGGGACCCCGCAGGGCCTGCTCAACGAGCTGACAATCCTGAACGGCATCCCCGAGGACTTCAAGGAGGTGCAGCGTCGAATGGACGAGTTGGGCGGCCCGATGGCGAACAACCACTACCCGGTCGGCTGGGCGCATGCAATGGACACGCCCTTCCAGTGGACCAAGCAGATCGCCAGCCACTTCGGCGGCACACGCAACGACCTCGTCATCTCCTGGCCGGCGCGCATTAAAGACAAGGGAGGTATCCGCTCGCAATTCTCCTCTGTGATCGATATCGCTCCCACCATCCTGGAGGCCGCCGGTATCCAATTTCCGTCCAGCATCAACGGCGTGGCCCAAAAGCCGGTCGAAGGCGGAAGCCTGGTTTACACGTTCGCCGACGCCAAGGCCGCCTCACGCCACAAGACGCAGTATTTTGAAGTGCTCGGCTTCCGCGGCATTTACCATGAAGGGTGGATGGCAAGCACTACACCGCCGATAGCTCCCTGGAACATGACGGGCAAGCTGCCTCCCGTCGATGAGTACAAATGGGAACTCTACCAACTGACCGACGACTTCTCGCAGGCGAAGGACCTCGCCGCAGAGAATCCGGCCAAGCTCCTGGAACTCAAGGAGCTTTTTTGGGGCGAGGCCGGCCGTTACAACGTGATGCCTCTGGACAACAGCCGCATCGAGCGCTTCGACGTGTCGATCCGTCCCAGCCTGATCAGCGGACGCAACGTCTTTACATATTATCCCGGCGTCATCCGCATCCCGGAAGGCAGTGCGCCGGACCTGAAGAACAAATCCTTCGAAATCCGTGCGGAGGTTGAAATTCCGGAGGCGGGAGCCGACGGCGTGCTACTCACGCAGGGCGGACGCTTCGGCGGCTACGGGCTTTACCTGCTGAACGGCAAGCTCGTCTATCACTACAACCTCGCGGGGATAGCCCGCTACAACGTTGTCTCGAAGGAGAAAGTACCGGCCGGCAAGCACACCTTGACCGCCAACTTCAACTACGACGGCGGCCTCGGCAAAGGCGGCGCTATCGTGCTGTCGGTGGACGGCAAGGCGGTGGCCGAGGGCCGGGTCGAACGCACGCTGCCAATGCGCGTCTCACTGGACGAGACCTTCGACGTCGGGGAAGACGCGGGCACGCCAGTTAGCGAGGACTACCAGGTGCCCTTCAAATTCACGGGGACACTAAATAAGGTCGTCGTCACCATCGGCGAGTCCAAGCTCAGCGCCGAGGACCAGAAGGCCTATGACGAGGCCCAGACCGAATTTGCGCTGCAAGAGTAGGCGGACGGTTCGCAGTCGCTCCGCGCGCGACAATGGGGAGTAACGATCCCAATTGCTCCACTGCATGAGTCCGCTTCTGATGCTGTGGACGGCTCCTCCATCCGGCACGCGAGTGCCATGGATTTGGGAGCTGCTAGGGCTCCCACGATCTGGAGGAGCTATCCATGCAAACGATCACGACAATCGGACTGGACATCGCTAAGTCGGTTTTTCAGGTTCACGGGGTTGATGCTGGCGGTCAGGGGGTGATCCGCCGTCAGTTGAGGCGTCAGCACGTGCTGGCGTTCTTTGAGAGGTTGCCGCCATGCCTGGTTGGAATTGAGGCTTGCGCGTCATCCCACTATTGGTCCCGCGAGCTCCAGGCGTTGGGGCATACGGTGCGATTGATGCCTCCGGCCTATGTGAAGCCCTACGTCAAGCGGCAGAAAAACGACAGCACCGACGCGGAGGCAATTTGCGAGGCGGTCACGAGGCCCAACATGCGGTTCGTGCCGACCAAGACGGTCGAGCAACAGAGCTGTCTAATGCTTCACCGGGCGCGCCATCTCTTCATCCGCCAGCAGACTGCCGTGATCAATTCAATCCGCGCCTATCTGGCCGAGTTCGGGATTGTCGCCCCTGTCGGGCGCAGGGGCGTCGAGCAACTGCTGGAAGTCGTTGCCGATAGAGCCGACGACCGGCTCCCCGAGGTAGCCCGTGCCTGTCTTGCTGCTCTCGGCAGTCAATTGCGCGCACTGAAGGCCCAAATCCTGGAGTTCGACCGACGCATCATCGCCTGGCATCGATCAAGCGTGACGAGCAAACGGCTGGACGCGATCCCCGGCATCGGGCCGGCGCTGGCAACCGCTTTGGTCGCCAGCATTGCGGATCCCAAAGCCTTCCGATCGGGACGAGACTTCTCGGCCTGGGTTGGGCTAGTGCCGAAGCAGAACTCGAGCGGAGGCAAGGACAAGCTTGGCAATATCAGCAAACAAGGTGATCGCTATTTGCGCAGCCTGTTCACGGCTGGTGCGCTCGCCGTGATCCGCTACGCCAAGATCCATGGCACCGGCCATCGGCCCTGGCTTACGGGACAGTTGGCGCGCGGCGACCGACCAAGGTCGCCGCCATCGCGCTCGCCAACAAGCTCGCCAGGATGGCCTGGGCGATGATGGCCAGGAACGAAGGCTACAAGGAACCGGTCGCGCTCACGGCGTAAACGAGATCGCGCCGAACACCCCGGCGTGACGTAACGGTTGGGAGGACGAACAGCACGTAATGCAGTGCCGGTCGATCCGGCGATCAGGACAACCCTCTTGGGCCATAGCATCTTTGAATGCGTACTTTTGATCGGGACCTGATCTGCGGAAGGCATTATGGCCAGCGGTCATGGGTACCGCACTCAAAGGCCGAACACATGGCTGCTCCGACCAATGCTGCAGCGTGAAGATTCCCCTTGCCAACCCGGAGCCAACTCGGACCTCTTGTGAGGTCCGCTATCGCGTCGCTATCAGAGGTATAGCGGACCTTATACGCGCGCTGATCTGCGGCGCGGAGTTTGTGAGTACACGCCATAGACCATTAAAGCCGCCGAAGGTCATCCTCGGTTAGCGTCAGTTCCGGAAGGCCCGATAGCTCTCTGCCATGAGCCACGCTGCCACGCTTCTGTATGGCCGCCGCTCGCTCCCGACCATAGGCCTCGCGGAGCAGCACTAGAAACTGCGCCCTCTCAGTCTTGGAAAGCGCCCGCCATGCCCACCATGCTCGGTCCAGATTGGTCATCGCCTGCTATCTCACGGATTTGGCAATACTAGCCGGCCGAACAAATCCGGAAACCCCAAACCGCAGATATCCTGAAATGGGGCGGTCCCGCGTACCCGCGCCGCCTCTCCCAATCGGTAGGACCCGGTGAAACCTTAAAGCAATGGCGTTCGCTCGTCCGATTGCTGCTGAGCGGCGCTCGCCTGATCCGGAACTATTCGTCGGACTGCCGCAGGTTCGCTTCCATTTCTGCAACGATGTCTTGCAAAAGACGGGTAGCGAGCGGGTCGGTGACCTCGCGCTCCATCATCCGGAAGCGCATCACCTGCTCCTCAAGTTCCTTTTGCTCATGATCAGCCAATTCGTGCTCGCTCATGGAAGTATGACGCCGGGCAAGACCGATCGTTGCGTGAACTTGCAAAATCTCTGTCGAGCTTTGTGGGCGTATTTGAGCCCCAATGTGCAAGTTATCTATCTCTGATTGTGATCCATCGAACAGGAACAGCCGCGAAGGTTCTGGATTGTCACGGCCATGCCCCGCTACTACTTCGACGTTCGAAACGATGAGACCATTGCCCTCGACGAAGAAGGCCTGGAACTCCTCGACATTGAAGCTGTCCAGGAAGAAGCTGCCCGAGCCTTCGCTGACATGGCAAGGGATGCGGTAAATCAGAGCGCCGTGAGTACCCTTGCGCAGCGCATGGCAATCGAGGTCAGAGACAACGCCGGGCCGGTCCTGCAAGTCAGCTTCACGTTCGCTGTGGACCGGCCAAAAGACTAAGCCCGCCTGTGTTTCCCTTGTTCAGTCCCGGAACGGGTCCAGTTCGGGGATGCCTGTCGCCGTTCCGGGCTCCTATAAGGGAAGCGGCCTCTACCTCGTGGAGAGGGCCGCTCCTCTGTCACGGGCGTCCATACAGACGCACATTGGCAACAGCAGCCCCGCTCGATGGTTCCTTACGAACGTGATACTATGGCTCGCATTACTGCCCGCCGGGGAAAGCACGTGGCCGAAAAGCCGATCATCTTGGTCATCGAAGGCGATAGCGAGATACAGCAGATGGTCGAGGAAGCCCTGATCGAAGGGGGCTTCGAGCCGGTCATCACGCCGTCCAGTGAAGAAGCGATCGCGCGGTTCAAAGACCGCAATGCCGGCTATCGTGCGCTTCTTATCGATATCAGTCTGAGAGGCAGAATGAGCGGTTGGGCAGCCGCGCGGCAGGCCCGAGAAATCGATCCGGCGCTACCTATCATTTACATAACTGCGGGCGCGGGCCACGAATGGGCGGTGGAAGGCGTCCCCAACAGCATCCTGTTGCAGAAACCGTTCGCTCCGGCCCAACTCATCACCGCTGTCTCGCAGCTTCTCAACACGGCATCACCGTCCGCGTAATGCGCCGCTATCGGACGCGCTCCGGCCCGTTTAACCTGTTTGCTACTCCTTCATGTTAGCAGTAATCGCGAACGTCGAACGTTCTAACCCCGCCAGCGCGATTACTGGTCTGACATTCGCCGGACATATGGAATTTCGATGCACCAAGCTCGCATCCTCGCTGCGCTCAATCAGCAGAACTGCCCCGATTGTGGGACTGATAAATTCGTAGTCGGACCACGCATCGATGTCGCGGAAAACCTAGAGTGCCGAGGCTGCGGCGCACGTTTCTACGTCACGCCGCGACGGCCAGGCGCGATAGTTGTAATGAGGCAGCGACGCCAGTAGCGAACACCGTGGTATTACGGTTCCAAAAATTAACCGCGCTTGTTTGGAGTGGCGGTTAGGATTGCTCTGCTACTCGACGGGAGGAAGGGCACGTCATGGCGTTACCCGTATGCTCTGCCTGCAATGCGGAGCGCAGGCTTACGGGCGTTGCACCCGTCAACAAAGAGTATGACATCCGCTCGTTTGAATGCCCGGTCTGCCACACCATTTTGCGGTTGGCGGTACCACGCGAGCGGCCAGCGCGGGGTAAAGGGAGGCGCGCCTGAACGCCGGCCTGCGTTGCCGTATTTGCCCCGATGGTCTTGCGGGATCGTCGGAATAGTCGGCCGCGCCAGCGAGCTATTGCACAACATCCGAACTCTGTTCGGGCCGTTCGCCCAGCTTGACGCGCTCGCAAAATCGCTACGGCTCGACGCCTGCCCATATTCGCGATCGTTATGCCGCGCGCCCCGACTCGTGCTAAAGCAAGGGCCGGTCATCCCGGATTGTCGGTCCACCATGTTGCAGTCTACGCCTGACGAGAGACAGGCCATCATCGACTATATGAACTGGCAGGCACCTGATCTAACTGTCGAGTTTTTGCAGAAAGTCTACGCCGAGAATGTTCTGAGCCATCAGCATGTCGTTTGGGATGTTCACACCAACGTCGATCGCTGGTGGGTGATCACCAATCCGACCAACCTGTACTCGCAAGAACAGTTTCCGAACATGGACTTGGCCGTTACGTTTCATGTTGGTCTTTGCTTGCGCATCCCCCGGAGCCAAAAGGCCAAGTTATCAGAACTTCCTGTCGAGCCACTTGCGGCATGTTTCCGTCACCTGACCGAAGCGTCTGATGCTCTAGTGAGCGCCCAAGCGGTCAGCGACTTCCAAGCCGTCGGCGTCCGTTGCCGTGAGGCATTGCTTGCGTTCACGAGTGCGGCGCAAGTGATCGTGCCTTGGGAGAGCGATGAAGGCAGCAAACCTAAGCAGGCTGACTTCAAAGCTTGGGCGGACTACATCTGTTCGACTTGCCTCGGGGGGCAGACCCACGAGCACCGCCGCCATCTATTCAAGACGATGCTGGACGAGTCGTGGCGCTTCTCCAACTGGCTCACCCACGCCAAGGCTTCGACGTGGCACGACGCCGAGGCCGCGACGACCACAGTTGAACATGCGCTCGACTTGGCGGCGTCCCTAGTTAACCGCCATCTCCGTGGTGTGCCCGACGCATGTCCTGCCTGCGGCTCGAACCGGCTATCTCCGCAGCGCGGATTTCACTCAAGCGCCCCCGACGCCGAATGGGAGCGACCGACATGCGACAAGTGCGGGTGGGCCGGTGAGCCGGTGCTGATCCTCGGCGATCCGGAAGCCTACGCTGCGCAGGAGGAAGATCGTCCGCCGCCCGAAGGCGAGTGCGTGATACCAAGCATCCCACTGCGGGAACTTCGCAAGCCAACGCGGAGGGATTAACGAACAATCATGAAGCTTGATGTTATGGCGACGACTGCCAGGGATTGCGAGCGTGTCACCGTCGATGACGCTGGCTTGGCCGGCAGGCGCCGCGCCGATCGACGCTGCAGTAACAGCGACGCGATTTTGATCTCTCGCCAGACCATTCGCAACAGTGCTCGGATTTCCTATGGCGGGGGAGTGAGAGGTATGGGTCCGCTCCGCAATGGCCGGCCCGTGCGCTGCCAACGAGCAAGCTCGGGATTGGTCATCCAACGATAATGAAGTTGGCGAAAGCTTCGGAAGTAACGGTCCGCGCTGTGCCTAACTCGGATGTGGTCAATCAGCTTGGCGGTGTCGCGCATTGCGTCTAAGACGAAGCCTTTCCAATAGACGTAGCAAATGCGCTCATCAAAGGTGCTGTTCTCGACGCCTACCGCCATCAATTCGAGAACATTCAGATAGCTTCGTATATGGTGATAGTCATCGGTTTTGCAGAATGCGTCGAGATCGTTGACGCTTCGCAGTACGGAGGCAGAGATCGCGACCGCGACGCGCTCGTTTCAGCGCCGTCACGTCTACGAACACAACGGCGGCGAGGTCGACGAAAAGTATCTGCGCGACAGCGGCGACACATCGGTCCGACTGAAACAGAGCATCCGGGAGACGCAGGCTGGCGTCCATGAATTCGCAAATCTCGTGCTGCCCATGGCACGGAATCTCCACCGTGGTTTCCACGACATCTACGAACCTGCCAAGGCAGCCATAGACCGATACGAGACGGAGAAGAAGCGCCTGGCCGCTCTTCAGCGGCAAAACAAGGGGGGATCCCGCGCACCTCAGGTCAACACCGCGAAGCCTCGGCTGAAAGGTGAGTAGCTGGCGTTTCTCCGGACCGAGACGTCGAACCCGAACCTCAGACGTTGACCGCCTTCACCCGATTTTCATCCAGGCTCTGATCTGTTTTCATTAGGATCCACCCATGTCGGTAACGATCGGCACGACTGCGACGAGTGAGGAGATCAAAGCCCGCTGGGCCTTCAGCGAAATCCCATCGCCGCGCTTCGGTCCGAGCTACCGCGGGCACGGTCCCTCGCATCTGCATGACCTGGCGCACGGCGGCGAGCCCTTCGAGAAAGTCCCGCCCGCAGACTGGCCTCATCTCCTCGAGATGATCTCGAAGCACGGCCGGAACGAAGGGTTCGTGAGCAACATCGACACGCTCGGGGGGGCGACATTCACCTGCACGGCCTGGCACCTGTCGGATCTGATGAACAGCCACGTTCTGCCCACCTTCGGCAACGTCTCCTACCCGGTATTCCTCACGCAGAATCCAAGCATCGTGCTGGCGGGCGGCAGCCCGAGGTTCGACAGTCACGACCCTCGCGCGGTCGCATCGTCGATCGACCCCGGCGTTCCGTTCGTGCAACGGGAGCCGTGCATTGTGATCCGCTACGGCGGCCACGACGTCCTGATCGAGGGGTATCTCCGCAGCCTCCTCTGGCTCCGCAAGAACGATCCCGCCACACCGCTGCTCGTTTGGCTACCGAACTGAGGCGGAACGGAAGTTGCTGCGGGTCAGGACGAGCCGTTCGTCAGATTGCCGACGAAGCCAGCGCACAGGACGCAGGCAAGCCGAAGACGAAAGGCGCTCGGGGGCAGACGTCCTGATCCCTGTGTGAGCCCGAGCAAACCTTCTGACACCTTTCGTTCGGGGTTAGTACCTTCGAACGACGGACTCGACAGTTCGGAGTTGTGAAAGCCTATACATACAGACTGCGACAGCGACAACTCGGAACGATCTATAAGTGGGGACCAACGACGCGGTGAGAAATTCAAAGTCGCGTGTTTGGTACGGAGCCGACTCAGGCGGAAAGGTCTTCGGCGAAGTTCGGAGCAGCGACAGCTAGTTTATAGAAGATGATCCCGATACCGCCCACCTGAATTTCACGACAGGCGTATCAGCCCATTCGGTGTGCTGACCAAACCGCAACAGAACCTTGCGTTTGGATAGGTA
>NZ_PSRR01000207.1 GCF_004296405.1 Bradyrhizobium sp. Leo170
TGGAAATTGACGCAAAGCTCGGGCAGCGAATGCCGCGAGAACGCGGACTCACATCCTCTCCGCTGTTTGAAATTTGAATCATAGCTCGCGGCGATGCTGTAGGGTGGGCAAAGCGAAGCGTGCCCACCATCCACGGGCGGTGCAAGAAAGGTGGGCACGCTGCGCTCTACCCATCCTACGGCCTGACCTCACTCGCTCGCCTCGAGCCATTCCGCGGCACCGCGCCAGAGCGTGTCGCGGTGCTCGGGGCGGAAGAAACCGAAATGGCCGATCTTCGCAACGCCTGCGTCCGCCGGTGTGATCGCGATGATCTCCGGTTTGGCGGCGCCAAATCCCGAGCACAGCAATTCGACCGCGGGCCGCGTCGCCCAGGGATCGTCGCTGATGCAGAGCGCGCGCAAGGCGCCCTTGAACTTCGCGAAATTCGACACCGCGGTGAGCGCGGCATCATCGAACAAATAGCACGGGCTGTTCACCCAATTCGTCCATTGCTCGAACACGCCCTTCGGCAAATCCATGCCGAGCCCCGCCCAGCCGGGTGTGTAGCCGAGCATGCGGGTCAACGGCAGAAGGACGTAATTCATGGCGGCGTAGACGCGGTAGCGTTCGGGCGAGGCCATCAATCGCCAGGTCGCGGCTTGCGAAGCGACCAGGAGCGCGCGCGACACCTCGATATTGTTCGGGATCAGCCCCAGCGCCTGGCCGCCGAAGGAATGGCCGACATAGGCGAGCGGCAGCGCCTGGTAGCGTTCGTGCATCCACGTCACGGCAGCGGTAACGTCGAGCGCGGCCCAGTCCGACATCGAGGCCTTGAAGCCGACCAGCGATTTCCGCGGGTTGTCTCCGCTCAGGACCTTCGGCCTGGAATCGCCGGTGCCGCGATAATCGTAGGTGAGGACGACAGAGCCGCGCTTGGCGAGATAGGCGGCAAAACCCCTGTAGACCTTGCGCGGCACGGCGGTCGCCGAATTGATCAGGACGGTTTGCCGCTTGGCGCCGCGGGGCAGGAACAGCGTCGCTCCGAGAGGATAGCCATCGATGGCGGGTACAGTGATGTCGTCGGTGAAGACGTCGTCGAGCGCAGCCTCAGCCACTTACGGAATTTCCTTAAGCGTTAACGTTTTGCTCTAACAAATGCGAATTCGGCTGTTGTCGCAAGAGGTTGAGCGGGCAGGTGGAAATCCGGCTGGCGGTCTTTCAACAGCCTGTATATATAGCTTCGCTTTCCCGGATAAGTAGCGGTTTTTGCTCAGGAGTTAACGCCCATGTCCGAGCGCTGGACACCCGACAGTTGGCGCACCAAGACGGTCTTGCAGATGCCGGACTATCCGGATGGCAAGGTATTGGCCGACGTGGAGGCGCAGCTTGCGACCTTTCCGCCGCTGGTGTTCGCGGGCGAAGCCCGCAACCTGAAGAAGGCGCTGGCGCGCGTCGCCGCGGGCGAGGCCTTCCTCTTGCAGGGCGGCGACTGCGCGGAGAGTTTTGCCGAGCACGGCGCCAACAACATCCGCGACTTCTTCCGCGTGCTGCTGCAGATGGCGGTGGTCCTCACTTACGCCGGCGCGCTGCCGGTGGTGAAGGTCGGCCGCATCGCCGGACAATTCGCCAAGCCGCGCTCCTCGCCAACCGAAAAAGTTGCTGGCGTCGAACTGCCGAGCTATCGCGGCGACATCATCAACGACATCGCCTTCACCAAGGAGGCGCGCACGCCCGACCCGGGCCGGCAGTTGAACGCCTACCGGCAGTCGGCGGCGACCCTCAATCTGCTGCGGGCGTTCGCCACCGGCGGCTTCGCCAATCTCGGCAGCGTGCATCAGTGGATGCTCGGCTTCCTGAAGGACTCGCCGCAGTCACGCCGCTACAAGGAACTGGCCGACCGCATCTCGGAAGCGTTGAACTTCATGCGCGCCTGCGGCCTCGACCTCGAGAGCCATCCGGAACTGCGCTCGACCGCTTTCTATACCAGCCACGAGGCGCTGCTGCTCGGCTATGAGCAGGCGCTGACCCGGGTCGATTCGACGACCGGGGATTGGTACGCGACCTCCGGCCACATGATCTGGATCGGCGACCGCACCCGCCAGCTTGAGAACGGCCATGTTGAATATTTCCGCGGCATCAAGAATCCGATCGGCCTGAAATGCGGCCCGTCGCTGAAGCCGGATGAGCTGTTGAAGCTGATCGACGTGCTGAACCCCGACAATGAGCCCGGGCGGCTGACGCTGATCGCCCGCTTCGGCGCCGACAAGGTCGGCGAGCATCTGCCGGCGCTGATCCGGGCGGTGCAGCGGGAAGGGCGCGTGGTGGTGTGGTCATGCGATCCCATGCATGGCAACACCGTCACCTCGACCACCGGCTACAAGACCCGGCCGTTCGACCGGGTGCTGTCGGAAGTGAGGTCGTTCTTCGCCATTCACCAGGCCGAAGGCAGCCATGCCGGCGGCGTTCATCTGGAGATGACGGGGCAGGACGTCACCGAATGCATCGGCGGCGCGCGCGCGATCACCGACGAGGATCTCAACGACCGCTACCACACGGTCTGCGATCCCCGCCTCAACGCCGAACAGTCGATCGACATGGCCTTCCTGATCGCGGAACTGTTGAAGCAGGAGCGCGCCGGCAAGGTCAAACCGATGCCGGCAGCCGCGGGGCTCTAACACTTGCTGCGGTTCTGGCGGGCCACCATCAACTCGTGGAACGGCCTTGGCTTCGCGATCCGCTCCGAGCAGGCGGTTCGCGAGGAGGTGGTGGCGCTGCTGTTGTCGGTGCCGGCGGCGTGGCTGATCGGCGCCACGGTGATGCGCCGGGTCGAGCTCGTTGCAGCGGTGGTGCTGGTGCTCGTGGTCGAACTGCTCAACACCGCGATCGAGAAGCTCGCCGACCGCCTGACCATGGACCATGATCCGCAGATCGGGCGGGTCAAGGACATGGGCTCCGCCGCGGTCGGCGTGACGCTGGTGATGGCCGGGCTGTTCTGGCTGTTCGCCCTCGCCGAGCGCATGGGCATGATCTAACGCAGGCGATTGCAGTTTACATGAGTGCAAGGCACCATTGATCTCATGAGCGAACCTGAGTTCATTGTTACACTGGCGCAATTGAATCCGACTGTCGGCGACGTCGCCGGCAACGCCGCGAAGGCGCGCGCCGCGCGGCAGACGGCGAAGGCCGCTGGCGCCGATCTGATGGTGCTGTCGGAACTGTTCATCGCCGGCTACCCGCCGGAGGACCTGATCCTGAAGCCGGCGTTCCAGGCCGCCTGCCGTGCCGCGGTCGAGGAATTGGCGCGCGAGACGGCCGATGGCGGTCCGGCTGTCCTGATCGGGACGCCCTGGGTCGAGGACGGCAAGCTCTACAATGCCTGCGCACTGCTCGATGGCGGTCGTGTCGCCGCGCTGCGCTTCAAGGCCAATTTGCCGAACTACGGCGTGTTCGACGAAAAGCGGCTGTTCGCGCGCGGACCGGCGCCGGGCCCGGTGACGGTGAAGGGCGTCCGGGTCGGCGTGCCCATCTGCGAGGACATCTGGCTGGAAGAGTCCGAGGACTACGAGAACGTCGTCGAGTGTCTTGCCGAGACCGGCGCGGAAATTCTCGTCGTGCCGAACGGCTCGCCCTATGCGCGCGACAAGAACGATCTCCGCCTTTCGATCGCGGTCGCCCGCGTCACCGAAAGCGGCTTGCCGCTGGTCTATCTGAACGAGGTGGGCGGGCAGGACGAACTGGTGTTCGACGGCGCCTCGTTCGCGCTCAATGCCGATCTCACGGTGGCGGCGCAGTTGCCGGCCTTCGAGGAGAGCGTCACGACGCTGCGTTGGACCAGGGGCGAGGCCGGCTGGCGCTGCAACGGGCCGATCACGCCGCTGCTCGAGGGCGACAAGGCGGACTATGCGGCCTGCGTGCTCGGCCTGCGCGACTATGTCCGCAAGAACGGCTTCCCGGGCGTGCTGCTCGGCGTTTCTGGCGGCATCGATTCGGCGCTATGCGCGGCGATCGCGGTGGATGCGCTCGGCGCCGACAAGGTTCACGGCGTGATGCTGCCGTTCCGCTACACCGCGCAGGTGTCGCTCGATGATGCGGCAAGCCTGACCAGGATGCTAGGCATCCGCTACGAGGTGCTGCCGATCGCGGATGCCGTGAACGGGTTCGAGAAGATCCTGTCCGAGCCGTTCAAGGGCCTGCCGCGCGACATCACCGAGGAGAATCTGCAGGCGCGCACCCGCGGCACCTTGTTGATGGCGCTCTCCAACAAGACCGGCGCGATGGTGGTGACCACCGGCAATAAGTCGGAAATGTCGGTGGGCTATGCCACGCTCTACGGCGACATGAACGGCGGCTTCAACCCGATCAAGGACATCTACAAGACCGAGGTCTTCCGGCTGTCTGCCTTGCGCAATAGCTGGAAGCCGGAAGGCGCCCTCGGCCCAACCGGCGAGGTGATCCCGCCCTCGATCATCACGCGGCCGCCGACGGCTGAACTGCGCGAGAACCAGACCGACCAGGACTCGCTGCCGCCTTACGAGGTGCTCGACGCGATCCTGGAGCGCCTGGTCGAGCGCGAGGAGCCCTTGGCGTCGATCATCGCTGCCGGTTTCGATCGTGAGCTGGTCGCGCGCATCGACCGCCTGCTTTCCATCGCCGAATACAAGCGCCGGCAGGCCGCGCCCGGCGTCAAGGTCACGCGTAAGAATTTCGGCCGCGACCGCCGCTATCCCATCACCAACCGCTTCCACGATCGCGGCGAGACGTTGCCGCAGCCGGACGAGAAGCTGGCGACGCGCGGTACCCGCGCCTCCGTGGAGGCGTTCGAAGGCTAGCTATTGTTGTTTCTTCGGGAGGAAAGTCGGGCCGACGGTGCGGATCGGCCGATCTCCCGGCGGGGTTTGATCAACCGGCGCCGCCGGTGCGTCGGGTGCAGGAGTCGCATTCGCCGACGTCGCGCCCTTCTTACCGGCCGGCGCCTGCTTGGTGGACTGCTGTTGCGCGCGCTGCTGCATCCTCCGCGCGCTCTCCTCGGTGACGATGATGTCGCCCTGCTGCTCGACGGCGGCCTTGTCGTCGACCGATTTCAGCGCCTCCGCCCAGGTCTGGCCCGCCGGCTTGCAGGAGCAGGACGGATTGAACTCGGTGCGGAACTTGAACGCGTTCGGCAGCGACGTATAGGGCTGGCCATTGACCGAGACCGCCTGGTTGATGTCCTCGCCGGGATTGCGATAGGCGAACAGGGTTGCTTCCGCCGCCGGGCACTGCGCCTTGCAGGTCTTCTCGTCATCGGCAAAGCGCCCCTGCACGGTCGCGAACGAGATCGGGAAATAGGCGCCGTCGCAGCTCCGCACGCAGACCGTACGGTAGGTGCCGGATTGCGGGGCGAGGTCGCCGGCCGGCGGCGCAATGGTCACGTTGTCGTCGTTACGATTGCCGAAGAGATTGTCGAGGAAATTGCCCGGACCCCGCCCGGCATTGGCATATTGCGGGCCGCAATTGTTCTGCGCGAGCGCAGTCAACACCGAGCGGCGCTGGTTCTCGCGGTCGGCGCCGCCGAGGCCGCCGCTGCGCATCCGCTCCAGGGTCATCATGATTTGATCGAGGTTGCCGCGCATCTGCTGGATCTGGGTGTTGATCGGGCCGCATTGCGCCGGGCCGTTGTTGAACAGCGAGAAGAAGCCGGAGCCGTCGCAGCCCATGCGCCGCCCCTGCGCGATCACACGGTCGAGCTCGGCCTGCTGTCTCGAGGCGGCTTCCTGGTAGCGGCGGATCTGGTCGTCCCTGATCGAATCGCCGCTGCCGCCGCCGCGGTCGATGGTCGCAAGCTGACCCTCGAGCCGGATGCAGATCGGGTTGGACGGCCCGCCCTGTTGCGGCGGCGCCTCCTGAGACATCTGCGCGTAAGCATCGTCAGGCGTCTGCGCCAAGGCATCAGTGGCCGGCAGGGCAGTGCCGAGCAGGAGGGCGCACGTCAAAATCCACGGGGCGAAGCAAGAGTTCAGGCGATTGGGCATGTCCAGTCACAGAATGACGCCGCGCAGCGGGCAAGCCCGAAAGGCGCGGCAAAGGCCGCCTGCAATAGCCGTTTCTCGGGGCAGCGTCACGTCGTTTCCGGGGCCCCGATGTGGCAAAACCCCGTGAGAATACCGGCCCTTGGCTGCCCCTTGGCCGGATCAGCGCTGGCAGGTGATGGCGATATATTCGCCGCAGGCGCCGCCGCTGCAGTTTCCCGTGGCCTTCGGAACGGCGCCGGTAATTTCGTCAGGGTCGACGCGGCGATAGGCGGTGGCTTGGGCAAAATCTCGTGACTGGCAATAGGAGCGGGCGGCGTGAGCCCCGCATTTGTCGCCTCGCGCGAGGCATTCGTCGACACCGTAACCGTCATCGTGGTTGGCGATGATGAAGACGCGGCTGTCGGCCAGTGCGGCGGAGGTGGCTAAAATGAATGTGCAGGCAAGAAATGCGGATCGAAATCGCATGGGGCACCGAGTGGGGAAGGGAACCAGTGCCTATCCGATTACGCCCAATACATTAATAATGATTAACCATGGTGCGCTTGGAATCATCGCAAGGGTCGAAATCGCCTTCAGAACGGGCGCAAACAGCCCTTGACGCCGTCCCCAGGATGGCGCCATGGTGGAACCATGAACGGCCACCTCGCCATCTGCAGCATTTGCCGCGAGATTATTAGCTAGCGATTCGCTGGCTGAGGCCGTCTTTTCTCACATCGAGATCACGTGACGCCCCGGCCACAAGGGACGGGTATTCCATGCAATTGCGTCTGTACGATACGTTGACCAGGGAAAAGCGGCCCTTCGTGCCGCTCGATCCCAACAATGTGCGCATGTATGTCTGCGGGCCGACGGTCTACGACTTCGCCCATATCGGCAACGCGCGCCCGGTGATCGTCTTCGACGTGCTGTTCCGCCTGCTGCGGCATGTCTATGGCGAGAACCACGTCAAATATGTCCGGAACGTCACCGACGTCGACGACAAGATCAACGACCGCGCCGCTCGGGATTATCCCGGCCTGCCGCTGAACGAGGCGATCCGCAAGGTCACCGAGCAGACGGAGCGCCAGTTTCAAGAGGACGTCGACGCGCTAGGCGCCTTGCGCCCCACGGTCGAGCCGCGCGCGACCGAGCACATCGCGGAGATGCGTGTGCTGATCGAGAAGCTGGTCACAGACGGTTTTGCCTATGTCGCCGAAGATCACGTGCTGTTTTCGCCGCAGGCGATGAACGCGGCCAATGGCGTGCTGCCGCGTTACGGCGTGCTCGCCAACCGCTCGCTGGACGAGATGATCGCGGGCGCCCGCGTCGATGTCGCCCCTTACAAGCGCGACAACACCGATTTCGTGCTGTGGAAGCCGTCCAAGCCCAGCGAGCCGTCCTGGCCGTCGCCATCAGGCATCGCGGTGCCGGGCCGTCCGGGCTGGCATATCGAATGCTCGGCGATGGCCTGGAAGCATCTCGGCGAGCAGTTCGACATCCATGGCGGCGGTATCGATCTGGTGTTCCCGCATCACGAGAACGAGCTCGCGCAAAGCTGCTGCGCCTTCCACGAAGCGCGCATGGCGAACACCTGGATGCACAACGGCTTCCTGCAGGTCGAAGGCGAGAAGATGTCGAAGTCACTCGGCAACTTCGTCACGATCAGGGAGTTGCTGGCGGACTGGCCGGGCGAAGTGCTGCGCCTCAACATGCTCAGGACGCATTATCGCTCGCCGATCGACTGGACGCTGAAGGGGCTGGAAGAGAGCGCCAAGACGCTCGACGACTGGTATGCCGTCGCGGCCGATGCCGCGGGCGATCGGCCGGCGGAGGCCGTTGTCGAGGCGTTGTCCGACGACCTCAACACGGCACAGACGATTACGGCGCTGCACGGGTTGCGGAATGCGGCTGCAAGCGCTGAACAGGCGCGCGGCACCTTCGCGGCATCACTCCGGTTCCTGGGCTTCCTCGGCCAGAGCGCCACCGAATGGAAGGGCCGCAAGCAGCAGGCGAGTGGTATCGACCCGAAATGGGTTGAAGGCTTGATCTCGGATCGGGCAGCAGCGCGCGCGCGGAAGGATTTCAAGGAGTCCGATCGCATCCGCGACGAGCTCGCGGCCAAGGGCGTCGTGCTGAAAGACGGCAAGAGTGCCGACGGCAAACCCGTGACCACATGGGAGTTGGCATGATGGCACAGGCACTCCCACGACCCGGACTGCGACCGTTCCTACCGGCGGATACGCCGATATTGGCGGCGATCTTTGTGGCCGCGATCCAGGAACTGACCGGGGACGACTACGGCGAGACGCAGCAGGAAGCTTGGGCAGCCGTCGCCGATGACGAGGTGGCCTTCGGCAAGAAGCTCGCTGGGGAGTTGACGCTGATCGCAACCATCCAGAATTCGCCGGTCGGCTTTGCTTCGCTGAAGAACAACTATCAGATCGACATGCTCTATGTGCATCCGAGCGTGGCCGGGCAGGGCGTCGGCGCGATGCTGTGCGACGCGCTGGAAAAGCTCGCCGGCGCGCGCGGCACCAAGACGCTTTCGGTCGATGCCAGCGACAACGCGCTCGATTTCTTCCGCAAGCGCGGCTACGTCGCCAAGCAGCGCAACAGCGTGACCATCCAGGGCGAATGGCTCGCCAATACGACGATGGAGAAGGCGCTAGCGAATGGTACCGCCGCGGGAGGCACGCCGTGAGCCGGGAACGTCTCTATCTGTTCGACACCACCTTGCGCGACGGCGCGCAGACCAATGGCGTCGATTTCACCTTGCAGGACAAGCAGGTGATCGCGCAGATGCTGGACGAACTCGGCATCGACTATGTCGAGGGCGGCTATCCCGGCGCCAACCCGACCGACACCGAGTTCTTCTCGGCAAAGCCGGAATTCGACCATGCACGTTTCACCGCCTTCGGCATGACGCGGCGTCCGGGCCGCTCGGCGTCGAACGATCCCGGGTTGGCGACGATCCTGGAGGCGAAGGCGGACGCGATCTGCTTTGTCGCGAAATCGAGCGCTTATCAGGTGCGTGTCGCGCTGGAGACCACGAACGAGGAGAACCTCGCTTCGATCCGTGACAGCGTCGCTGCGGCGACGGCTGCCGGGCGCGAGGTGATGGTCGATTGCGAGCATTTCTTCGACGGCTACAAGGAGAATGCCGAGTTCGCGCTGTCGTGCGCCAAGGCCGCCTATGAGGCCGGCGCGCGCTGGGTGGTGTTATGCGACACCAATGGCGGCACCATGCCGCACGAGATCGAAACCGTCGTCGGCAATGTCGTGCGCCACATCCCCGGCAGTCACGTCGGCATCCACGCCCATAACGACACCGAGCAGGCCGTGGCGAACTCGCTTGCCGCGGTGCGCGCCGGCGCGCGCCAGATCCAGGGCACGCTGAACGGGTTAGGGGAACGTTGCGGCAATGCCAATCTCTGCTCGCTGATCCCGACGCTGAGGCTGAAGAAGGAGTTCTCGGAGAATTTCGAGATCGGCGTCACCGCCGAGAAGATGACGACGCTGATGAAGGTGTCGCGCACGCTCGACGACATGCTCAACCGCGCGCCGAACCGGCACGCAGCTTATGTCGGCGAGAGCGCCTTCGTCACCAAGACCGGCATCCATGCGTCCGCCGTGCTGAAGGACCCGCAGACCTACGAGCACGTGCCGCCGGAATCTGTCGGCAATCACCGCAAGGTGCTGGTATCAGACCAGGCCGGACGCTCCAACGTCATCGCCGAGCTCGATCGCGCCGGCATTCCCTACGAGAAGAACGATCCGAAGCTGACGCGGCTCGTCGCTGAGCTGAAGGAGCGCGAGGCCGCGGGCTTCGCCTATGAATCCGCCAACGCCTCGTTCGAGCTGCTGGCGCGGCGCACGCTCGGGAAGGTGCCGGAATATTTCAAGGTCGAGCAGTTCGACGTCAACGTCGAGCAGCGCGACAATGCGCTCGGCCAGCGCGTCACGGTCGCGCTCGCGGTGGTGAAGGTCAACGTCGCCGGCGAGCGGCTGATCTCGGCCGCTGAAGGCAACGGCCCCGTCAACGCGCTCGACGTCGCCTTGCGCAAGGACCTCGGCAAGTATCAGAAATATATCGAGGGATTGAAGCTGATCGATTACCGCGTGCGTATCCTCAATGGAGGCACCGAGGCGGTGACGCGCGTCCTGATCGAGAGCGAAGATGAGACCGGCGAGAGCTGGACCACAGTCGGCGTGTCGCCGAACATCATCGATGCCTCATTCCAGGCGCTGATGGATTCAGTGTTCTACAAGCTGGTGAAATCAGGCGCGTCTGGGTGAAGCTCGCGGCGACGCATCGCCAAACGCCGTCATTGCGAGCGAAGCGAAGCAATCCATCTCTCCGCGCAAGCGGACGCATGGATTGCTTCGTCGCTTCGCTCCTCGTAATGACGGTGAACCTGGGGTGAGGGCCACGCATGATCGACCATATCTCTGTCGGCGTCAGCGATCTCGAACGTTCCGCGCGTTTCTATGAGGCAACGCTCGCGCCGCTTGGCCTCTCGCGTCTGGTCACCCGTCCGGCCACGATCGGGTTCGGCAAGAGCTATCCCGAATTCTGGATCAACCTGCGCGCCGGCATGAAGCCGGTCGCCTTTGACAGTGGCAGCCACGGCTGCCTGCGGGCAAAATCAACTGCCGACGTCGATGCCTTCCATGCTGCGGCGCTGAGTGCCGGCGGCCGCTCGGACGGCGCGCCTGGCCTGCGCCCGCACGACCGTGTCAGGTACTACGCGGCCTTCGTCACCGACCCCGATGGCAACCGCATCGAGGCGGTGACGTTTCCGAGCGAGTGAGCTCTTACAGTCGCCGCGCCACGTCTGGCGCGAGTTCCTTGCCGGCCTCGGGCGAGCGCGCGGCAGCGGCGCGCAGGCGAGGCACGATATCCTCGACGCGGTCGGCCGTCAGCACCTCGAGCGGCAGCGTCGCGCGGATGAAGGCCGTCGAGCGCATATGATCGAGCAACGCGAGCAGCGGCTCCCAAAAACCGTCGATATTGGCGAGCAGCACCGGCTTCGTATGCCGGCCGAGCTGCTGCCAGGTGAGCTGCTCCACCAGTTCCTCAAGCGTGCCGATGCCGCCGGGCAGTGCCACGAAGGCATCCGACCGTTCGAACATCAGCCGCTTGCGCTCGTGCATGTCGGGCGTGACGATCATCTCCTGGACGCGCGTGAGCGCGTTCTCGCGGGCGCGGAGAAAATCCGGGATGATGCCGGTGACCTTGCCGCCATGGTCGAGTGTGGAGGTCGCGACCGCGCCCATCAGTCCGATTGAGCCGCCACCATAGACGAGGCGGATGTCACTCTCGGCAAAGATCCTTCCGAGCGTGTTGGCTGCTTCGACAAAGCTGGGGCTGGTGCCGGGGCCGGAGCCGCAATAGACGCAGACGGTCTTGATCTGGTTCATTGGTCTGATTTGGTTCATCCGCTCATGTGGCACTGCAACGAAAAAAACGTCAAGCCCGGCATTTCACGTGGCGTGGCGTAAAAGTGGCGTAAATCGCTGAAAATCGTGAAAGATCCACTCCATGAGGGTTTCCGCGAGATCAAAATCGCCTATATGACGGGCACAATGCGGATCCATGCAAATCACGTGACAGCGAACCGGCGCGCCGTCCTGACGGCGGCGATGGGTTAATGTCGTCCCAACCCCAACTGCGCCTGAACGATATGTCATCTGCCGATGCAAGCGGCGCCGAGAAGGCTACCCTGATCGGCACGCTTGCGCATCTGTGGCCCTACATCTGGCCAGGCGACCGCGCTGATCTGAAGATGCGCGTAGCGTGGTCGATGGTGCTTCTGCTCCTCGCCAAGCTCGCGACGCTGTCAGTGCCCTTCACCTTCAAATGGGCGATCGACGCGCTGAACGGCACGCCCAGCGCACCGGTGCAATCGTCGAACTGGACGATGTGGCTGATCGCTTCGCCGCTCCTGATGACGGCGAGCTATGGCGCGGTGCGTGTCCTGATGGCGGTGCTGACGCAATGGCGCGACGGCATCTTTGCCCGCGTCGCCATGCATGCGGTGCGGCGGCTCGCCTATCTCACTTTCGTGCACATGCACGAATTGTCGCTGCGCTTTCACCTGGAACGCAAGACCGGCGGACTGACGCGCATCCTCGAACGCGGCCGCACCGGCATCGAGACCATCGTGCGGATGGTGATCCTGCAATTGATCCCGACGGTGGTCGAGGTTGCGCTGCTGACGGCCGTGCTGCTTTGGCAGTTCGACTGGCGCTATGTCGGCGTCGTCGTGATCACCGTCGCGGCGTTCATGTACTACACCTATATCGCGACCGAGTGGCGGATCGAGATCCGCCGCAAGATGAACGACTCCGACACGGAAGCGAACACCAAGGCGATCGACTCGCTGCTCAACTACGAGACCGTGAAATATTTCGGCGCCGAGGCGCGCGAGGCCGAGCGCTACGACCGCTCGATGGCGCGCTACGAGCACGCCAGCACCAAGACCTATACGTCGCTCGCGATCCTCAACACCGGGCAGGCGATCATCTTCACCGCCGGCCTGACGGCGATCATGCTGCTGTGCGCGATCGGCATCCGCAATGGCAGCAACACGGTGGGCGATTTCGTGCTGGTCAACGCCATGATGATCCAGCTCTACCAGCCGCTCAACTTCATGGGCATGGTCTATCGCGAGATCAAGCAGGCGATCATCGACATCGAGAAGATGTTTGGCGTGCTGGCGCGCAAGGCGGAGATCAAGGATGCGCCCGATGCCAAGCCGCTGGCGGTGACGGCCGGCAGCGTGCGGTTCGAGGATGTGCGCTTCGCCTATGAGCCGGACCGGCCGATCCTGAAAAGCCTCTCCTTCGAGGTGCCGGCCGGCAAGACGGTCGCGATCGTCGGCCCCTCCGGCGCCGGCAAGTCTACGATCTCGCGGCTGTTGTTCCGCCTCTACGACGTCTCCGGCGGCAGGATCCTGATCGACGGCCAGGACATCCGCAACGTCACGCAAGCCTCGCTGCGCGCCTCGATCGGCATGGTGCCGCAGGACACCGTGCTGTTCAACGACACCATCCGCTACAACATCCGCTACGGCCGTTGGGATGCTGATGATGCCGAGGTGGAAGAGGCGGCGAAGCTCGCGCAGATCGACGCTTTCATCCGGATGTCGCCCAAGGGGTACGAGACCCAGGTCGGCGAGCGCGGCCTGAAGCTGTCGGGCGGCGAGAAGCAGCGGGTGGCGATCGCGCGTACGGTGCTGAAGGCGCCGCCAATCCTGGTGCTGGACGAGGCGACATCGGCGCTCGACAGCCACACCGAGCACGAGATCCAGGCCGCGCTCGAGCGCGTCTCGCGCAACCGCACCTCGCTGGTGATCGCGCACCGGCTTTCGACCATCGTCGGTGCCGACGAGATCATCGTCCTGGACCAGGGCCGCATCGCCGAGCGCGGAACTCATCCCCGGCTTTTGGCGCAAGGCGGGCTTTATGCCAGTATGTGGAACAGGCAGCGCGAGGCCGAGGAGGCGCGCGAGAAGCTGGCGATGGTCGACGACGGCAGCGAGGCGCCGAACCGCGAGCCGCCTCCGGTCGACGAACCCGAGCCTGATCCGGTCGAGAAACCCTTGCCGACGGCTGCGGAATAGGCTCCATCTCCGTCCCCAGGTCTGGGAAACCGAGTGAGATTCGATGTCGATCGCCAATTCCATACGCGCGCAGATTCCGCCCATCCATCCCGAGGGCTATCCGTTCATCGGCGGCTTCGCGCTGGCGAGCCTGATCCTGTTCTGGATCTGGACGCCGCTGGGCTGGATCGGGACCGTGCTGACGATCTGGTGCGCGCTGTTCTTCCGCGATCCGGTGCGGGTGACGCCGGTGCGGGACGGGCTCGTGGTGGCGCCCGCCGACGGGCGCGTCTCGATGATCACCCAAGCCCTGCCGCCGGCCGAACTCGGACTGGGCGATAAGGCGCTGACCCGGGTCTCGATCTTCATGAGCGTGTTCAACTGCCACGTGAACCGCAGCCCGGTCGCGGGGCGGATCGACCGCATCGCCTACCGGCCGGGCGCCTTTATCAATGCGGAGCTCGACAAGGCCAGCGAGGACAATGAGCGCAACTCGGTCGTGATCTCGACGCCCAACGGCCGCATCGGCGTGGTCCAGATCGCGGGCTTGGTGGCGCGGCGGATCGTCTCCTTCGTGCGCGAAGGCCAGTCGATCGGCGCCGGCGAACGGTTCGGCCTGATCCGGTTCGGCTCGCGGCTCGATGTCTACCTGCCCGAAGGCACCAAGCCGCTGGTTTCCGAGGGCCAGACGGCGATCGCCGGCGAGACCGTCCTGGCCGATTTCCGCACCCCCGAGCCGGGGTGGACCTACCGGGCCGATTAACCATCGGCACCGCCAATTGCGGCGCCTTGCCGCTGGAATGGCGGAGGGGGCCGGCGCTTGCTATATAGTCGCGAGCCATGATGCAGATCGATTCCAAACATCCGGAACTGCGCCGCCGGCGGTTTCGCCAGATTCCGGTCCGGTTGCTGGTGCCCAATGTCATCACGCTGCTCGCGATCTGCGCCGGCCTGACCGCGATCCGCCTGTCGACCGAAGGGCGGATGGAGCTTGCGGTCGCCGCGATTGTGTTTGCCGCAGCGCTCGATGGCATCGACGGGCGCATTGCGCGCCTGATCAAGGGCCAGTCGAAATTCGGCGCCGAGCTCGACAGCCTAGCGGATTTCGTCAATTTCGGCGTGGCGCCGGGCCTGATCCTCTATTTCTGGCAACTGCACGAATTGGGCAATGGCGGCTGGATTGCGGCCATGGTGTTCGCGATCAGTGGCGGGCTGCGGCTCGCCCGCTTCAACGCCTCGATCGACGATCCAAACAAGCCGGCGTTCGCGGCAAACTATTTCACCGGCGTGCCGGCGCCGGCTGGCGCCATCACGGTGTTGCTGCCGGTCTATCTGGGCTTCTTGGGCATCACTACGCCGCCGACGATGCTGACGGCCTTCTACACGCTCCTGATCGCGTTCCTGATGGTGTCGCGCCTGCCGGTGTTTTCCGGCAAGACGATGCGCATGCGGGTGCCGCCGGAAATGCTGTTGCCGGTGTTCGTCTCGGTGGTGTTCTTCATCGCGCTGTTGGTCAGCTATCCCTGGCACATCCTCTCCGCGGGCTCGGTGCTCTATTTGATCAGCCTGCCATGGGGCTGGAAAACCTATCGCGACCACGCGCGCGCCGCGGAGGCGCAGGCGGCCGTGCCGGCCGGGGCCTCGACGTCGCCAACTCCGTCGCCGAGCTATCCGGGCGTCACCGAGGCCGACCACGACGACCGTCCGGCGCGCCTTAATTGAGGCGCTAGAGCCTCATCCTGAGGAGCGCGAAGCGCGTCTCGAACCATGAGGCCCCGTCTGTGGCCTCATCCTTCGAGAC
>NZ_PSRR01000208.1 GCF_004296405.1 Bradyrhizobium sp. Leo170
GTCTCAGTGCAGGCGGTCCGCAGCACCCACTGCCCGATCTCCTCGATCAGGCCCGTCTCCTCGGCGACCGGAATAAACTCGGCCGGCGACACCATGCCGCGCACCGGATGCCGCCAGCGCACCAGCGCCTCGCAGCCGGTGACCTCGTCGCTGCGCAGATCGACCAGCGGCTGATAGTGGATTTCGAACCCGCCTTCGACCAGCGCAGTGCGCATATCGGCTTCTAGCTCGCGGCGGAGCTTGGCCTCCTTCTCCATCTCCGGCTCGAAGAAACGGTGGGTGCGGCGACCGGCAGCCTTGGCGGCGTACATCGCAAGGTCCGCGCGCTTCAACAAGCCGAGCAGATCGGTACCATCCCGCGGCGCGACCGCGATGCCGATGCTGGCGTCGCCGGACAAGTGATGGCCATGGCAATCGAACGGCGTCCGCAGCGCCTGATAGATCCGTTCAACAAGCGCGCTGACATCGATATCGGCCGTGATGCCGCGCTGAACGATGGCGAACTCGTCCCCGCCGAGACGAGCGATGAAATCCTCCGGTCCGATCGACTGCCGCAACAGTTCGGCGACACCTGTGAGGAATTCATCGCCGATCAAATGGCCGAGCGAATCGTTGATGCGCTTGAACTCGTCGATATCGATATAGAGGATCGCGAACTGCACATCGGCTGTTTCGAGCAGCAAGCCTTCGGCGTGGCGCTGGAACAGCGTCCGGTTCGGCAGACTGGTCAGCGGATCGTAATGGGCGAGATGTTCGATCTTCGCCTCGACCCGGCGCCGCTCGGTCACATCCTCGAACGTCGTGGCCCAGCCCCCATCCGGCGAATGTTTGAAGATCATTCGGATAATTCGTCCGTCTTGCGTCGAGAAGTGGCGTTCGCCGATCTCGCTGCTGTTAGGTCCGATGAAGTGCGCGCAATATTCGTCGACATCGCCGATAAAGGATCCGATCGACTGACGGTGCAGCACGAGGTCGCGCAGGTGGCATCCGGGCCTGGCGACGTCAGGCGATACGCCTAGCATATCGAGATAGCGCTGATTGCAGATCACGAGCCGGCCCGACGCATCGAACAGCAACAGCCCCTGGGTCATGTTGTTGATGGCGGTGTCGAGATGAGAGCTCTTCTCCGACAGCTTCTGGCGCGCGGCCTCATGCTGTTGCTGCAGTTGTCTCACGATCGGGAAGATCGTGACGATGACGACGATGATCGCCAGGATCGCAGCGCTGAACTGCAGTTTCGTCTGCGCCCGCCAGTCGGCGAGCGCGGTCGAGGTCTTGGTCGTGGCAACGATCAGGATCGGAAAATGAGTGAGCGGTCGAACCGCCCCGATCTTGTCTTCGGCATCTTCAGTGCTGAAGCGGCCCGAGATGTTCCCGTCAAGCGTCAGCGCCTTCTGGAATGACGGGAGACCGGCTACGCTCTTGCCAATCGCCCCATCATCCTTGGGATAGCGGGCGATCACCGTGCCGTCGCGATGGATCATTGAGATGATTGTGTCGCCATTCAGCGCCAGAGAGGCGACGAAATCCTCGAACTGGCTGGGCTCGACGCCCCGGCTGGAAAAGCCGATGATAGCGCCATTGCCGTCGACAATCTTGCGGGCGAACAGCGTCGTCCATTTGCCCGTGACGCGGCTCACCGCGGGCTCGACGATAACATCGGGTGTCGGCTTGCCGGAGGTAAACTCCCTGAAATATCGCCGATCCCTGACGTTCAGGTCAGGCACCGGCCACATCTCGGAGGAATTGATCAGCCATCCCTCGGCATTGAACAGATTGAGACCACCAACATGCGGCAGCGCCGCAAGCCTGGTGCGCAGCATTTCGTGCGCGCTCAGCAGCGACATCATCTTTTCGAACTGATCGGCCGTATCGACCCCGTCCGCCCGCATGTTGGCGACGACATCATCGTGCACGTGCTGGAGATCGGAGAGCTGCTGATCGAAATGGCGGGACAGCAGCAGCGCAGTGTTGGAGAGTTCGCGTTCGGCGAGATCGAGCGCGCGCTCCCGGAATTGCAGCGCCAAGTACCCGGTGCCGAGCCCAATCGCGGCCACGAGTGCCGCCGCGCACAGCACGAGCCACTGGATTGCACTCAATCGCAATGGCGCCACGACGGCCCATTTCGGCCACCACCGGCTCTGCAAGATATCGCTCTTGGCCGAGCTGTCTGACATTTCCCTGCCCCTACAAGCGCTTGTTGTAGGGGACACAACCCAAGAGGGCGTTAGGAAAATGAGTTATCAGCCGGTTAACATGGAACTTTGTTTCTGAGCGTTACCAGATTTCGCCCGCGCAACATTGCTTGTGCGGTATTGGACGTTACGCAGTTTATGAGAGATTTAGGTGTTTGCTGGATGGTGCCAGCCGGCAATCTTCATTCGGGCGATCTCACCGGGGCGGCCAAGCGCGCGGCAGAATGAATGATTTCACGCAATCGGTGGCGACGGCGCTCTCGCTGATCGCCAGCCTTGACGCTGAGCTGATCGGCATCGTCCTGCTATCGTTGCGCGTCAGCCTGACGGCGAGCCTGCTCGCGCTGCTGATCGGCGCGCCCCTCGGCGTCCTGCTCGCGATCAGCCGGTTTCAGGGCAGGCAGGCCACGATCGTGCTGGCGAACGCCATGCTCGGCCTGCCGCCGGTGGTGGTCGGACTGGCCCTTTACCTCCTGCTGTCGCGTTCCGGTCCGCTCGGCTTTGCCGGACTGCTGTTCACGCCGAGCGCGATGATTGTCGCGCAGACGATCCTCGCCACGCCGATCGTGGTCGCACTCGTGCACCGTCCGGTCTCGCTACTGTGGGCGGAATATGCCGACCTCATGCGCACCGATGGCATGTCGCGCCTGCGCAGCATGGCGGTGTTGTCATCGCTCGGCCGCGGCTCGTTGTTGACGGCGTTTCTTGCCGCCTTCGGCCGCGCCATCGCCGAAGTCGGCGCCATCATCATCGTCGGCGGCAATATCCGCGGCTACACCCGGACCATGACGACCGCGATCGCGCTGGAAACCAGCAAGGGCGAGTTGCCACTGGCGCTCGGGCTCGGCCTGATCCTGCTCGGCCTCAGCGTGACCGTGAGCACGGTCGCGTTCCTGCTAGTCGGACGCGTTGGGGAAAAATAGCTGCTCGCCGCCGACCTTGTAGTCGGCGATCACCTTCTGCCCCTCGGCGGAGATCAGCCAGTCAATGAAGGCCTGCCCATCCTTGGCTTTCACGGTTGGGTGCTTGGCCGGGTTGACCAGCATCACGCCATATTGGTTGAACAGGCGCCGATCGCCCTCGGTCAGGATCGCGAGATCGCCGCGATTCTTGAACGATAGCCAGGTGCCGCGATCCGAGAGCACATAGGCGTTGTCGGATGCTGCCATGTTGAGTGCAGGCCCCATCCCCTGCCCGATCTCGCGATACCAGGATCCCTTCGCCGTCGCGATGTCGATGCCGGCCTCCTTCCATAGCCGCAATTCGGCCTGGTGCGTGCCGGAGCGGTCGCCGCGCGAGACGAAGGTCGCCTTCGCGGCGGCGATCTTCTTCAGCGCTTCCGTGACGTCGTTGCCATCAGCGATGTGCGCCGGATCCGCCTTCGGGCCGATCACCACGAAATCGTTGTACATCACGTCCTGGCGTTTGACGCCAAATCCTTCGGCCAGGAACTTCTCCTCCGCCGGGCGATCATGCACGAACACCACGTCGGCATCGCCCCGCCGTCCGATGTCGAGCGCCTGGCCGGTGCCGACCGCGACCACCTTGACACCGATCCCCGTCGCCGCCGTAAAGCGCGGCAAGAGGAAACCGAACAGTCCGGACTGCTCGGTCGATGTCGTCGATGCCACCGTGATTGAGCGCTCCTGCGCGAACGCGCTGGAGATCATGAGAAGAGTTGCGACCACGATTCGTGCGAGCATTTCCCTCACCTGCGCGAAGCCGGCTGTTTAGGAACTTCTACTTCATCTCAGCCTGCCCGACCATAAGCGAGGCGATCCGCCGCAGCGATCGGAGGCTCGGGCTTTACGATGGCCCCAAACTGCGCGACTCCATCGTCGCGCCGTCATGTTCGGCGTCACGAGGAACAAGCGGCTGCCGGCGAAAGCGTAACGTTATAGCATTCAGCTATCTGCTGCCTTGAATCGGCACCGGGGCGGCGCTAACTAGCGGCATGGACTCTCGCTTCGCCGCACCGGATTCTGCGACCCGCAAGGCCCCGTCACGCCCGTGGCGTAGCCTGCTCGCGGGAATGATCTCGTTGGCGCTCGTGCTGTCCTTCTTTCACGGTCTCGGCTTCGATAGTGACGATGCTGTGCCGGCGCTGTCGATCGCGCAACTCGCCGGTGATACCACCGACAAGGCTCCCGTCCATCCAGCATTGCCCCATGGCGACCACTGTCTGACCCACGTATCGACCGTGGCGACGCAGGACACGTCGGTCACGATCGAATATACCGCGCACGCCTATCGCTTCCTTGCCATGCGTGCCCCCGAAGCGGCCGAACCGATCTCTCCCTTCAAGCCACCCCGCGCCTGATCCGATCGGCATGACCGATCCGGCCGCGCGGCCTCCCGGCAGCGGGCCTTGCTTGCAC
This sequence comes from Bradyrhizobium sp. Leo170, assembly GCF_004296405.1. Taxonomy (GTDB): domain Bacteria; phylum Pseudomonadota; class Alphaproteobacteria; order Rhizobiales; family Xanthobacteraceae; genus Bradyrhizobium. The sequence continues at coordinate 4,574 of NZ_PSRR01000208.1, forward strand.
GCATCACTATGGCAGCAGCGCCGGACTTGGACCCGCGCGCGGTGGGAAGGCATATATGAGACGGATTCTTCTTTTCGTTGCCGGCATCATCGTCGGCGGCCTGGGTATCACGGTCTGGTCGCATTGGCCGCTATCGGGCACGCCAGCGCCGCAGGAAACGGCGACGACTGGAACGGCAAAAGCCGAAAGCGAGGATCACGGCACCGAGCACATCGCGCTGAGCGAGGAGCAGATTAGAGATGCCGGCATCAGGCTGGCGCCGGTTGCGGGCGGTACGCTCAAACGCCACTTCCTGGCACCGGGCTCGCTTATCCCCGACGCCGACCACGTCGGCCGCGTCTCCGTGCGCGTGCTGGCGACGGTCGCCGAACTGCGCAAGCGCCTCGGCGACAGTGTCGAAAAAGGTGAGATCGTCGCCGTCATCGAAAGCCGGGACGTGGCGGACGCCAAGAGCGAATACCTCGCCGCGCGGCTGACCAACGATCTGCAGCAGACGCTCTACAACAGGCAAAAGAGCTTGGCCGAAAGCCGGGCCATGTCGGAAAACGAATTCCTGCGGATCCAGCTCACCGCCAATGACGCACGGATCAAGCTCGACGGCGCCAGGCAAAAGCTATTCGCGCTGGGGCTCTCAGAAAAGGAGATCGTCGACCTCCCGAACCAGCCGCCGGAAAGCCTGCGCGAACAATATTTGCGTGCGCCGATCTCGGGCCGCGTCTCGGAGCGGCGCGTCGACCTCGGTGGGCTGATCGGCCGCGAGGGCCAGGAAAGTGAGCTGTTCGTCATTGTCAATCTCGACGATATCTGGGTCGATCTCGCGGTCTCCCCGGAAGACATCGCCGCCGTGCGCGAGGGCGGACTGGTCACGATCCGCGCCATCGGCAGCGACGACGAAGCGGTCGCGCGGGTGATCTTTGTCAGCCCCCTGCTCGATCGCGAGACCCGCAACGCCCGCGTGATCGCAACCCTGGCGAACCGGGATCACCGATGGAGGCCCGGCACTTTCGTCACCGCGGAAGTGCCGCTCGGCGGCGAGTCCTCCAAGGTGATCGTCTCGAAGAAAGCGCTTCAGACCGTCAAGGGCAACGCCACGATATTCGTGCGTAACGCCGAAGGGTTTGAGGCGCGACAGGTGCGTACCGGTCGCGAGGATGATGACGACGTCGAGATCGTGAGCGGCCTTTCGCCCGGAGAGACGATCGCGGTCGGCAACACATTCACGCTCAAGGCCGAGCTGGAAAAGGCCGAAGCGGAGCATGGCCATGATTGAGGGGATCATCGGCTTCTCGATTCATCGTCGCTGGGTCGTCGCTGCGCTCTGCGCCGTCGTCATGGCGCTCGGCGGCTTTGCGTTGACGAGGGTATCGATCGACGCGGTGCCCGACATCACCAACAAGCAGGTGCAGATCAACACCGCGGCCCACGCGCTGTCGCCGCTCGAGATCGAGAAGCAGGTCACCTTTCCGGTCGAGACGGCGCTCGCCGGCGCGCCCGGCCTCGAGAGCACACGCTCGCTGTCGCGCAACGGCTTTTCACAGGTGACCGCGGTCCTCAGCGAAGGCACCGATATCTACTTTGCGCGCCAGCAGGTCACCGAACGCCTCGCCGAGGTCCGCGCGCGCCTGCCGCAAGGCATCGAGCCGCGGATCGGTCCGGTCTCGACCGGGCTCGGCGAGATCTACATGTGGACCGTTCGCTTCGCCGACAGACCGGTCGAAGCCGACGGCGCGCCGGGCCTGCAACGCGACGGAAGCTTTGTCACCAGCGACGGGGCGCGGCTCAAGGGCGACATCGAGAAGAACGCCTATCTGCGCACGGTACAGGACTGGATCATCCGGCCGCAGATCAAGACCGTTCCCGGCGTTGCCGGCGTCGATACGATCGGCGGCTATCTCAAACAGTACCAGGTCCACCCGGATGCGGCGAAGCTGATCGCGCTCGGCCTGACCTTTGCCGATGTTGCGAACGCGATCGAGACCAACAATGTCAGCCGTGGCGCGCGCTACATTGAAAAGAACGGCGAGGGCTTTGTCGTGCGCTCCGGTGGCCGCATCGAGAACATGGAGGAGCTCGGCGCCATTGTCGTCACCACGCGCGGCGGCGTTCCCGTGCGGATCCGCGATATCGCCACCGTTGCGATCGGCGGCGAGAGCCGCACCGGCAGCGCAAGCGAGAACGGCCACGAGGTGGTGGTCGGCACCGCACTGATGCTCATCGGCGCCAACAGCCGCACCGTGTCGTCGGCGGTCGACACGCGGCTGCGCGAGATCGCGCCGACGCTGCCGCCCGGTGTCGAGGTCAAGACCGTGCTCGACCGCACTCAACTGGTCGATGCCACCGTCAGGACAGTTGCGACCAATCTGAGCGAGGGTGCGCTGTTGGTCATCGCGGTGCTGTTTGTCCTGCTGGGCAATTTTCGCGCCGCGCTGATCACCGCGCTGGTGATCCCCGTGGCGATGCTGATGACCACGATCGGCATGTGGCAGGGCCGCATCAGCGCCAATCTGATGAGCCTGGGCGCACTCGATTTCGGCCTGATCGTCGATGGCGCTGTCATCATCACCGAGAACAGCCTGCGCCATCTGGCGGAACGGCAACGCGACCTCGGGCGTCCCCTCTCGCGCGACGAGCGGCTGGCCACGGTGCGCGCTTCCGCGGTCGAGATGATCCGCCCGAGGCTCTACGGGCAGGCCATCATCCTTCTGGTTTACGTGCCGCTCCTCACCTTCACCGGCGTCGAAGGCAAGATGTTCACCCCGATGGCCGTGACCGTGATCCTGGCTCTGGCATCGGCATTCGTCCTGTCGCTGACGCTCGTTCCCGCCGCGATCGCCATTGCCGTCACCGGACGCGTTCAGGAGCATGAAAGCAAGCTGGTTGCTGCCTTGAAGCGCCTGTACCGGCCGCTGTTGCGCTATGCGATCGCAGCTCCGCTGCCCGTCATCGCAACGGCAGCCGTGCTGTTTGCTATCGCACTGGCGGGCTTCGCGCGCCTCGGGCAGGAGTTCATCCCGTCGCTGGACGAGAAGAATATCGCCATGCATGCGCTGCGGATTCCCAGCACCGCGCTGTCGCAATCGCAGGCGATGCAGCTTGCGGTCGAGAACGCCGTCAGCCGTCTGCCGCAGGTCGCCTTCGTCTTCTCCAAGACCGGCACGGCCGAGGTCGCGAGCGACCCGATGCCGCCGAACGCGTCCGACACCTTCATCATGCTCAAGCCGCGCGATCAATGGCCGGATCCTTCGATGACGAAGGAGGAACTGGTCGAGCAGATCGCAAGATCGGTCAATCGCGTTCCCGGAAATGTCTACGAGTTCACCCAGCCGATCCAGATGCGCTTCAACGAACTGCTGGCCGGCGTTCGCGGCGACATCGCCGTCAAGGTGTTTGGCGACGAGTTCGAGCCGTTGCTGAAAGCGGCCAACGAAGTGGCCTCGATCCTGCGCTCGGTGCAGGGGGCGACCGATGTGAAGGTGGAACAGGCCGGCGGCCTTCCCGTCCTTGACATCAAGGTCGACCGTGCCGCGATCGCCCGCCGCGGTCTGAGCGCGGCGGCGGTGCAGGATGTGATCGGCGCCGCCGTCGGCGGCCAGGACGCCGGCGTCGTGTTCGAGGGCGACCGCCGGTTCGACATCGTCGTAAGATTGCCGGAAGGCTTGCGATCCGACCTCGAGGCGCTCGGCAACCTTCCCGTGGCGCTGCCGAAGGCAACGCCCAATGCAACGGTCCAGAGCCTGCCGCTTAACCGATTGGCGCGATTCTCCTTCACCAAGGGGCCGAACCAGATCAGCCGCGAGAACGGCAAGCGCCGCATCGTCATCACCGCCAACGTCCGCGGCCGCGACCTCGGCTCGGTCGTCGCGGAAGCCCAGGCCAAGGTCGGCCAGCAGGTCAAGCTGCCGCCCGGCTACTGGATGAGTTGGGGCGGACAGTTCGAGAACCTGGCGGCGGCGCGGCAGAGGCTCGGCATCGTCGTGCCGGCGTGCTTTGCAGTGATCTTCCTGCTGCTGCTGGCGGCCACCGGATCGACGCGCGATGCGCTGGTGGTGTTCAGCGCCGTGCCGCTCGCGCTCACCGGCGGCATCGCCGCGCTCTGGCTTCGCGGCATGCCGTTCTCGATCTCGGCGGCGGTCGGCTTCATTGCGCTGTCCGGCGTCGCCGTGCTGAACGGCCTGGTGATGCTGAGCCTGGTCCGTAAGCTCCATGAGGACGGCATGCCGCTGCGACAGGCAATCGAGAATGGCGCCCTCACCCGGCTTCGCCCGGTCGTGATGACCGCACTCGTGGCGGCGCTCGGCTTTGTGCCGATGGCCTTCGCCACCGGCACGGGCGCGGAGGTGCAAAAACCGCTGGCGACCGTGGTCATCGGCGGCCTGATCAGCGCGACCCTGCTGACGCTCGCCGTTCTGCCAGCGCTCTACGCACGGTTCGGGCGGCGGGGTGAGCATGCTGCCGAACTGCGCGCCGGGCTACCCAAGGCGGCACACAACTGATCGCGATGCGAAGCTCGGAGCAATGACTCGATAGTTCGACGGGCATCGTGGCCAGATGTAACAATTCTGTCATATAGCAAAACTAAACGGGTGCGACGATCGATCGCAGGAAGTTGCTGCTGACAGGGGGAAATGAAGATGCGCCGCACAATAACATTGCTATCGGCAGGCTTGATCACGCTCGCGGCCGGGGCCGCATCGGCCCAGAACAACTCGCCACGTAACGTGATCCTGTTCATCCCCGACGGTCTGCGCTCCCGCATCGTCACCCCGCAGACGGCGCCGACGATGGCCGATATCCGCGACAAGGGCGTCAACTTCAAGAACTCGCATTCACTGTTTCCGACCTTCACCATGGCCAACAGCTCGGCCATGTCGACCGGCCACTATCTCGGCGACACCGGCACTTTCAGCAACACGATCTACACCGGCTATTCTTCGGCGCCGGCGGGCGACACCGTTGTGCCCTTCATCGAGAACGATGCGGTGCTGGCCGACATCGACGACCATTTCAACGGCGACTATCTGAACGAAGAGACCATCCTGAAGATGGCGCGCGAGAAGGGTTTCAGCACCGCGGCCATCGGCAAGGTCGGCCCGACGCTGCTGTTTGACCACACCGATCGCGGCAAGCACACCATCGTCTTCGACGATTCTACCGGCCGCAAGAACGGCGTTCCCGTGTCCGAGGAGGTGAAGGATGCGCTCGCCAAGGCCAACCTGGCGCTGACGACGCCCAGCCGCGGCGACAACGGCAAGGCCGGCGACGCCAAGACGCCGGGCACCACCGTGGCCAACGTCGCCCAGCAGGCCTATTTCGCCGACGTCGCCACCAAGGTCGTGCTGCCGATGTTCAAGGCCCGCAACAAGCCGTTCGTGCTGGTGTTCTGGTCGCGCGACCCTGACGGCAGCCAGCACAACACGGGCGACAGCCTCAACACGATCACGCCCGGGATCAACGGGCCGACCTCGATGGCCGCGATCAAGAACGCCGACGACAACCTTGCGCAGCTGCGCAAGGCGCTCGACGAACTCGGACTCGCCTCTTCCACCAACATCATCGTCTCCGCCGACCACGGCTTCTCGACGATCTCGAAAGAGAGCAAGACCAGCCCCTCGGCCAAGATCTCCTACGACGATACGCCGAAGGATTTCCTGCCGATGGGCTTCCTGGCGATCGATCTGGCCAAGGCGCTGGACCTGCCGCTGTTCGATCCCAACGACAAGAACGCGCGCGTCGCCGACAACGCCCATCCCAAGGCCGGCAACGGCGTGCTCGGCCAGGATCCAACCAAGCCCGATGTGGTCGTGGCCACCAATGGCGGGTCGGACCTGGTCTATCTGCCGAACCGGGACAAGAAGCTCACTGGCCGCGTCATCAAGGCGCTGCTGGAGCAGGACTATGTCAGCGGCCTCTTCGTCGATGACCGGTTCGGACGCTTCCCCGGCACGCTGCCGATCTCCCAGCTCAACCTGCGGGGCAAGGCGGTGACCCCGACGCCGTCGATCGTGGTCAACTTCCGCTCCTGGTCGTCGGGCTGCGAGGAGCCAACCAACTGCTCGGTCCAGGTCGCCGACACGGTCCTTCGCCAAGGCCAGGGCATGCACGGCAGCTTCAGCCGCGGCGACACGCTGAACTTCATGGCGGCGATCGGACCCGACTTCAAATCCGGCTATGTCGATCCCCTTCCTGTCAGCAACGCCGACGTCGGCATGACCATCGCCAAGCTGCTCGACCTCCGCACCAGCGCCAATGGCGGGCTGCTGGGTCGGGTGGTGTCGGAAGCGATCCCGAACGGCATCGTCCCGAAGATGGCCGACGGCACCATCACCTCGAAGCCGGCCGGCAACGGGCTGCGCACGGTCGTCAAATTCCAGCGGGTGCTGTCGACCCGCTATTTCGACGTCGCCGGTTTCCCCGGGCGGACGCTGGGGCTTGACGTCGAGAGCGGCAAACAGAAAACGGCGGGGAAATAGCCCCCGCCGTCGGTACCCTTTTCGAGGTCGGGTGGCTTACACCAACGCGATATCGAACACGTTCGGCAACTGCACCAGCGGCAGCGCCGCGGCGCCGACCAGGGTGGCGACCATCGCGGCGAGCGCGTGGCTGGTGCGGCGCTTGCCACGCATCTGGCTCGCGATCCACTCCAGCACCTTGGTGTCGATATTGGCGGCGTGGGTGGGCGCCCAGCTCTCGATGTCGGTGTCCGGCGACAGCGCCACCGTGCGGGGCGGCACCGGCAGGCCGGACATCGAAGCGGCGTGATGGGCGACCGCCTTGGCCAGGAGGTCGTCGAAACGGCCATCGTCGCTGCGCTCGGCCGCGGCTTCGTTGATCTCGAACAACGCCGCGACCTCCTCCCGGCTCACCGGCTGGTGCGCAACGGCGGAGGCGGTGAGGATGCGCGCGCACCAGGCGGCGTCATCGGCATCGAGCGCTCGGGAAAAGTGGATGCGGCCCTTGGTGGTGGGGCCTTCGCCGGTGATCACGCCATCGCGTACGATGGTGAGGGCATGGGCGGCAGTCTTGCGGCAGGACGGTTGCAGGGCGACCGCATCGGTCGCCTCGATACTAGGGGCAGACATAGCGAGACTTCTCAGTTCCTTATTTCAGTCCAGCATTTCCATGCCGGCGTAAACGAGTGGTTACCGATTCGAAACCGGGGTTTCGACATTTGTACATAGTTGCCAATTGGTCGCTGTGACGGCTGTCACGGTTCGCGCCTATTAGCAGACCGGACCGCGGAGATGGGGACCATAAAAGGCAATTCCACGGCAATCCGTGCTCTTGCGGGCATTATGGGTTTTTTCGCCGCAGGCGGGCCGATCAAAAGAAGTTGCTTGGAGTTCCGTCACAAAAGAGAATGATTTCACCTTTTAGCTACAGTGGTTCACTTAAGCCCTTGTTGTGCCTATACTCGGCGGTCACCCAGAAAAGATTTTCTTTAGCCACTTCAATAGCATGAGGCAAAACCATGACACTTCCCATTGGCGCGACCGCCCCCGACTTCGAAGCCGAAACCACCGAGGGCAAAATTAAATTCCACGACTGGATCGGCAATAGCTGGGCGCTCCTGTTCTCGCATCCCAAGGACTTCACCCCGGTCTGCACCACCGAGCTCGGCGCGCTCGCCAAGCTGAAACCGGAATTCGACAAGCGCGGCGTCAAGCTGATGGGCCTTTCCGTCGATCCCGTCGACCGCCATGCCAAATGGTCTGTTGACATCGAGGAGACCCAGGGTGCCGCGCCGAACTACCCGATGATCGCCGACACCGACTTCAACGTCTCCAAGCTCTACGAGATGCTGCCCGCCTCGACCTCGGGCGATCCCCTCGTCCGGACGCCGGCGGACAACCAGACCGTCCGCAACGTCTTCATCATCGGCCCCGACAAGAAGATCAAGCTGGTGCTGGTCTATCCGATGACCACCGGCCGCAACTTCCAGGAGATACTGCGCGTCATCGACTCGCTGCAGCTCACCGCCAAGCATCGCGTCGCGACGCCGGCCGACTGGAAGCAGGGCGAGGACGTCATCATCGCGGGCTCCGTCAGCGACGACGAAGCCAAGACGATCTACCCCGAAGGCTGGAAGGCGCCGAAGCCCTATATCCGTATCGTCGGACAACCGAAGTAAGCGCCCGCGCCATCGATATCCGACCATCATGCCCGGCCTCGCGCCGGGCATGAGAGAGCCGCTCCGAACTACATTTTCTCGCTCCCGATTGCCTCTCCGGCTAAGCCAGGGCCGCAATTGACTGCCGGCATCCCCACCTTCAGGCGCCGCCGCAGATCGCGCCGGTTACGCATCAATTTGAAGAAAGCTGCTTCGTAGCCGCGCTTTACAGGCGGTGGTTGCAATGGAAGTTTAGCCTGCGGACGGGCAGGAATCGGATCATCGCGATGGATAGCAATCCCAGACAAATACGCTCCGCGGCCCTGACAGGGTTCCTGATTGCACTGCTGCTCGCGGCCCTTCCGGTCGCGGTATGGCTCGACCTGACCAATCTCGCGGAAGTCGCGCTCCGGCGGCAGGCCAATGATCTCAATTCGCTCGTCAGCAGCGTTCGCTCCTATTACGCCTCGAACGTCGTCGGGCGGATATTGTCCCATCCCGGCCAGACCCAGGTGGTCCACAACTACGAGACCATTCCGGGCGCGATCCCAATCCCGGCGACGCTGTCGCTCGAGCTCGGGAAGGTCATCAGCGAGCAGCAGCAGAACATCACCTACCGCTTCGTCTCGGACTTCCCGTTCAAGAACCGTGCGCCGCACCAGCTCGATGAGTTCGAGAAAGCTTCGCTGCAGAGCCTGCGCACGAACCCGGACCAGAAGATCGTCGACACGACGACATCGCTGTTCAGCGACCGCGTCCGGCTGGTCGCCCCGGTCGTCATGGGCCCGGCCTGCGTCAGTTGCCACAACTCCCATCCCGAGAGCCCCAAGACGGACTGGAAGGTGGGCGACGTCCGCGGCATCCAGGAGGTCGCGATCACACAACCGATCGCCGCAAACCTGTTCTCCTTCAAATACCTGCTCGCCTATCTGGCGCTGGCCAGCATCAGCGGCCTCTCCTTCCTGATGATGCAGCGCCGCCAGGCCCGGCAAATCCGGGCCATGAACCGCGAGCTCGAATCCAACAACGATTTCCTCGCGACGCTGTCGCTGAAGATATCGCGCTACATCCCGCCGCAAATCTACAAGAGCATCTTCAGCGGCCAGAAGGACGTCACCATTCACACCGAGCGCAAGAAACTGACGATCTTCTTCTCGGACATCCAGAACTTCACCGCCACCACCGAGCGGCTGCAGCCGGAGCAGATCACCCAACTGCTCAACGAGTATTTCACCGAGATGTCCGAGATCGCCCACCAGCATGGCGGCACGATCGACAAGTTCATCGGCGACGCCATGCTGATCTTCTTCGGCGATCCCGAAACCAGGGGGGACCGGGCGGATGCCGAGGCCTGCGTCCAGATGGCCTGGAAGATGCAGCGCCGCCTGCTGGAGCTGAACGCCAAGTGGCGCGCCGCCGGCATTGAACAGCCCTTCAAGTCGCGGATGGGCATCAATTCCGGCTACTGCAATGTCGGCAATTTCGGCAGCGTGGACCGGATGGACTATACGATCATCGGCGCCGAAGCCAATCTGGCGGCGCGGCTGCAATCGATCGCCGAGCCCGGAGGCATCGTGGTCAGCTACGAGACCTTTGCGCTGGCCAGGGACATCATCCAGGCCCACCCGCTGCCCGCGATCACCATGAAGGGCATCAGCCGCGAGGTGATCCCCTATTCCATCGACAACGTGCTCGACGACACCGCGAAAGGCGATGTGATCGTCGAGCGCACGGCCGGGCTGGATTTCTACCTTGATCCATCCGTGCTCGATCCGCAGGGCATCGACCGGATCAAGGCGATCCTGAGCGATGCACTCGTCGCGCTCGACCGCAGGCGCGCCACGCCCGCGCAATAGCGGCGCTGAGCCGACAATCGAAGCTCCGGTCGGCGCCCCCTCAGTTCCCGGCGACGTCCCGCAGGCCGTTGCCCTGCCGGCCTCCGCGGTGGCTGACATCAGTCCCAGCGAACGACCGCGCTTGCCGCCTACGCCGAAGTGCGGAGTGCACGGACTGCGACATCGATTTGACGCTTTCAAGAATCCGGCTATCGTTGTGCTCTCGTTCAACTGTTGGGGGATGACATGGACGACGACAAGCCCGTAATCGATCAAGTGACCGACACGCTCGGCACCGCCGCAACGGCCACCACCGAAGTCGCGACGACAGCCGTGAAGAAGGTGCGAAGGGCCGCCAAGAAAGTGGCGAAGAAGGTAGCGGCGGCCAGGAAGAAGAAAGCAACGAAGACCAGAAAGGCCGGCAAGAAGGCCGCCAAGAAGTCGGCAAAGAAAGCCAAGAAGGCGCCAAAGAAAACGTCCAAGAAAGCTACCAAGAAAAAGAAGGCCAAGAAGTCGAAGCGCTGATTGCAGGCACCGCTCTGGCACCGGCGTCGTCCCGGCGCATGCTGGTACGACGAGTTCGTCATTGCGAACGCAGCGAAGCAATCCACGTCTCCACGAGGGGCACTATGGATTGCTTCGCTGCGCTCGCAATGACGGAGATGGGTTCTGATTTGAATATCAAACAGCGTGAGGATGCGCGTCCGCATTCTCGCGGCGTTTTGCGCCCGAGCTTTGCGTCTCGTTTCACCCTCTCATCGAGCAGAGGGCGCAGGGAAAGCCGGGTGCCGGTTGCA
>NZ_PSRR01000209.1 GCF_004296405.1 Bradyrhizobium sp. Leo170
GCGTCGGGGCGCGGGCTGTGCGGGCGGCGGCGGCGGCGCGGGAAGCGCTCGCTACGTTCGCTGCGTTCTCCGCTGCCATTGCCTTCATGATTGCCATTGACTTGCGGCTGCGCGCCGCCGGTGATGAAGGAGGGCAGGCGGTCGACGCCGCCATTGTCAGCGATCATCGGCTGCGGCTGGTTCTGCGGCGGCGGTTGATACTGCGGCTGCGGACGATGTTCGCGCTCGCGATGCTCTCGCGGCTGCTGCTGCTCGCGCTGATAGGGCTGCTGACTGTTTTCGCGTGCATAGGGCGGTTGCGGCGCGAAGCCGGGCTCCTGCCCGAAGCTCGAATAGCTGTCGTCATCGTCGCCCTCATCGGTCGTCGACACATCGTTGTTGTCGACGCGGGGCGGCTGCTGCTGATTCTGCCGAAGCTGTTCCTGGGCCGCGGCGATGATGCGGAAGTAATGTTCGGCATGCTGATAGTAGTTCTCGGCGGCGACCGGATCGCCGGAAGAGCGTGCATCGCGCGCGAGCTGAACGTATTTTTCCGCAACGTGGGAAGCGGTGCCACGGATCTTGATGTCGGGTCCGTTCGATTCAAACACCCGCGTCAACGGGTTCTGACCGCGCCGGTTATTGTTGTTATTGTTGTTATTGTTATTCCGGTTACGCATCCGCTTGTTGTTTTGACCGTTTCTCATGTCTTGCCTTTTATTCCAGCCCTAAGTTACCAGCGTTGTAAGTTACCAGCGTTGAAATTGCCGTTGTGGTGGAGGTTGCCCGTCCAGCCGGCGCGCGCCATCGCGCGCACCGAATCACGATGCCATCTGGATCAATGCCAAAGTTCGCCAACCATCGCGTTGAGCAAAGACGCGTTCCCCAACCGCCGGCCGGTCGGCCTGCGGATCAATTATTCAGCTTGCCACGCAAGCCCAGTTCTCTCACGTAAGTCTTCAAGCGCAATAACAGGCTTTCGTTCGCTTGGCGGTCGAGAGCAGCACAGCCCCGGCTATTGCGCTCACACAGACCTGCGTTTTGGAACCTTTGATCGGCGGGCTCTCGGCGAGAACCCTGGTCTTCACCCGTTAACGGCTACGGGGCCAAACCGATGTCATAAGCGGAACGTAGTCGTTCCCGGGGGATATTCCAAGAGGTTTTTTTGCGTTCCAATAGGACTTTATCGCGGCAATTTGCGGCCCGCTACTGCCCGCGGGATGCCTGCCAGATCGGCCCTCGGCGGACCGGCCGGGACGAGCCCTGCGGCCGTCATCAAAGCTTCAATCGCCTCGCTCTGGCTGATGCCTGATTCGACAACCAGGGTGGCGCCAGGGGCGAGCAGACCGGCGGCCTGCGGGATCAGCACGCGATAGGCATCCAATCCGTCGTCGCCGCCATCGAGCGCGGCAAGCGGGTCGTGTTCGCGCACCTCGACGGCGAGGTCGGCAATATCAGCGGATGGTATATAGGGCGGGTTCGACACGATCAGGTCGAAGCGGCCGGAGAGGCCCGATGCGTAGTCGCAGGCGATGAAGGTTGCGCGCTTCTCAATGCCTAACGCCAACGCATTGGCGCGCGCCGTCTCGAGCGCCTCCGTGCTGATGTCGGTGCCGTAGCCCGTGGCCGCAGGAAGCTCGGAGAGCAGCGCCAGCAGGATTGCACCAGTGCCGGTGCCGAGATCGGCGATCCGCAGCGGCTTTCCCAAAGCTCCGTCCGCGCGCAGGATCTGCAGCGCGAGTTCGACCACGGTCTCGGTGTCGGGCCGCGGCACCAATGTCGCGGCGGAGAGTTTTAGCGGCAGTCCCCAGAATTCCTTTTGCCCGAGGATGCGCGCGACCGGCTCGCCAGCGAGGCGACGGCGTGCGAACGCTTCCAGTTCTGCTGCTTCGTTCTCCGTCAGCGTTCGGCTCGCTGCCGTGATCATGCCGGTGAGATCGAGACGGAGCACGGCGCCGAGCAGCATGCGCGCATCGAGCTCGGCCGAATCGATCGCCGCCGATTTGAAGCGTGCCGCGAGCGCGCGTCGTGCTGTCTCGACAGATTGCCCGGCAAACTCACTCATCGCCCGTAGCCCGGATGGAGCGCAGCGCAATCCGGGATTCGTGCAGCCCGGCCCGCTGGCCCCGGATTACGCTGCGCTCCATCCGGGCTACGGGAGTCCTCACGCCGCAGCCCCCTGCGCGGCGAGTTGCGCCGCCTGATGCTCGGTGATCAGCGCGTCGGTCAATTCGCCGAGCGCTTCGCCCGAGATCACCTGCGGCAATTTGTAGAGCGTCAGGTTGATGCGGTGATCGGTGACGCGTCCTTGCGGAAAATTATAGGTGCGGATGCGCTCGCTGCGGTCGCCGGAGCCGACCTTCTCCTTGCGGTCGGCGGAGCGTGCCGCGTCGGCGCGCTGGCGCTCGGCATCGTAGATGCGCGAGCGCAGGATGTTCATCGCCGACGCCCGGTTCTTGTGCTGCGAGCGGCTGTCCTGCATCATCACCACGATGCCGGTCGGGATATGGGTGATGCGGATCGCCGATTCCGTCTTGTTGACGTGCTGGCCGCCCGCGCCCTGCGCCCGCATGGTCTCGATCCTTAAGTCCTCGTTCTTGATGTCGACGTCGACGTCCTCGACCTCCGGCAGCACGGCCACCGTGGCGGCGGAGGTGTGGATACGCCCCTGCGTCTCGGTATCGGGCACGCGCTGCACCCGATGCACGCCGGATTCGAATTTCAGTTTCGCGAACGCGCCGCGGCCCTGCACCTCGGCGATGATTTCCTTGTAGCCGCCGACCGTGCCCTCGCTCGCCGAGATCACCTCGACCTTCCAGCCCTGCAGCGCGGCGAAGCGCTCATACATGCGGAACAGGTCGCCCGCGAACAGCGAAGCCTCGTCGCCGCCGGTGCCGGCGCGGATTTCCAGCACGACGTTGCGGTCGTCCATGGCGTCCTTCGGCAACAGCGCGATGCGGATATTCTGTTCGAGCTCGGCAAGCCGCGCATGCAGCGTCTCGAGCTCGGCCTCCGCCATGCCGCGCATGTCGGGCTCGGTGGCGGGATCGGCGATCAGGCTCTGGGTGTCGGCGAGCTCGGTCCGCGCAGCGCGATAGGCCTTCACTGCCTCGATCAGCGGATTGAGCTCGGCGAGCTCGCGGGTGATCTGGACATAGCGCTCCGAATTCACCTGGCCGAGCAGCTCGGCCTCGAGCGAGGCATGATGGGCGAGCAGGACATCGAGTTTGGCTTCGGGCAGCATGGGTGGTTCTCAAATAACGGAAAGGGCAAGGGGCGGCGTCGTCGAGGAGAGCGTCGCTACAAGGTGAGCCCTTCGGCTTCCGCAAATTCCGTCAGCTTCTCGCGGATCGACACGCTGCCGGCCGGCGCGTCCAGAAGCGGGTTGATCATCGCTTCGGCCTTTTGCGCGTCGAGCTCTATGATCATCGCCTTCACCGGACCGTGCGCGGTCGCCGACAGTGACAGCGAGCGGTAGCCAATCGCGATCAGCGCCAGCGCGCCGATCGGCTTCGATGCCATCTCGCCACACAGCGAGGCAACCTTCCTGCAGCCCTGCGCCCTGCGCACGATGTCGCGCAGCGCGCGCAGGATCGGCGCGGACAGGGTGTCGAACCGTTCCGAGACCTTGGCGTTGCCGCGGTCGACCGCGAACAGGAACTGGAACAGGTCGTTCGACCCGACCGAGAGGAAGTCGACCCGCTTCAACAGCTCGTCGAGCTGGTAGAGCAGCGCCGGAACCTCGACCATGGTGCCGACATCGACGCGCTCGGGCAGCGAATGGCCGTGCTGGCGCAGATAAGTCAGTTCACGCTCGACAATGGCCTTGGCCTGATCGAACTCGGTAACGTCCGAGATCATCGGAAACATGATCTTCAGCGCGCGGCCGCCGGCGGCGCGGAGCAGCGCGCGGATCTGGCCGCGCAACAGTCCCGGGCGGTCGAGGCCGAGCCGGATCGCGCGCCAGCCGAGCGCCGGGTTCTCCTCGACGACGGTCTCCATATAGGGCAGCGCCTTGTCGCCGCCAATGTCGAGCGTGCGAAACGTGACGGGCTTCGATCCCGCTGCATCCAGCACGGTGCGATAGAGCGCGAGCTGGTCGCTGGAGCGCGGCAGGTTCGGGCTCACCATGAACTGCAGCTCGGTGCGGAACAGGCCGATGCCGGCGCTCCCGGTGTCATCGATATGCGGCAGGTCGATGGTGAGTCCGGCGTTGATCAGAAGCTCGATCGGCTGGCCGTCCTTGGTCACGCAGGGCTTGTCGCGCAGCGCCGAATATTGCGCCTGCCGCCGCGCGCGGAAGCGGACCCGCTCGGCGTAGGCCGACTCGATCTCCGACGACGGGCGGACATAGATCTCGCCCGAGATGCCATCGACGATGATGGCGTCGCCGGGATCGGCAATGCCGGGCGCGTTCGGCACTTCGCCGACCGCGGGAATGCCGAGCGCGCGCGCCACGATCGAGACGTGGGAATTGGCGGTGCCTTCCTCCAGCACCAGGCCCCGCAATCGCTTGCGGTCATAGTCGAGCAGCGCCGCCGGGCCCATCGCGCGCGCAATCAGGATCGCGTTGTCGGGCAATTGTTCGCGTGACGGCGCGTGGTCCTGGCCGACGAGCTGCCGCATCAGGCGATGGCCGAGATCCTCGAGGTCATGCAGCCGGTCGCGCAAGTATGGATCGGTCGAACGCAGCATGCGCGCGCGGGTGTCGGACTGTACGCGCTCGACCGCGGCTTCAGCGGTGAGGCCGGTGGCAACTGCCTCATGCAGCTTGTGCGACCAGCCCTGGTCGTTGGCGAACATGCGATAGGCTTCCAGCACGTCGCGATGCTCGCCGCCATCGGCGACGTCGCCGCGCTCCAGGAGGCGGTCGAGATCGGCGCGCAGCTTGGTCAGCGCCGCATCCAGCCGCTTGATCTCCTTCGGCAGATCCTCGGCGATATAGTTGGTGATGACGACGCGCGGCTCGTGCAGCACGACATGGCCGAGCGCGATGCCTTCGGAGAGAATGGCGCCGGTCTTGTGCAGCGAATGCCGCGCCGCCGGCTCGGCGCCCGGTTGCGCCAGCGCCGCCAGTTCGCCCGAGGCGATCATCTCCGCCAGCACCATGGCGGTGGTCTGCAGCGCCTCGACCTCTTCCTCGACATAAGTGCGCTTGGCGCGGTTCTGCACCACCAGCACGCCAAGCGTGTTGCCGGCGCGCAGGATCGGCACGCCGAGGAAGGAGTGGTAGATTTCTTCGCCGGTCTCCGGGCGGTAGGAGAAGGCCGGGTGGCTTTGCGCGTCGCTCAAATTGAGCGGCGTGGCCTCGCTGGCGACGAGGCCGACCAGGCCCTCATGGGCGCTGAGCACCGTCCTGTGGACGGCGTCGCGGTTCAGACCTTCGGTGGCGTAGAGCTCGAGGGTGTTATCGACGCGCAGCACATAGACCGAGCAGACCTCGGCCACCATATTGGCCGCGATCAGGACCACGATCTTGTCCAGCCGCTCCTGGGCCGAGACCTGCTCCGCCATGGTTTCGCGGAGCCGTCTCAACAGGACGCGGGGACCTCCCGAAGCGCTCCGCATAGGTTGAAACCCTCCCCCACATGACCAGCAGGCCGTGTGGCCGGTAACTGGCGAGAAACTCGACTAATCCAACAATTTTATCCATCGGCGCCGCCGCAAGCTCGCAACCCTGCCGAATCGGATTCGCCAAGAGTGTGACACAGTTCGCGGCACCCTCCGATCAGGCCGTATAGCCAATCGAGGCTTGTTTTGCCAAGCAAAACGCCTGCCAAAAGATATAACGTCTCTGTCAGCCCAATGCTGCGGTAGCTAAGAGAAATTCTTGCTCGCAACAGCGAGAAATGTGGGCTCAGGACGCCGTTGGAACAGGCCCGCAGCCCGTAGCCCGGGTGAAGCGCAGCGCAACCCGGGACCGCTCGTCAATGTTGAGGCGAAGTGCCCGGGTTACGCTTTCGCTCCACCCGGGCTACGGGCTTTCGAGGTGGAGGGAACGCACCCTCAGGCCTGATCGAGACCGTACAGCGTGTGCAGTGTGCGTACCGCGAGCTCGGTATAGGCGGCATCGATCAGCACCGAGAACTTGATCTCGGAAGTGGTGATGGCGCGGATGTTGATGTTGCGCGCGGCGAGCGCGGCAAAGGCCTTGGCGGCGACACCGGCATGGCTGCGCATGCCGCTGCCGATGACAGAGACTTTCGCGACGTCGGTGGCGCTGTCGAAGCGCTGGTAGCCGATCTTGCTCTTGGCCGCGGTGATGGTGTCGCGGGCGCGGCCATAGTCGGTCGCCGGAACGGTGAAGGTCAGGTCGGTGGTCTTGCCGTCCTCGGAGACGTTCTGCACGATCATGTCGACATTGATGTTGGCGTCCGCGAGCGGGCCGAAGATCGCTGCTGCCACCCCCGGCTTGTCCTCGATCTGGCGCACGGAAATCTGAGCTTCGTCCTTGGAGAAGGCGATGCCAGTGACGACGTGCATTTCCATGATTTCCTCCTCGCTGCAGATCAGCGTTCCCGGCGGCGTGCCGTGCGGGTCGATATCTTCAGGCTTGTCGAAGCTGGATCGGACGAAGATTGGCATGTTGTGCACCATGCCGAGTTCCACCGAGCGCACCTGAAGAACCTTGGCGCCCTGAGAGGCCAATTCCAGCATGTCTTCGAACGCGATTTTCTCGAGCCGCCGCGCCTTCGGCACCACGCGGGGGTCGGTGGTGTAGACGCCGTCGACGTCGGTATAGATGTCGCAGCGGTCGGCCCGGACCGCCGCCGCGATCGCCACCGCCGAGGTATCGGAACCGCCGCGGCCGAGCGTGGTGATGCGGCCGGTCTCGGGGCTGATGCCCTGGAAACCGGCGATGACCGCGACCTCCTTCCGCTCCTTGAAGCGGTTCATGATCTCGGTGCCGTCGATATCGAGGATACGCGCCGAGGCGTGCGCGTCGGAGGTCTTGATCGGGATCTGCCAGCCCTGCCAGGAGCGCGCCTGGATGCCCATGCTCTGCAGCGTGATCGCGAGGAGGCCCGAGGTGACCTGCTCGCCGGAGGCGACGACGGCGTCATATTCGCGTGCGTCGTGCATCGGGGAAGCCTCGCTGCACCAGGCCACCAGCTCATTGGTCTTGCCGGACATCGCGGAGACCACCACGGCGACGTCGTGGCCGGCATCGACCTCGCGTTTGACATGGCGTGCGACGTTGCGGATTCGGTCGATATTGGCGACGGAGGTGCCGCCGAATTTCATCACGAGGCGGCCCATGACGACGCGTGCATTCCTTGTGAGGATCGGTAGAGTGCCCGCGCTTTAATCCAAGCGCGGGGGCTGAAACGCGCGTATACATAGCGAAGCGGCCGGGGGCAAGCGGGTTCCTGGCGCCGTCCGTGGCGGGGGCGCGGGTGGCTATGACGCGGTGGTAACTGAGGCGTTTGTATGGGGCGGTTTATCGACGAGATCCTGCAGCCCGGCGAGAGGGTGCTGTATTCGACCAATGCGCACTGGATCTTCTTCCTGCCGGCAATTGCCGGCTGGGTCGTAGCGATCGTGTTCCTGGTCCTCTCGTACATGGTTCCGACTGGCGCGCCGGCAGTTTTGTGCCTGGTGATGGCTGCTCTGGCGGCGATCGCGGCGCTTTACAAGACCGTGACTGCGGGAATCCACCACTGGACCACCGAAACCGACGTCACCAATCTGCGGGTCGTGCACAAGACCGGCTTCATACGGCGGAAGACCATCGAGATGAGTTTGGACAAGATCGCCAGTGTCAATGTAGAGCAATCCATTCTGGGGCGTATTCTCAACTACGGCGACGTAACGATTTTCAGCGTTGGCGAGGCAGAGCAGGACATTCCGACGATCGCCTCGCCGCTGGCGTTCCGCAATTCCATCACGGCGCGATAGGGGCGCGCGCATCATGGCCATGCAATCTGACTTTTCCGGCACCACGGTCGATCCGGCCGAGGTCGCGAAATTCTCAAAACTCTCGGCGGAGTGGTGGGACCCGCACGGCAAGATGGCGCCGTTGCATAAGATCAATCCGTTGCGGCTGGGCTATATCCGCGATGCCGCCTGCCGCAAGTTCGACCGCAACGTCAGGAGCCTGAGCTGTTTGTCCGGCTTGCGCACCCTCGATATCGGCTGCGGCGCCGGGCTGCTGTGCGAGCCGCTGGCCCGGCTCGGCGCGCAGGTGATCGGGATCGATCCTTCCGCCACCAACATCGCCGCCGCGAAATTGCATGCCGACAAGGGGCACCTGGCGATCGACTACCGCTGCACCACAGTGGAAGAAATGGACGCGCGCGAGCGCTTCGACATCGTGCTGGCGATGGAGGTCGTCGAGCACGTCACCGACGTCGGCGTGTTCGTAAAGCGCTGTACGGCGATGCTCAAGCCCGGCGGGCTGATGGTGCTCTCGACGTTGAACCGCAACTGGAAGAGCTTTGCACTCGCGATCGTCGGCGCCGAATACGTGCTGCGCTGGCTGCCGCGCGGCACCCATCAATGGAGCAAGTTCGTCACCCCCGACGAACTCGCGCATCACCTGCAAGACAACCACCTCACCATCACCGACCAGGCCGGCGTGGTCTACAACCCGCTCGCCGACAAATGGAACATCTCCTCCGATATGGACGTGAACTACATGGTGGTCGCGGAGGAGGGGTAGGAGCTGCTTGCCACGCGGACGGCGTGCGGTCCGAGCGCAATCCTGTCATGCGCTGTTCCGGTTGACCGCGCCCGCGGCGGCCGCCACGGTGAGACCGTTTTCCCAGCCCGCTCGCGATTCTCCCGCACATGCTAACGATTTCCTCGCTCTGGATTCCCTTCACCATCGTCGCCGCGCTCGGGCAGGTCGCGCGCAATGCGATGCAGCGGTCGCTGACCGGGCCGCTCGGGACCTGGGGCGCGACCAATATCCGCTTCCTGTTCGGCTTTCCGTTCTCGATCCTGTTCTTTGCGCTGGTCATCGCGGCAACCGGCGATTCCGTTCCGTGGCCGCCAGCGGTGTTCTGGCCGTGGCTGTTGCTCGGCGCGCTCAGCCAGATCGTCGGCACCGGCTTGATGCTGCTGGCGATGAACGAGCGCTCCTTCGTGGTGACGACGGCCTATCTGAAGACCGAGGCGATCCAGACCGCGATCTTCGGCTTCGTCTTCCTCGGCGATCACCTCACCTTATTGAAGGTCATCGCGATCCTGATCGCGACCATCGGCGTCGTCATCACCGCGCTGCGGCCCGGAGGCGAGAAGGGGTTTGCGGAGCTGAGGCCGACCATCATGGGCCTCGTCGCGGCGGCCGCCTTCGCGCTCTCGGCGATCGGCTTTCGCGGCGCGATCATCGCGGTGCCCGGCGTCTCCTTCGTGACGGCATCGTCCTATACGCTGGTGTTCGGCCTGTTCGTGCAGACGCTGGTGCTGTCGATCTATCTCTTGCTGCGCGCGCCCGGCGTGCTCAAGGCGATCTTCGGATTATGGCGGCCGTCGATGCTGGCGGGCTTCATGGGCGCGTTCGCCTCGCAATTCTGGTTCCTTGCCTTCGCGCTGACGGCGGCGGCGAACGTGCGAACATTGGCGCTGATCGAGGTCTTGTTCGCGCAAGGCGTGGCGTACTATTCGTTCAAGCAGCCGATCTCGCCGCGCGAGCTTTCCGGCATCGTCCTGATCGTGATCGGTGTGGCGCTATTGATCGCGGCTTGATCAACTTGTCATTCCGGGGCATGCGAAGCATGAACCCGGAATCCAGAGGTGATGGCGCGAGATTCCGGGTTCGATGCTTCGCATCGCCCCGGAATGACGAGATGCATCAGTTGCGGTCGTCCGGCAGCACCGGCAGCGGCGAGACTTCGACGCCTTCCTCGATCAGCGAGCGCGCTTCCTCCGGCGAGGCTTCGCCGTAGATCGGGCGGTGCTCGATATCGCCGTAATGCATCTTGCGCGCCTCGTTGGGGAAGCGGTCGCCGACATTGTCGGCGTTCTGGACGATGTGGTCGCGCAATTCCTTCAGCTTGGCGCGCAGCTCACGCTCCTGCGCCATCATCAGCGGTGTGGATTCGGCTGGCGCTGCTGCCGGCTGCTCGGCCGGCGCGGGAGCCGCGGCTTCGCGGCCCTTCTTGCCGACGATCTGCGGCGCCATGATCGCCTTCTCGACCGTTGACGTGCCGCAGGTCGGGCAGGCCACGAGCTTGCGGCGGACCTGGGAATCATAAGCCGACGAACTCTGGAACCAGCTTTCGAAAGCATGGCCCCGTTCGCAGCGCAGGTTGTAGCGGATCATGCTGAGCCCCGGACGAGGTGCAGATGCTCCGGACCTGCCTTGGGGTCGGCGACCGTGAAGCGGCGCCCATGCTGCAGCGAAGGAATCGCCCTGCGCGCGGTCTCGACCTTGGCCGGATCGATCTTCGCCAGGAATACGCCCGGCTCGACGCCGCCCTCGGCGAGGACCTCGCCCCAGGGGTCGATGATCAGCGAACGACCATAGGTCTCGCGCTTGTTCTCGTGCAGGCCGGCTTGCGCGGCGGCAAACACGAAGCAGCCGGTCTCGATGGCACGGGAGCGGAGCAGAATGTGCCAATGCGCCTCGCCGGTCTTGCGGGTGAAGGCGGACGGCACGGTGAGAAAGGACGCGCCGCTTTCGGCCAGCGCACGGTACAGTGCCGGGAAGCGCACGTCGTAGCAGATGGTCAATCCGATCCGGCCCCACGGCAGATCGGAAATGACAGCGGTCTCGCCCGGCTGGTAATTGGCCGATTCGCGATAGCTCTCTCCGCCGGGCAGATCGATATCGAACATATGGATCTTGTCGTAGCTGGCGAGCAGGTTGCCGTCCGGGCCGATCAGGAAAGAGCGGTTCACCGCCTTCTCCGGCGAGAAGCGCAGCGCTAGCGAGCCGATATGGAGATGTATCTTCAATTCGGCGGCCAGCGCGCGATAGGCCTTTAGCGACTTGTCGTCCTCTTCCGTCGCCAGATGCTCGAACAGCGCCTTGCGGTTCAATTGCATCATGTTGCTCACTTCGGGTGTGAGCACATAGTCCGCGCCTTGCGCCGCCGCCTCGCGCACCAGCTTCATGCCTTGCTCGAGACTCGGCTCCGGCAGAAGCGAGGTGCGCATCTGCACCATGGCGGCGGTGAAGGTGCTGTCGGCGCTCATCAGGCCACGCCTTCGCTGGTTAAGAGATCATCGAGCTTGCCCTCGCGGTCGAGCGCATAGAGCTCGTCGCAGCCGCCGACATGGGTGCTGCCGATGAAGATCTGCGGAAAGGTCGAACCGGCGCCGGCCCGCTCGTACATCTCGTCGCGATAGGCCGCGTCGCTGGCAATGTTGAATTCGGTGAACGCCGCCTTCTTGCGGGTCAGAAGCGACTTGGCCGCGGAGCAGTAGCCGCAGCCCGGGCGGGTGTAGATTTCAATTGCAGCGGTCATGGCGCGCTCGGTTGTGATTTTGTCCAGGATTATATGGGACCTTTGTGGCTATCGACAACCCGGGCGAATACCAGCACGTCGACCTGCGCGGCTTTGGCGCGCAGAAGCGCCCGCGCGCAGGCGTCAACCGTCGCTCCCGAGGTCAGGACGTCATCGACCAGGATCACGCGGCGGCCCTGGACTTCGGCGGCCCGGTCGGGCGCCACCTTGAACGCACCCTGGACGTTGGTCGCCCGCTGCGCCCGCGACAACCCGACCTGCTGCTCGGTCGAGCGCACCCGGCGCCGCGCATCGGAGGCGAGGTTGACGCCGCTTTGGCGCGAAATGACGCGGGCAAGCGCGCCGGATTGGTTGTAGCGCCGGCTCCAGCCGCGCCGCCAGTGCAGGGGAACTGGTACCAAAACATCGGCGTCGCTGAGCAATTCCTTCCCCGCCCGCGCCATCCAGCGGCCCATTGCTGGCGCCAGATCGGTGCGGTCCTGGTATTTCAATGCGTGCACCAGCGTGCGCGCGACGTCGTCATAGCGCACCGCGGCGCGGGCGCGCTGGTAGGCCGGCGGATTGGCGATCGCCTCCATCGACAACAGTTCCGGCCCCGGGTCGTAGACGAAGGGAATGCCGAGCCGCGGGCAGAACGGTGGTGCAATGAACGACAATTTGGCCCAGCAGGCGGCGCAGACGCCCTCGCCATCGACCGGCTCGCGGCAGGCAACGCACAGCGTCGGCAGCGCGATGTCGAGCATCAGCCGTGCTGCATGCGTCCATGCTCCCTGCGCAACGCTCAGCGCGCCGCGCAGATGGCCTGCAATAGAGCGGGATGGTGATGCTTCGGCGCCCATGAAGGGAGGCTAGCGCCGCGAACCTGTCAGCTCAAGCATTGCGTTGCCAGCGACGGAGGCAAGGCGTACCAACCGGCATGGCCGCAAACCCGACCACTCCTGTGTTGTTCGACCGTTCGCTGTTGTCAGCCCGGCTGAAGCGCGCGCGGCGCAACGCGCCGGTCACCTTCCTGCTCGAGCGCGTCGCCGAGGACATGGCCGAGCGGTTGCAGGCGGTCACGCGGGAGTTTGCCGATGCCGCCGACATCTGGACGCCGGGCAACGCGCTGCATGATCTCGTGCGCGAGCGATGCAAGTCGGTCCGCGAGGTCACATTCGAGGCTTCCGAAGTCCTTCCGCTGCAGCCGCAATCGCTCGATCTCGCGGTCTCCGCGCTCGCCTTCCAGTTCGTCAACGATCTTCCCGGCGTGCTCGCGCAGATCCGTCGCGCGCTGAGGCCCGATGGTCTGTTGCTCGCGGCGATGATCGGCGGCGATACGCTGACCGAGCTCAGACAATCCTTTGCGGCGGCCGAAGCCGAATGCGAAAGCGGGGTGTCGCCGCGCGTTGCGCCATTCGCCGATCTGCGCGACGTCGGCGCGCTGTTGCAGCGTGCGGGCCTCGCGTTGCCGGTGACCGATGTCGACCGCATCGTGGTGCGCTACGACAATGCGTTCGCGCTGATGCAGGAACTGCGGCGCATGGGCGCCACCAACATCCTGATCGAGCGGCGCCGCGCACTGAGCCGCCGCGCCACCCTGCTGCGGATGGCGCAAATCTATGCCGAACGCTTCGCCGATCCTGACGGCCGCATCCGCGCCACCTTCGACGTGATTTGGCTGTCCGGCTGGGCGCCGCACGAAAGCCAGCAAAAACCACTGCGGCCGGGTTCGGCGAAAGCTAGTTTGGAAGAGGCGGTGAAGCGCCTCTCACCCTCCCCTGAAAGGGGAGGGCTATCGCATAAGAAATAGAACTTGGTGGGCGGTTCCTTCGCGGCCCATCCTTCGAGACGCCCGCCTTTGGCGGGCTCCTCAGGATGAGGTCTATTTCGCGGCGGAATCTTAGACCCTCATGGTGAGGAGCGCCGCTTGCGGCGCGTCTCGAACCATGAGGCCCGCCTCGTCCACACCTATAACAGCAGATCGATCAGATGTGGGATCAGCGGAATATCCGCCGCCGGCATCTCGTAGTCGCGCAACTTGTTGGCGCGGACCCAGGCGAGGTTCTGTCCCTCGCGCGCCGTCACCATGCCGTCCCAGCGCCGGCAGATATAGAGCGGCATCAGCAGGTGAAACGTCTCGTAGGCATGGCTCGCGAAGGTCAGCGGCGCCAGGCACGGCTCGGCGACGGTGATGCCGAGTTCTTCGTGCAATTCGCGGATCAGCGTCGCTTCCGGCCGTTCGCCTGCCTCGACCTTGCCGCCGGGAAATTCCCAGAGACCAGCCATCGGCTTGCCCGCAGGCCGCTGCGCCAGCAGCACGCGCTTGTCGGCATCAACAAGCGCGCAGGCAACCACGAGGGTGAGTTTGATATCGGTCATGCATCACACGCATGGATTGTTATGACGGCGGAATCGCAGGATGGGTAGAGCGAAGCGAAACCCATCAGTTTCGGAGCTACTGCACGAATGATGGGTTTCGCTTCGCTCTACCCATCCTACGTCGTCACGACCGATAATCGCCGTTGATCGCGACATATTCCTTGGTGAGATCGCAGGTCAGCACGCGGTCGCGGCCCTTGCCGAGGCCGAGGTTGACCTTGATCTGGATTTTCGGCTGCTTCATCGCCTGCGACACTTCCGCCTCGTTGTAGGAGGGATTGCGGGCGCCGCTCTTGGCGACGCGGATGCCGTTGAAGGAAATCGAGAGCTTGTCGCGGTTGGCGGGCTCGCCGGCCTTGCCGACCGCCATCACCACGCGGCCCCAATTGGCGTCCTCGCCGGCGATCGCGGTCTTCACCAGCGGCGAGTTCGCCACCGACATCGCGATCTTGCGCGCCGACGCCTTGGTGGTGGCGCCATCGACGATGATCTCGACCAGTTTCCGCGCGCCTTCGCCGTCACGCGCCACCTGTTCGGAAAGGTCGGCGAGCACATCACGGAACGCCTTGGCAAACGCTTTCAGGCGCGGATCGCTGGCGCGGCTGATCTTCGGCGCGCCGTTCGCGGCGGCGGTGCCGGTCGCGAATGCCAATAGCGTGTCCGATGTCGAGGTGTCGCCGTCGATGGTGACGGCGTTGAAGGTGTCTTCGACGCCGCTCTTCAGGAGCTGCTGCAGCGCGGCCGATGACAGCGGCGCGTCGGTGAAGATGAAGGAGAGCATCGTCGCCATGTCGGGTGCGATCATGCCGGCGCCCTTGGCCATGCCGTTGATCGTCACCTTGGCCTTGCCGAGCTTCACGGTCGCGGTCGCGACCTTCGGGAAGGTGTCGGTGGTCATGATCGCCTTCGCCGCGCTCATCCAGTCGTCGGGCGCAGCTTGCTCGGCCAGCGTCGCCAGCACCCCGTCGAACTTGGTCGCATCGAGCGGCTCGCCGATCACGCCGGTGGAGGCCAGGAACACCTCATTGACGCTGCAGCCGACCGCCTTGGCGGCGATCTGCGCGGTCAGCGCGGTCGACTGCTTGCCTGTCTTGCCGGTGAAGGCATTGGCGTTGCCGGAATTGACCACCAGGGCGCGCGCAGCTCCCTTGCCGAGCTTGGCGCGGCACCATTCGACCGGTGCCGAGGGGCACTTGGACTTGGTGAAGACACCGGCGACGGTGGTGCCCTTCTCCATCACCGCGAGCAGCACATCGGTGCGCCCCTTGTAGCGGATGCCGGCCGCCGCCGTCGCAAGCCTGACGCCCGCGATCGCGGGCAAATCGGGAACGTCTGTCGGGGCGAGAGGAGAAACGGCGGTGGACATGGAGAGCTTCCGGCTTCGAGGAGGGAAGCGCTCTGTATCATCTCAATTGTCGGAGCGGGAGAGGGGACGCGACACGATCACCCACCGTCGTCCCGGCGAAGGCCGGGACCCATACCGCGTGATCCATCTATCTTGCGTGGAGGCTCGTTGCCCCTCACCAACTCAGGCTGGTGGTTGATGGGGTGG
>NZ_PSRR01000210.1 GCF_004296405.1 Bradyrhizobium sp. Leo170
GGCAAAGCGTAGCGTGCCCACCATCTCGAGCGGAGTGCCTGAAGGTGGGCACGCTACGCTTTGCCCACCCTACAAAGCCTGGCTCATGCCTTGCCGTAGTCGTAAAAGCCCCTGCCGCTCTTGCGGCCGAGATAGCCGGCGTCGACCATCTCCTTGAGCAGTGGCGCTGCGCGATATTTCGGATCGTTGAAGCCCTTGTAGAACACGTCCATCACCGACAGCATGGTGTCGAGCCCGATCAGGTCGGCGAGCGCCAGCGGGCCGATCGGGTGGTTGCAGCCGAGTTTCATGCCGGCATCGATCTCCTCGGCGGTGGCAATGCCCTCCTGCAGCGCGAAGATCGCCTCGTTGATCATCGGGCACAGGATGCGGTTGACCGCGAAGCCGGGGCTGTTCTTGGCAGTGATCGCGACCTTGCCGACGCGTTTTGCGAACGCTTCCGCCTTGGCCAGCGTATCGTCCGAGGTCTGCAGGCCGCGGATCAGTTCGAGCAGCGCCATCACCGGCACCGGGTTGAAGAAGTGCATGCCGATGAAACGGTCGGGCCGGTCGGTCGCGGTGGCAAGCTTGGTGATGGAAATCGAAGACGTATTGGTGGCGATCACCGCCCGCGGGTTCAGAGTCGCGCTGAGATCCTTCAGGATCTTGAGCTTCAATTCCTCGTTCTCGGTCGCCGCCTCGATCACGAGGTCGCAGGCTGCAAGCTTGGCCTTGTCGGTGGTCGCATTGATGCGCCCCAGCGCAGCGTTCTTGTCGGCCTCGGTCATCTTCTCCTTCTTGACCAAGCGGTCCAGGCTGCTGCCGACGGTCGCCAGCCCGCGCTGCACGGCGGCATCCGAGATATCGACCATCACCACCCGAAGCCCGGCGGCGGCACTGACCTGGGCGATGCCGTTGCCCATAGTGCCCGCCCCGATGATGCCAACGGTTTCGATCATTGCTCGTATCCTTCTCGCAAAACGCGCTGGCGTTGCGCCGGCGCACAATAGACGGTCGCGGCGACCAGCCGGCCGCCGCCGCCGCTGCCCATGGTTAGCAGGGCCTCGCGTTCAAGGATACGGTGCAGTTTGGCCAGCCGGCGCTACCTGCGCCGGCTCAGTTGGGACGACGAACGTTCCCCGCTCAGCAGCAGCAGGGCCCGCGGAGCTGGAGCTCGGTCTGGTCGGGCTTCGGCTCGAGGGAGTCGATCGTATAGGTATTGGCGCAATATTCGCGATGATGCAGGGCCGCGGTTCCGGCCTCGAGCTCGCTGTTGCAGCGGGACTTCTCGATGCAGAGCGCGCACACCCGCCTCATGTCGTGCAGCACGCCCGGCTCTTGGCGCTTGATGGCAACTTCGTCGATCCCGAGCGCCTTCAGCATCTTCGGCAATTCATCGGCACCGTGGCGCCCCCGGGCAACCAGCGTCTCGAGCTGGGCCGGCGAGATGCGGAGATCGTGCGCGACGGAACAGGCCTCGGCGGGGCTGAGGCTGCGAATTTCGCCGACGTCGCGGAACCGTTCGAGGATGCCCGTGAGCTTGCCGATCAGCCTGCCCGCAATCGATTCCGTCTGTGTTGCCGATGCTATGTTACCCTCCCGTAGTTCTGAGCAGGTTGACTATGGCCCATGCAAAGCGGCCGTCATTGCGCCAGATCAAACGCCACGATGCGCGGTCGACGGCCCCGGGGTTGTTGGCGTCTCGTCATCGTCGGAGATCGCCCGCCAGGCGGCGCCCTCGAGATCATCGTACTGGCCGTTCTTCAATGACCAGAGGAATCCGAGCAATCCAAACAGGCCGAGCAGCAGCGCCAGCGGCACCAGGAACGCGATCACTTCCATCACACCACCTCCTGCCGCACCCGACGTCCGCGCAGCGCGTTCAGCATCACCAGGATCGAGGAGCCCGACATCGCCGCGGCCGCGATCAGCGGCGTGACGAAGCCCAGGATCGCGATCGGCACGGCGAGGAAATTGTAGCCGACGGCGAGATAGAGGTTCTGCCGCATCAGCCGCAGCGCTTTCCGCGAATAGTCGATGGCCGCGATCACCGGCGCCAGCGGCTTGCCGAGGAAGACGAGATCGGCGGTCGCCTGACTCAGATGCGCGGCCGAGATCGGCGACATCGACACATGCGCGGCTGCAAGTGATGGCGCATCGTTCAAGCCGTCGCCGACCATCATCACCTTGACGCCCTGCCGTTTCAATTCCTCGATGCGCGCGATCTTGTCTGATGGCGTCACGCCGGCGCGCCATTCCGGTATGCCAAGCGTCTCGGCCGCGGCCCGCACCGCGGGCTCGCGATCTCCCGACAAGATTTCGACCGCGATGCCGCGCCGCTGCAGCGCCGCGACGGTTTCGCGCGCGTCCGGCCGCAAGCCTTGGCGAACCGCGAACACGTATCGCTGTTCGCCGCGGGCAAAGGCGACCACTGACGCCTCGGGATCGCGGCGCAGGATCTCCTCAGCGAGATCCTCTGCGTTGCAGAACGAGGGACGGCCGAGCCTGACCTCCTCGCTGCCGAAGCTGCCCCGCACCCCCTGCCCCGGCTCTTCCGTAACGCCGGGCAGCGGCGAGTTCGCACGGGCCGAGCGCGCCAGCGCCGCGGCGACCGGATGGTGACTTGCCAGCGCGAGCCGGCCTGCCAGTTCGAACACATCAGCCGGCACGGAAGCGGAGTTCACTACATCCAGTTCGGGCAACGTCAGCGTTCCCGTCTTGTCGAAGATGACGTGGTCGACCTCGGCGACGCGCTCGATGGCATCGCCCGAATTGATCAGCACGCCGGCGCGGAACATCGCGCCCGCGGCAATCGTCTGCACGGTCGGGATCGCAAGCCCCAGCGCACAGGGGCAGGTGATGATCAGCACCGCGATCGCGGTGATGACGGAATCGTGCAAGCTCGCGCCCGCGATCAGCCAGCCGATCATGGTCAAGAGAGCGGTCGCATGCACCAGCGGCGCATAGAGCCGCGACGCACGATCGGCGAGTTGCACATAGCGCGAGCGCGCCTGCACGGCGTGATCGAGCAAGCGCTGGATCTCCGCCAAGAGCGTGCCTTCGGCCGCCGCCGAGACGCGGATGCGCAGCGCGCCGGAGATGTTGAGCGAGCCGGCATAGACCGCGCTGCCCGCCTCGACCGCCGCATGCCGCGTCTCGCCGGTGATCAGGCTCTGGTCGATCTCGGACCGGCCCTCGATCACGGTGCCGTCAACCGCAGAGCGCTCGCCCGGCCGCAACAGCACCATATCGCCGGCCGTAATCGCTGCCGCCGGCACCACCGAAATCTCGTCGGGTCCGACGAATTTCGTCGCGGTCTCAGCCTTGAGCGCGGCGAGATTGCCGGCGACCGCCCGGGTACGCCGCCGCATGCTCTGGTCGAGATAGCGTCCGACCAGGAGGAAGGTGAGCAGCATGATCGCCGCATCGAAATAAGCGTGCTCGGCATGTCCGATGGTCTCGATAACAGACATCGCCAGCGCCAGGATCACGCCGATGCTGATCGGCACGTCCATGTTGACATTGCCCGTGCGCAGCGCGTTGAACGCCGAGCGGAAGAAGGGCTGGCCGGCATAGGCGGCCGCCGGCAGTGCGATCAGCGCCGACATCCAGTGGAAGAAATCGCGCTGCTCCGGCAGCATGTCGCTGACATTGCCGGACCACACCGGGATCGACAGCATCATCACGTTCATCGTCGCGAACGCCGCGACCCCGAGGCAGCGGAGCAGGAAGCGCGAGTTCTCGACCTCGGCGGCTTCCGCGCTCACCGTCTCGAACGGATAGGCCTTGTAGCCGAGCTCGGCGAGCCGATCGATGAAACGCGCCGGATCGAGCGCACCCTCTTTCCATTCCAGCGCCACGCGTCGGTCGGTGAGGTTGACGCGCGCCAAGGTCACATCGGGAATCGCCGAAAGCCCGCGCTCGATCTTCGACATGCAGCCGGCACAGCTCACGCCCTCGACCGCGAGGTCGATATGCGCCAGTCCCGAGCCGAGATGTTTGACGTAGTGCGAAAAGTCCCGTGTCGCCTGCATCACGCCCTCTTAATTCAGCACCACGCGGTTCCTGGACAGGAACACGCGCCGACCATCGGCTTCGCTTTCGAGCACCAGCTCCCATTGTCCGGGACCGATCACGCTGCCCTTGCCGCGGTAGCGGCCGCCGCCGGCTTCCGACAGCTCGATCGCCTGGTCGGCGCGCCGGTCGGTCGGGCGCTCCAAGCGGGAGGTGAATTGCAATCCGGTCAACGGCCTGCCATTGCCGTCGCGCGCTTCGACTTCGAGCGCTGTACCGCCATTGGCATCGCGCGCCAGATGCGCATCGACCTTCCAGTTGCGGGCGTCCTGCTCGCGCGCAGCGGCGATCTCTTTCTCGTAGGCGAGGCTCGCTGCGTAGGCGCTGTCGACGTCGGTGCCGGGCAATGTGAGCGTCGCCAGCTTCATCATGGTGAAATTGACGCCGATCACCACGCCGAAGAACGCCACCAGCATGGCAAGGACCTTGCCCCCGGTCAGCGGCTTCGGCGATGCACTGGCTCTGCTCATGACGGCTCCACTTCTTCTTGTTACGGCGCGACGAAATTGTCGGTGGCGGAGGCGACTTCGCCGAGACCGATGTCGGTGACGCGGAATTTCACCGGGATCGACTTCTCGGGATTCCTGTCGGACGGCGCAGTGACCAGCACGCGCAGCTCGGTGGTGCCGTCGCGCCCGAGCACGATCATGGGACGATCGGGCGTGATCGAGTCGCCGCCGACGACATGGAGCTTGGCATCCTGCGGGCCGTCGATGTCGATCGCCACCACGCGGTCGAAGCCGCGCTTGTTGAGGAAGCGGACCGTATAGGCGTTGCGGATCGACCCGTCGCTGAGCTTCACCGCGACCGGGTTACGATCGTGCAGCACGTTGATGTCGAGCAGCGAACGCGTCGCGAGCGTATAGAGCATGATCCCGCCGACAAGCGCGATCATCGCGGTGTAGATGATAGTGCGCGGCCGCACGATGCGGTAGATCGGCGCTTTGCCTTCGATCCGGCGCTGGATGTTGATGTCGTTGTCGTAGCCGATCAGCCGGGTCGGCCGGTTGATCTTCTTCATCACATTGTCGCAGGCGTCGATGCATAACCCGCACTGGATGCAGTCGAGCTGCGGCCCGTTACGGATATCGATACCGACCGGACAGACGGCGACGCATTGATAGCAGTCGACGCAGTCGCCGGCGTGCTGACCAAGCGCACGCAGGTCGTTCGCCTTCTTCACCGACATCCGCTTTTCGCCGCGATCGTAGCGGTAGGTGACGTTGAGCGCCCATTCATCCGTTAGCGCCGCCTGGATGCGCGGCCACGGGCACATATAGACGCAGACCTGCTCGCGCATGAAGCCGGCGAGCAGATAGGTCGTCGTGGTCAGGATCGCGATCCAGATATAGGCGATCGCCGGCGCCTGGAAGGTGACGAGCTCTTTGACGAGCGTCGGCGCGTCGGTGAAATACAGCACCCAGGCGCCGCCGGTCCACCAGGCGATCAGCAGCCAGATCGAATGCTTGAGCACGAGCTCGGAGATGCGTTCCAATGTCCAGCGATGGGCGGAGGCATCCTTCTTCATCCGCTCGCGCCGGTCACCCTCGACCAGGCGCTCGACCGCATAGAACAGGTCGGTCCAGACCGTCTGCGGGCAGAGATAGCCGCACCAGATGCGGCCCCCGACCGAGTTCATCAGGAACAGCGTGATCGCGGCGAGGATCAAGAGGCCAGTGAAGTAGTAGACTTCCTGCGGCCACAGCTCGATGAAGAAGAAATAGAAGCGGCTGTTCGGCAGGTCGATCAGCACCGCTTGGTCGGGCGCGCCGAGGCCGCGATTCCAGCGTACGAAAGGCAGGAAATAATAGACGCCGAGGCAGAACGCCATCAGGCCCCATTTGATCCGGCGGAAGGTCCCGGAGACCTTCTGCGGGTAGACCTTCTTGCGGGCCGCATAAAGCGGCCCGACGTCTTCGACTTGGTCAGGGTCTATCTGGACGATCTTGTTCATGGGCCGGGCTTCTTCTGGCATCACAGGGAGAGGCTAACCCCTCCCCCCGTGACCTGGTTGATCCAGCGCAAACAGGCGGCCTATTCGCCGCTTATTTGCCGCCGCCCAGCGTATGCACGTAGACCGCAAGCGCCTTGATGGTGGACGGATCGAGCCGGCCGACCCAGGCCGGCATCACGCCGGAACGGCCGTTGGTGATGGTCTCGATCACGGTGGCCTGGTCCGAGCCGTAGAGCCAGATCTTGTCGGTGAGATCGGGCGCACCGAGGTCCTGGTTGCCCTTGCCGTTCTCGCCGTGGCAGGTCGAGCAATTATCGGCAAACAGCTTGGCCCCGGCGGCGGCATTGTAGCCCTGGCTCGTCGGCAGGCCCGAGAGCGAGCGGACGTAGTTGGCGACCGTGACGATCTCGTCCTTCTTCAGGATGCCATCCTTGCCGAAGGCGAGCATCGCGCCCTCATGCGCCTTGGCATTGCCCGAGCGCGCGCCAAACTGGATGGTCTGCTGAATCTGCTCAAGCGAGCCGCCCCACAGCCAGTCGTCGTCGTTCAGGTTCGGAAAACCCTTGGCGCCGGCGCCGCCCGAGCCGTGGCACGGCGCGCAATTGTCACCAAAGGCCGCCTTGCCGCGGGCGCGCGCGAGCGCCAGCAGCGCCGGGTCCTTCTCGATGTCTTCCAGCGACGCCGCGCCGAGCGCGACCATCTTGTCGCCGCGGATCTTCTCGAGGTTAGCCAGTTCGACGCCGACATCGGCACGCGACGAATAGTTGATCAGCCCGGTGGTGTTGCTCCACAACAGCGGCCATGCCGGGTACACCACCCAGTAGCCGATCGCCCAGATGATGGTGGCGTAGAAGGTCAACACCCACCAGCGCGGCAGCGGCGTGTTGAGTTCCTTGATGCCGTCCCACTGGTGACCGGTCGTGGTCTTGCCGGAGACTTGATCGAGTTCGGTTTCAGCCATGGTCTCTCACTCCTCCCGCAACGGTATCCGCGATGCCTCATCGAAGGCGGCCTGGTTGCGGGGCCAGAGCGCATAGATCACGATCGCGACGAACAGGGCGACGAAGATCGGCGTCCACACGCTCGTCACGAGGTTCGACGCCAGATTGTGAACTGTCAGAATTGCTTTCATCGTCCGGCCTCTCAGCGAAGATTGGCTTTTTCGTTGTAGATCTTGAAGTCGACCAGCGTGCCGAGCATCTGCAAGTACGCGACCAGCGCATCCATCTCGGTCGGCGCCCCGCCCTTGCCGTCGAAATTGCGGACCACGGCCTTCGGATAGCGTTTTGCAAACGCGTCGCTGCCGGCATTGTCTGGATCAGCCTGCGCTTTCAGGTCAGCCATCGCGTTGGCGATCTGCTCGTCGGTATAGGGCACGCCGACCGCGCGGTTGGTCCTGAGGTGATCGGCAATCGCCTCGGGATCGAGCTCAGTCTTTGCCAGGAAGGGATAGCCCGGCATCACCGACTGCGGCACGATCGCGCGCGGATTGGTCAGGTGCGTGACGTGCCACTCATCCGAATATTTGGCGCAACCCGCGCCAGGTCAGGCCCGGTACGCTTGGAGCCCCACTGGAACGGATGGTCGTACATGCTCTCGGCGGCGAGCGAGAAGTGACCGTAGCGCTCGACTTCGTCACGCAGCGGCCGGATCATCTGCGAGTGACAGAGATAGCAGCCTTCGCGCACATAGATGTTGCGGCCAGCGAGTTCGAGCGGGGTATACGGCCTGACGCCGTCGACCACCTCGATCGTGCTCTTGAGATAGAACAGCGGCGTGATCTCGACCAGGCCGCCGATCGCGATCACGACCAGGATGCCCGCGATCAGTATGATCGAGTTCTTTTCGAAGATTTGGTGGCGGGTCCAGAAGGACATCTTGACGCTCCTTATTCCGCCGGCTGCAGTGCGAGCGGCGTGGTGACTTCCACCTCGCCTACCCGCACGGTCATCCAGAGGTTATATGCCATGATCAGCGAGCCGATCAGGAACAGCGCGCCGCCGGCGGCGCGGATGATGTAGAAGGGATGCATCGCTTCCACGGTCTCGATGAAGGAATATTCGAGGAAGCCGAGCGAGGTGTAGGCGCGCCACATCAGGCCCTGCAGGATTCCCGAGACCCACATCGCGGAGATGTAGAGCACGATGCCGATGGTCGAGATCCAGAAGTGCCAGTTGACGAGCTTGAGGCTGTACAGTTGCTTGCGGCCCCACAGCCACGGCACCAGGCAATACAGCGCGCCGAAGGAGACGAAGCCGACCCAGCCCAGCGCACCGGAGTGAACGTGGCCGATGGTCCAGTCGGTGTAGTGGCTCAGCGAGTTCACCACCTTGATCGACATCATCGGGCCTTCGAAGGTCGACATGCCGTAGAACGCGACCGAGACCACCAGCATGCGCAGCACCGGATCGGTGCGCAGCTTGTCCCACGCGCCCGACAGCGTCATCAGGCCGTTGATCATGCCGCCCCAGGACGGCATCCAGAGCATGATCGAGAACGTCATGCCGAGCGTCTGCGCCCAGTCCGGCAGTGCCGTATAGTGCAGATGGTGCGGGCCGGCCCAGATATAGAGGAAGATCAACGCCCAGAAGTGGATGATCGACAACCGATAGGAATAGATCGGCCGCTCCGCCCGCTTCGGGATGAAGTAGTACATGATGGCGAGGAAGCCGGCGGTCAGGAAGAAGCCGACCGCGTTATGGCCGTACCACCACTGGAACATCGCATCCTGCACGCCGCCCCAGGCGATGTAGGACTTCGAGCCGAACACTGACACCGGAAGCGCCGGGTTGTTGCCGAGGTGAAGAACCGCGATGGTGACGATGAAGGCGAGATAGAACCAGTTGGCGACGAAGATGTGCGGCTCCTTGCGCTTGAGTATCGTCGCCAGGAACACCAGCAGATACACGACCCAGACGATCGTCAGCCAGAGATCGGAGTACCATTCCGGCTCGGCATATTCCTTCGACTGCGTCACGCCCAGCAAATAACCGGTGCCAGCAACCAGGATGAAGAAGTTGTAGCCGAGCACGACGAACCATGGCGCCAGATCGCCGGCCAGTCGCGCCCGGCAGGTCCTCTGCACCACGTAGAAGGAGGTCGCGATCAGAACGTTGCCGCCAAAGGCGAAGATCACCGCTGAGGTGTGCAGCGGACGAAGCCGGCCAAAACTGGTCCAGGGCAGATCGAAATTGAGCCAGGGCCAGGCGAGCTGGCAGGCGATCAGGAGTCCGACGGTAAATCCGGCAATGCCCCAGAACATCGCCATGAAGGAGGCGAACTTGATCGGACCGAGATTGTAGTTCGGCTTGCCGTTGATCTCCTGCGGCGGCAGCTCCGCCGGGCGATCGAAATAGCGGTTAAGGATGGCGAAGGCGGCCGCGCCGCTGGCCACCGCGGCGAGCGAAGCATGGAAGGCAAATGGCGCATCCAGCGCCTTGGCCGCGGCGAAGGCGCAGAGGAAGGCCGCCACTGTGAAGAATAGCGTCAACCCGGCTTCGCCGTGGGTCATCCATTTCGTGGATTGAACTTGCTGCATGTTTGATTCTCTTTGCAGGGGCCCTGCCCCATCAGCCCAGCTTTGGCCGCCGCGTCCTTGATCGAGATCAACCGCGATCAGACTTCCCCTCGCGGTTGCGCTTTGGCACCAGCCCTTGAACCCTTTCGGAAACGACTACCGATTAGAAAGGACGACGCTTGCGCATGCCTGA
The DNA here is from genome assembly GCF_004296405.1 of Bradyrhizobium sp. Leo170. GTDB lineage: Bacteria > Pseudomonadota > Alphaproteobacteria > Rhizobiales > Xanthobacteraceae > Bradyrhizobium. Next base: position 9,718 of record NZ_PSRR01000210.1, read on the forward strand.
CGCCGGCTGCCGCGCCCCCGGCACGTGGACACTCGCCCAGGCGAGCACCCCGGCGAAAACCACGAAAACTGAGACGACGGCTGCGGAAACCAAAATCGAGTCGGCGGGCATAGCGACCTCCATTGAAGTTCGCTCGAATATCGTCGCTCGTGGGGAACCGTCTTTGACTTCGATCAAAAATGCGAGAGCACACGTGTCACCATCTAGACTCGCCGTCTTGCAATTCGCTTCGCCGGACTGACACCGGAGCGCCCGGCGAAGCCGTGACCCGCGCATCCAGTTTCTTCAATTCCGCTGTGGGAAAAAAGGCGTGGATGGCCGGGACAGGCCCGGCCATGACGCAACAGGATTCAGGCCGCGGACATCGCCTCGGCGCGTGCCGCATCGACCAGGCTGATGCCGCCCGTAAGAATACGGATGATGCCGTCGCGTTCGAGCTTGGTGAAGGTGCGACTTACCGTTTCGATAGTGAGCCCCAGATAGTCCGCGATATCGAGCCGGCCCATCGGCAACGGCAACACGTCCTCGGCATGCCCGATTTCGGCGAGCCGATCGCGCCAGCCGATCAGGAAGCTCGCAACCTTCTCTTCGGCGGAACGGCGCCCGAGCAGAACCATATGCTCCTGCGCCCGGATCAGTTCGCGGCCCGCGAGTTCGTTCATACGGCGCAGGAAGCGCGGCCGGTTCTCGGCGAATCGCGAGAAGCTGACTCGGGAGAACTGGCAAAGCAATACCGCGCCGACCGCATCGGCGGAGAACTCATACTGCGCCGAGCCGGCAAGTCCGAGGAAATCGCCGGGCAAGGCGAAGCCGATGATCTGCCGTCGGCCATCCGGCAACAGCTTATAGAGACGCAGCACGCCTTCGAGCATGCTGAAGAACGACGTCGCCATGGTCGCCTGCGCAAACACCGTCGTGCCGGGCTCGCACTGGACATGGCGCGACAGGCTCGCCAGCTCCCATTGCTCGGTCTTGTCGAGCGAGGCGCAGATCGCAAAACCGCGTACCGCGCAATCGGTACACGTTTGCCGATGAGAACCTTCCAAGAGAGAAACCTTCACGCGCCGCTCCAAATGACCGCCGGCGGACGTCCTTATGCCGCCCGGCGGATTAACGCAGTCTAACGTCCACACCGCCGGGGTGTTGATACAGATCAATCGTCCCCACCATTGCGAAGCTAATTTGAAAACCGTCGCTCCGCCCATCGCGGAGCTTTTTGATAGATGGGGCCGTGATGCTGCAGTCCGCCGCACGCCAGGTTTTCATTGGGCTCATGCTGACGACATCGGCCCTCGCCGTCTCGCCCTCCGAGCAGCGCGGCCGGACATTCGCGCTCAACAATTGCGCCCGCTGCCACTCCATCGACAAGGTCACCGAGAGTCCGCTCAAAGTCGCGCCTCCCTTGCGCACCCTGCACAAGCGCTATCCCGTCGAGAGCCTCGCGGAGGCGTTCGCGGAAGGCATCCAGACCGGACATCCGACGATGCCGGAGTTTCAGCTTGACCCGGACCAGATCCATGACCTGCTGGCCTACCTCAAGACGCTGGAATAGCGCGATGACGCCTCGCCCGCGAGGGTTGACGCAAATCAACCACGGCGTGGCGAGGGCCGGTAACAGTTCTTCATCATGCAACAGGGATGAACGAGATGTTCAACACGACCCATCTGAACGACGAGTTGCAAGCCCTGAAGATCGATGTGTCGCGCCTCCTCAACACGACAGGTGAAGGCATACGCGACACCGCAAGCGCAAGCGCCGACGCCTTTGCCACGCGCATCAAGGAAGCGCTGGAGGAATTGAGCGAGGTCCTGAGCGGCGAAGACACTCAGGTCCGGCAGCTCATTTCGGAACGACCGATTACCTCGCTCGCCTCCGCCTTTGCGCTGGGCGTGGTGGTCGGCTTTGTCATGCGGAGGTAACCAAGGTGAATACCGAAAATATCGTCAGGCAGCTACGCGTACTCTGGCGTACCGACAGGATCATCGCCGATATCCGCCTGCGCCACCTCCTGGTTGGCCTCGGCCTGCGCGCCTTCGCGGGCCTGATCGCGGCGTTCGGCCTTCTGATGTTCGAACTGGCGGCCTATTTCGCGCTGGTCCAGGTCTGGGGCGCGATCGCGGCCGCGGCGATCCTCGGCGCAGCCAACTTCGCCATCGCAGCGATCCTGTTTGCCCTCGCGCTCCGGCCGCCGTCAGGCCGCGAGCTCGATCTCGCGAGCGAGATCCACGGCGCTTCCGTCGAGGCGCTGCAGGTCGAGGCACGCGCGATGCAGTCGCAAGTCTCCGGACTGGTGCGCAATCCCCTGAATGGAATCCTGCCGATGCTGGTGCCGCTGATCGGCATCATCATCAACAGCCTGAAGAAACCCGCGGCAGAGCACGCCGCGAAGGACCACGCCTGACGCGGCACGCCGCGCCGACCGAAACCGAGTAGAGCGAGATGACCACCACACCCCAAAAGCCGATCCTCAACACTTCCTTGCCGCCGCAGTTTCGCAAGATCCGCCTCGAGCTCGCGCGCGAGCTGATCATCCCGAAGGCGATGCCGGCGCCGGCTATGTGATGGTCGCGCCACTCGACGACGACTACAGGATCGACCAGAAACTGTGGCGGGCCAACCGCGAGGCGTGCCGGGTGGTCCGGCTCCGGCCCGACGAGGAATACATCCTCGGCCATCTCGTCCATCACCAGGGCGGCGGCTGGGTCCTGCACTATGACGGCGCGCCCGGCACGCCCGACGAGATCGGCTTCCACTTCAAGGACGAGCACTTCGTCGCCGGCGAATATGTCTCGATCGGCGAAGGCGACAAGATGCACACCTATCGCGTCACGATGGTGTCGCGGCTCTGATCACTTCGTAGCCCGGGTGAAGCGCCAGCGTAACCCGGGACTCTGCATCCACATTGGCGAGTGGCCCCGGGCTGCGCTGCACCCGGGCTACGGTGCTGCACGCTGTTTGAAATCCAAATCAGACCTAACCCCCGTCATTGCGAGCGCAGCGAAGCAATCCATCTCACCGCTTGCGGAGGCATGGATCGCTTCGCTGCGCTCGCAATTACGGAGGAGAGAGCGGTGGCCGCAATGACGGCGAGAGGCTCTTAGCCCGGGTTACGCGTTCCGCTCCACCCGGACTACGAAGCTGTGGCGCCTCACAGCGCCAGCTTGACGTCGCAGAGGCCGTACTCGACGGGATCGGCCTTCACCTCGAAGCCGAGCTTCCGGCACATGTCCAGCATCACGATGTTCTCGGTCAGCACCTGGCCGGAAATCGCCTTCAGCCCTTCCGATTTCGCGTATTCGATCAGAAGCTGCATCAGCGCCCAGCCGAGCCCCTTGCCCTTCAGATCGGTGCGCAGCAGGATGGCATATTCCCCGCTTTCATAGATCGAGTCGGAATGAATCCGCACCACGCCGAGGATTTCTTGCGTGCTTTCGTCGACCGCCACGAAGGCCATCGCGCGCGCATAGTCGAGCTGGGTGAGGCGAGCGATGAACTCGTGGGAAAATTCCTTGATCGGCGCGAAGAAGCGCAGCCGCAAATCCTCAGCCGTGACATGCCGCAGCAATTCGTGGATCTGCGGCTCGTCTTCGGGGCGGATCGGCCGCGCGAAGATGCGTCGCCCGTCGATCGGTTGCCCGTCCCGGTCCGCAAGCTGCCGCTGCCATCGTGACGGATAGGGCCTGACCGCAAAGTTGCTGAGCCCGGGGCCTGCGAATTTGCGCGGCACGATGCCGACTGCGACGCGCGCGTCGACCACGAGCACGCCGGCCTCGTCCGCCAGGAGCGGATTGATGTCGAGCTCCCTGATCTCGGGAAGATCCGCCGCCATCTGCGCGAGCTTGACCAGCACCGTCGCCACCGCATCGGGCTTCACCGCCGGCACGTCGCGATAGGCGCGCAACAGCCGCGACACCCGCGTGCGCTCGATCAATTCGCGCGCCAGTCGCATGTCGAGCGGCGGCAGCGCCAGGGCCTTGTCGTTGATGATCTCGACCGCAACGCCGCCGCGGCCGAACACGACCACGGTGCCGAAGGTCGGATCGTCGGCAAGGCCGAGAATGAGCTCGCGCACCTTCGGCCGCACGATCATCGCCTGCACGATGACGCCATCAATTCGCGCTTCTGGCCGCAGTGTCTTGGCGCGTCCCAGGATCTCCGCGGTCGCCGTGCGCACGGCATCGGGCGATGTGAGGTTGAGGACGACGCCGCCAATATCAGACTTGTGCACGATGTCGCGCGACATGATCTTCAGCGCCACCGTCATGCCCTGCGCGAACAGCGTGTTGGCATATTTGACCGCCTCCTCCGCATCGGCGGCGAGATAGGTCTCGACCATCGGGATGTCATAGGCCTGAAACAGCTCCTTGATCTCGATCGGGTTGAGCCAATGGCGCTGGTCCGAGATCGCGGCGGTGACGATCTTGCGCGCCGCCGCGGCATCAGGCGTGAAACTCTCCGGCATCGCCGGCGGCACCTGCGTCAATTCTTCCACCACCTCGCGGTGCCGCACCAGATGCATGAAGCCTCGCACCGCGTCGTCCTCGGTGATGTAGTTCGGAATCCTGTTGCTGCTGAAGACGTCGCTGATGGTGCCATTGGCGCCGACCCACACCGCAAGCACCGGCTTGGCCGCCCTGCCCCGCTTCTTGCGGTGCTCGGTAACGATCTTGGTCACGGTCGAAGCGATCTCGTCCGGCGCGGCGATCGCGGTCTGCACATTCATGACCAGGACCGCGTCATTACCGGGATCGGCGAGCAGCGCCTCGAGTGCCACGGCGTAACGCGAAGCCCCGGCATCGCCGACGATGTCGACAGGGTTCGAGCCGGACCAGGTCGGCGGCAGGGCCGCATCGAGCTGCGCGTGAATGTTTGGCGTGATCGTCGCCGGAATTCCACCGAGCTCGACCAGCCGGTCGATCGCGAGCACGCCGAGGCCGCCGCCATTGGTGAGCAGCGCAAGCCGCTTGCCGGGCGGCGAGGCCACGCGCGCCAGCGTCTCGGCGCAGTCGAACAATTCGCGCAGGTCGGAGACCCTGAGCATGCCGGCGCGGCGAAACGCGGCATCATAGACCGCATCCGAGCCGGCAAGCGCGCCGGTATGGGTGGCGGCCGCCTTCGCGCCTTGCGCCATGCGGCCGGACTTGACCACGACGACCGGCTTGATCCTCGCCGCGGCGCGCGCCGCGGACATGAACTTGCGCGCGTCCTTGATCGACTCGACATAGAGCAGGATGGCGTGCGTTGCGCCGTCGAGTGCGAAATAATCCAGGAGATCGGCGATATCGACGTCGAGCTGGTCGCCGATCGAGACGATGCCGGAAAATCCGACCACGCGCTGCGCGGCCCAGTCCACCATGCCGGCCGCGATCGCGCCCGATTGCGAGATCAGCGCCAGGTTGCCGGGCGCCGGCAGATGCGTGGAGAAGCTGGCATTGAGGCCGACGCTAGGCGCCATGATGCCGATGCAATTGGGGCCGATCAGCCGCATGCGATGCTTTCGCGCCGCCTGTTCGGTGGCCTCCGCCAGCGAGCCTGGACCGTGGCCCAATCCGGCGGTGACGATCACGGC
>NZ_PSRR01000211.1 GCF_004296405.1 Bradyrhizobium sp. Leo170
GATGAATCCCAACAGACCCTAAAGCGTGATGACTTTTCTTCGAATCGTCATCCCGCTTTAGCTCTTTGTTTGAGCAAGATCTCCGCGCAAACGCTTCGCGTTTGTCGCGAGGGAAAACCGGTGTCCACTTTTCCGGATCATGCTCTAGAAGCCGAACATCCTCGGTAATGCCAGAGACAGCCAGGGAACGTAGGTCACGATCATCAGCACCGTGAACATCACAAAATAGAACGGCCAGATACCGCGCATCACCTCGTCGACCGAGACCTTGCCGATGGCGCAGCCAACGAACAGGGTGGTCCCGACTGGGGGCGTCAGCAACCCGATACCGAGATTGAGCAACATCACGATGCCGAAATGTACCGGATCTATGCCGAAGCTCTTCACGACCGGCAACAGGATTGGCGTGCAGATCAGCAACAGCGGTGCCAGATCGAGTGCCGTTCCAAGAACCAGCAGCATGATGTTCAACCACATCAGCAGCATGTATTTGTTGCTCGATATCGCAACGAAGAACTCCGTCATTTTCGCCGGCATCTGCATCAAGGCGGCGACATAGCCGAAGGACGACGCTGTCGCGACGAGGGTGAGCACCATGGCTACCGTCTGCAGCGTCCGATAGATCAGCACAGGCAGATCCGACCACTTGTAGTCGCGGTAGACGAACATGGTGACGAAGAACGCCCAGACGCAGGCGACCGCGCCTGCCTCGATCGGCGTAAATACGCCGGAGAGGATGCCACCCAGCACGATCGCTAGTGTCACGATCCCCCACAGCGCGTCGCCGAGCACTCTGATCGCCTGGCGCATCGGCACGGGCTCGCCCTTTGGATGCTCGTCACGATACGCGTAGAACAGGCAAAGCAGCATCAACGAAAAGCCGAGCAGCAGCCCTGGAATCACGCCGGCGAGAAACAGACTGGTAATCGAGACCACCCCACCCGTCGCCAGCGAATAGATCACGGAATTGTGGCTTGGCGGGATGATGATGGCTTGAAGCGAAGCGCTGATAGTCACGTTGGTCGCGAACACCCGCGGATAACCTTTCGCAGCCATTTCGGGAATCATAACCGAACCGATCGCTGACGTGTCGGCGACCGACGATCCCGAAATTCCGCTCATGATCGTGGTCGCGAGGATGTTGATTTGCGAGAGGCCGCCCCGCAGGCGCGTGAATCCGACCAGCACTGCGGCAAAATCGACCAGCCGTCTGGCCATACCGCCTTCGGCCATAATAGCGCCCGCCAGCACAAAAAACGGGATCGTCAGCATCGAGACCTTGCCGACGCCGCTGGCAAACTGTTGCATGACGGCACCGACGGGCAGGTCGATCCAGAGCGCGCCGGCGAGCGACGAAAGCGCCATCGCATAGGCGATCGGCATGCCGATGGCGAAGAAAAAGCACATGCTGAGAAGAAGAATGGCGATATCCATGGGGATTCACTCGACAGGAACGTGAGCATCGCTGCCGTCACGCGGTGGCGGACCGATGGTCAGGCGCTCGACGACGAACAGGAACATCATCGCTCCGCTGACTACGATCGGAAGGTAGGTGACCCCGACCGACAGCCATGGAAATTCGTCGACTGAATTGCCCCAGGTGGTCTGAACGAGCTTCAATCCCCACACGAACATGAACAGCGCAGTCACGCCCATCAACAATTCACTCAATATCAGCGAGGCGCGGCGCAACACCGGCGGCAGCAAATCGGTACCCACCGTCATGCTCATGTGAATGCGCTGACGATAGCAGTTGGCTGAACCGATGAAGGTGATGCCGACCGTCAGTAACACGGCCATCGGCTCGGGCCATGACGAAGCGCTATTCAGGACATATCGGGTATAGACTGCCCACGGAATGACAGAGCAGACGAGCACGAGCGCCACACAGGCAATCACGGCTCCCGTCCAGTAGACTGCATTCACAAGCCGCCGGAACATGCCGGTCCAATAAGCTCGGGACCGTTGCTCGTCATACATTTGGACCTCGCAAGAATAACAGCGATTCAAATTGCTCCGGCAAATCCGGCGTCCGGGGGAAGCGGACGCGGTTCGGCCATTCGCCCGTTGCAGCGCGGGAGCTATTGGACCGCCTCGATCCGCTTGATCATTGCGGCGTACTTTGCGCCATACTTGTCCCAAACCGGCTTTACGGCGTCCTGGAATGGCTTCTTGTCGATATCGGTGATGATTTCGGTCCCGGCAGCCTTCATCTTTGCGATGGCTGCGTTTTCCGCCTCGTACCAAAGCACGCGCTGCTCGGCCTGCATTTCCTTGGAAAATTTTTTGATCAGTGCCTGATCGTCCGGCGACAGCTTCTGCCACGACACGCGCGAGAACACCACGATTTCCGGAATGATCAGGTGCTCGGTCATCGTGAAGTATTTGGCAACTTGATAGTGGTTCTGCGCTACAAACGAAGGCGAATTGTTTTCCGCGCCATCGACCACGCCGGTCTGCATCGAGCTAAAGACCTGATCGAAGCCGAGCGCGACTCCGTTGCCGCCAAGCGCGTTCATGGTGTCAACGAACAGCGGATTACCAATCATGCGGATCTTGAGGCCCTTCAGATCGGCCAACGTTCGGACCGGCCGCTTGTTGTTGTAGATATTGCGCGAGCCAGCGTTCATCCAGCACAGCCCAATCAGACCAGCCTTGTCGTTCGCCGAAATCTTCGCAAGCAGCTCATCGCCGATCTCGCCATCGATCACCTTCTCCATCTGCCTGGAGTTCCGGAATACGAAGGGCAGGTTGAAGACGTTGACGTCGTCCACGACCGGGCCGACGGCCCCGACCGAAATACGAGCGATCTGCAGCGCGCCGAGTTGCGCCTGCTCGATCATTTCCTTTTCGCCGCCAAGTTGCATGGACGGGAACATCTGGATCGACAGCCTTCCATTGGTGGCGGCTTCCAGCTTCTTGCCCATCCCGACCATGGCTTCGACCGTCGGATAGCCCGACGGATGAACGTCCGCTGCCTTAAGGACCGTTTTTGTCTGGGCCTGCGCGGGGGATTGGCGGATAACAAAAGCCGCGCCGAACCCGGCGCTCAGCTTGATGAAGTCGCGCCGTTTCATCTGGATCCTCCCAATATATTGTTGTCGTTGTCGTTGATCTTCAACCTCAGGTTGGTGCGTCGAAGAACTCCGGGTTGATATTTTGAGTGGCGGAGATATCGACGAGCAGCCTTTCGAGATGCCTGGCCATAGCCATTCCCGCAGCCGGCGGATCATGATCCTCGATCGCAGTCATGACGCGTTCATGCTCCGCGATCACCTGCCTCATTCGCCCAGGTTGCGGCAGCGTCAGGCGGCGATAGCGATCCACGTGGACCTTCACCTGCAGGATCAGCTTCCAGATGCCCGGGTATCGCGCGATCTCGGCGATGGTTGCGTGGAACAGTTCGTCCGCTTGATGGAATGCTTCGCGATCGCTGGCGGCGCTCGCTTCGCGCTGGCGTTCCAAGATAGAAAGCAAATTCAGGATCTGGCTTGAGGTGGCATGCTCTGCCGCCAATCGGGCGGTGGTTTCCTCCAGCGCCTTGCGGATGGTGATCGCCTCCGGCAACGCCGCGATTGGAATGCGCGAGACGAAGATGCCGGATTGCGGATATATCTCCACAAGACCTTCGTCCGACAATTTCAGGATAGCCTCGCGGACGGGCGTCCGGCTGACGCCATGGGAGAGCGCGATTTCCGCTTCCGAGATCGCCTCGCCCGGGCGTCGCTGCAGTGACACCAATTCGGCGCGCAGATCCGCATAGATCCGCGCCGACGCCGTCGCTGTTCGTGGCCGACCGCTGCGGCGATTGCCGGCGGCACGGACGGTGGCTTCGGCTTTCCTCATGGAGCGCATGACAGCATCCTAATTAATATATTAGTATATGAACTGGAACGAGCCAAGCCGGATTTGCTTGGTTGCACCTACAATTGTGCTGCCGCCATGGCAGTCTAGATGACGGCCATCTACTCGCGCGGCGCCAACGCCACACGGCTCGCGCTGCCGGAGTAGCCTTGTCTCTTAGCCGGCGTCGGTCGCGGCCAATGGCGGCAGGCTTTCGGACTTGCGCGTGAGGTCGATGAGCTGGCGCAAGCCGGGCGGCGGTTGGCGGCGGCTCGGATAGTAGATGGTGAAGGGCGGGCCTTCGGAGGCCCATTCCGGCAGCAGAATTTCCAGCGCGCCGGATGCGACTTCCGCTTCGACCCGCCGCGCCAGGCAATAGACAAAGCCCACGCCGCGTAACGCCATGTCGACGGCGTGCTCGGTCTCGTTGGCGCATACCGGCCCGCGGACGTCGAGCCGGATCATCGAATCGCCGTTGCCTAGTTCCCACGGGAAGTTGCGGTTATCGCCGACGCGCATCTCGACGCACGGAAGCTGCAGCAGATCGCCGGGAGCGTCGGGACGGCCTGCACGCGCGATCAGTTCGGGCGAGCCGACCACGACCCACTTCAACGGTTTCGTCAGCGCGATCCCCACCATGTCAAGCGGCACGCGATCGCCGTAGCGGATGCCGGCGTCAAAACCCTCCGCGATGATCTCGACCATGCGGTCCTCGACGGTCACGTCGACATGCATGCCCGGAAACTCCTTGCAGTAACGCGGCAGCACAGGACCAAGCACGAGGCGCGCGGCATCACGGAGAACGTTGAGACGAAGCCGCCCCACCGGCACACGCCGATGGTTCTCCAGCCCGGTCAAGGCATCGCGGATGGTGCGAAATCCGTTCTCCAATTCAGCAGCGAGCGAGGCGCCGGCCGCGGTCGGCCTGATGGAGCGGCTGGAGCGATGCAGGAGCCTCACGCCCAGATCGGACTCCAGCTTGCGCAGGCGATGGCTTAGGGCGGACGTACTCACGCCGAGCTCAATGCCCGCTTTGGCAAGGCTGCCCCGGCGCACGATCGTCAGGAACACGTTCAAATCCGCCAGCATGTTTCGGTCGAACGTTTTCATGAACGGCCCCTCAAGGCGTCGTTGAGTTGCACTCAACGAACCTACCCTGGTGGCCGCCGTTTTACGACCCATACTCAAGCTTGAAGGAAGAGGCGCCGCGCATGGAGCCACGCTTCTCGGCGCCTTCCCCGCATGACCGAAGGAGACACGCGATGACGAAACGAACTGGCAGTCGCAGGGATTTTTTCACCGTCGCCGCGGCAGCGGTCGGCGCCCTCGCGGCACCGTCACTGGTTACAGCCACCACCGACACCAAAGGAGACAATCGCATGGCACAGGCAAATCGCGCGACACAACTTTTCAAGCCGGGGTTCCACTTCGGGCTGGGCGGCGTCCCGCTTGGCAACGAGTTCAACAAGGTCACGGACGAGGATGCCGAGGCGACGCTTGAGGCTGCGTGGAGCGCCGGCGTGCGCTATTTCGACGTGGCGCCCTGGTACGGCTTCGGATTGTCGGAGCGCCGCTTCGGCCATTTCCTGCACAACAAGCCTCGCGGCGACTACGTGCTGTCGTCCAAGATCGGCAAGCTGTTCAAGGCGTCGAAGAACAACCGGCATGCGGAAATCTTTCCGCTATCGGACTCGCCGAATGACGTCACCTATGACTACACCGGCGACGGCGTTCGCCGTTCGATCGAGGACAGCCTGCAGCGGCTCGGCGTCGACAGCCTCGACGTGGCATTCGTCCACGACATCTCGCCGGATTTTCCATACTTCCCGACATCATGGCAGGAGCAGTTCGCGATCGCCGAACGCGGCGCATTCCCGGCGCTCTCGCGCATGCGCGAGGAAGGCATCATCAAGGCGTGGGGCATCGGCGTGAATTGCCCGGAGCCCATCCTGCGCGTCATCGACGTTGCCGATCCCGACGTCTGTCTGTGCGCCTCGCAGTACTCGCTGGTCGATCATGCCAACGCCGTCAATCAGGTCTTCCCGGCGGTGCGGAAGAAGAATGTGTCGCTGGTGATCGGCTCGGCGCTGAACGCAGGCTTCATCTCCGGCAGTCCGCGCTACAATTACGGGCCGAACAATTACAAGATCTCTCCGGCCCATATCGAGAAACGTGACCGCCTGCGCGCCGCGGCCACCCGCCACGGCGTCGATCTGCGGACCGCGGCGTTGCAGTTTTCATCAGCCCCTGACGTTGTCGTCGCGTTGGTCGTGGGCGCGAGCAGCCACCGGCAGATCCTCGAGGACTACAATTCGATGCAGGCCAAGATCCCTGCGGAATTCTGGCAGGAGCTGAAGGAAAGCGGGCTGATCGAGCAGGCAGCGACAGTCCCGGCCTGACGGCGGGGACAGCGGATCGCTGAGGGCATGACTTCGACGAGCCTTATGTGCTATGTCGCTCTGACCGCCCATTGATTCCGTTACGGAATCTTCCACGAGCGAACCAACCAACCCGTCGAGGACAACGTGGCGCCCATTCAATATATCGTCGAGGGCGGCCACCGGCTCTCCGGCACGATCGAGCCGTCCGGCAACAAGAATTCGGCGCTGCCGATCATCGCGGCAGCGCTCTTGACCGAGCATCCGGTCACGCTGACGAATGTGCCGCGGATCCGCGACACCGAGACGCTGGTCGAGCTTTGCCGCTCCGTCGGCGCCTCGGCCGAGTGGACCGAGCGCAACACGCTTCTGATCCACGCCAAGGAGATCCGCGCCGCCGATCTCGATCCGGAACTGTGCGCGCGGATCCGTGCTTCGATCCTGCTCGCCGGGCCCCTGCTCGCCCGCTGCGGCGAGGTCGCATTGCCGCCGCCCGGCGGCGACGTGATCGGCCGCCGCCGCCTCGATACGCATTTCCTGGCGTTTGAGCAGCTCGGCGCGACCGTCACCGCGACCCATCGCCTCGAGTTCCGCGCCTCCCGCCTGCGAGGCGCCGACGTGTTCCTTGACGAGCCCAGCGTCACCGCGACCGAGAACGCGCTCGTCGCGGCCGTGGCCGCTCGCGGCACCACCTACCTGCGCAACGCCGCATCCGAGCCGCATGTGCAGGATCTCGCGAATTTCCTGGTCGCGCTCGGCGCCAAGATCGAGGGAATCGGCACCAATACCATCATCGTCCACGGCCCCGCCACGCTCGGCGGCACGCACTATGCGATCCAGCCCGACCACATCGAGGTCGGCTCGCTGATCGGGCTTGCCGCCGTGACGCGTTCGCCGCTGCGCATCGCGCGGGCCGGCGTCGAGCATCTGCGCTCGATCCGGATGGGTTTCGAGCGGCTCGGCATCGTCTGCGGCGTCGAGGGCGACGACCTCGTCGTGCCTTCGGGCCAGACCATGAAGATCCATGACGATTTCGGCGGCCATGTGCCGAAGCTGGAGGACCAGCCCTGGCCGGCCTTCCCGGCGGACTTGATGTCGATCGCGATCGTCACCGCGACCCAATGCGACGGCGTCATCCTGATGTTCGAAAAGATGTTCGAATCGCGGATGTTCTTCGTCGACAAACTCATCGCAATGGGCGGCCGCATCGTGTTGTGCGACCCGCATCGCGCCATCGTCGCCGGTCCGAGCCGGCTGCGTGGCGCGCCGATGACCTCCCCCGACATCCGCGCCGGCATGGCGATGCTGCTTGCGGCCGTCTGCGCCGAAGGCACCTCCACCATCAACAATGCCGACCAGATCGAGCGCGGCTACGAGCGGATCGAGCAGCGGCTGAACGCGCTCGGCGCCAGGATCACCCGCGTGCCCGAACGCGTGCGGTAGAGAATCACCACGACGATTGGAACGATCGGCCGACCTGTCGGTTGCACTGCCAGTTTCCCACAGGCAGGTGCGTCCATGCGCGTTCGTCTGCCCAGATTTCTCCAGATCACCGGCGGCGACGCCACTAATCTCACCATTGCCGCGGCAGCGGTCGCGGCGCTTACGATTTCGCTCTGGCTCACGCACGGCCGCGAAACCTCAGGCGATGCCCCGGGCACGCAGGTGGTGATTCCGCTCCATTCGGCGGCGCTCCTGACCAGCGAGCGCGCCCATGTCAGCGATCCCCGCGTCGGACAGATCGCCGACGGCGTCATCGAGGCCCAGGAGCGCGAAATCAACGCGATCAGGCAGGGCAAGCCGTAACCCAGGACATTTTTCGTTGACCTTTGCGAGCACGTAGCCCGGGTGGAGCGGAAAGCGTAACCCGGGACAGTCGCATCAGCATTCGCGAGCGGCCCCGGGTTACGCAATGGCGTTCCGGGCTATTGCAGTGGCCGTTCCGCCACCTTTTAGGCGCGCGGCGGTGCTAATCTCGGCCCATGACCTCAACCGAGAACATCGAACGCGCTTCGATGGCGCCACGCGTGGCCGCGCGTGCGCCTCGTCACCATTTGCGCGACGAGCTCGCTGAGACCCTGCGCCTTGCGGTGCCGATGGCGCTGACGCAGCTCGGCCAGATCGCGATGATGACGACCGACCTCGCCTTCATCGGCCGGTTCGGCGACGAGGCCGTCGCTGCCGCGGCATTGGCGGGGACGGTCTACTTCGTCAGCTTCACCTTCGGCATGGGCCTGATGTCCGCCGTCGCCCCGCTGGCGGCGCAAGCCTTTGGCGCGCGCAATCCGCGCATGGTGCGGCGCTCGCTTCGTGTCGGGCTGTGGGCCGCGCTGTTCATCACATTGCCGCTGATGGTGTTGCCGTTCCGCGGCGAACAGATCCTGCTCGCGCTCGGCCAGGCCGCCACGGCCGCGCAGCTCGCGCAGCAATATCTGTTCGGCCTCGCCTGGGGCATGCTGCCGGCGCTGTGGTTCATTGCGATCCGCGGCTTCATGAGCGCGGTCAACCGGCCCGAGCCGGTGCTGTGGATCACGCTCGCGGCGATCCCGGCCAATGCGCTGCTGGTTTATCTCCTGCTCTACGGTGCTTGGGGATTGCCGTCGCTCGGGCTGTTCGGGGTGGGCATTGCCACCTCGATCGTCAATCTCGGGACCTTTCTCGCCGGCCTATGGTTCGCCTCCCGCCGCCCGCCGTTCCGGAAATATCAGGTGCTTGGTCGCGTCTGGCGCATCGACTGGCCGCTGATGCGGCAACTCGTCATCGTCGCGCGCCGATTTCGGTCTCCTTCCTGCTGGAATATGGCCTGTTCGGCGCCGCGGGGCTGTTGATGGGCCTGATCTCGACGGCCGCGCTGGCCGCACATCAGATCGCGCTGCAGATCGCGGCCATCCTGTTCATGGTGCCGTTCGGCATCGGCATGGCGGCGACCGTCCGCGTCGGTCATGCCGTCGGTCGCGCCGATGCGCCCGCGGTCAGACGCGCAGGGATCGTCGCAACCGGGCTCGGCATCGCCTTCATGTCGGCGATGACGCTTTGCGTCATCCTCGGACGATTCGCGATCGCCGAAATCTTCCTCGGCGAAGCGGCCGAGGCAACAGCGCAATTGACGGCCTCGCTGCTCCTGGTCGGCTCGACCTTCTTCATCGCCGATGGCGTGCAGACGGTTGCCGCCGGCGCGTTGCGCGGCATGAACGATACGCGCCTGCCGCTGCTGTTCGCCACGATCAGCTACTGGCTGATCGGGTTCACCTCCGCATGCCTGCTCGGCTTCGCGACCACGCTCGGCGCCGTCGGCATCTGGATCGGGCTATCGGCCGGAACCGCGGCCCATGCCCTTCTGCTCATCTTGCGTTTCCGTCTGCTGAGCAACAGATTGGCCATGTGATGAAAGCGCGCGAAGTCACGCCCGATATCGATCCCGGCCCGTTGCTCGCCGGTGCAGAGTTCATCGACGCCTTTCGCATCGCCGTCGACGGCACCACGCTTGATGCGCGCAAGGCGGCCGAGAAGATGTTCGCGCGACGCCAGCGCTGGATCGAAGCCCTGTTGCGATTACGCAATTTTATTGTCGCGCCGCTTGGCCTGAAGACATCGGGCGAAGGCGATAGGGCATCGCATGGCATGGTGGGCATGTTTCCGGTTCTCAGCGAAACGCCGGAACGGCTGGTGGCCGGCTTCAACGACAGCCATCTCGATTTTCGTGTCGTGGTCGATGTCACCGCCCATGCCGGTGGCCAGGAGGTCACCACCACCACGCTGGTGCGGACACACAATCGGCTTGGCCGGACCTACCTCGCGATCATCCTGCCCTTTCACCGCCTGGTCGTGGCCGCGATGCTGCGGCAGGTCGTGCTTTAGATTCAAACCGCATCGCGCGCTCGGGCGTGTACTTGTGACCCCGCGCCGGAGATCAGGGCGCGCAGAGGTCTCAAGAATCAGCGGCGAGGAGGCCATCGACCGGTCCGGGGATCCAATCGTCCCCTGAAAGCGGCCTGACTGTTACGTCATTAATGACCCCGAGCTGCAGGCTTGGATCGAAGTGGCGCATCGTCCGCTCATTCAGGTCAATGATACGGCCAGGCGTCAGTGGCCCCACGTCATTTATCTTGACGATGACCTTCTTGCCTACAGCCTCAACGAGGGCATACTTCGGCCTCGCGCCATATTGGACCCCACCGAACTTCTGACGCAAACTTGTCTTGATGGCAGCCGCCCAGACAGAGGGATCATAGCGCTCGCCGGAGGCTGTGTCCGGGCCGCCCTCCCGCCATCCGGGCCGGAACGGATTGTACATGGATGCTGCGCCAACGATCGCATCTCCAGAAGCGGCATCGACGACGGCGCTTGAATGAACTGCGCTGATTTCACTGCGAGCAACGGTAACAGAAATGGCAAGTGCAACTGCGGCGCCGCAAATTGCGGCGCTCGAGCGGAAGAGCATCATGACTCCTTGATTGATTTTCTTCGATCGTTCGGTTCCCGATGCCGCAAAGCATGGTCAAGCGAACGCGGAGGCGTTCACGAACTCATGCCAATTTTTTGCGGATTCGTGCCGATGCTGGCGATGGAACCGTTTGTGGGAACCTGGGCGGTCCTCACACAGTGTTTTTAATTCTCACCGACTAAGACAGAGATTGCGTCAGCAACATGACTGAATAGAGCTTCTTTGACAGCGCGTGAGTAGCAGCAAGCGTTCTGGCGACAAGCCGACATCCACGGCTTTACGAGTACACGCCCTACTCTTCGGCCGGCTCTTTCGTCGCCCCCGACGTCTCCGACCACTCCCCGACGACGCGATCGAGGTCGAGCAGGTTCTGCCGCATCTGCTCCAGCGAGAATCCCAGCGCGAAGAAGCACTCCGCAGTGCCGACGGGCTGGCCGCGGATCAGGCCCTCGCTGCGAACGGCGGCGACTTCGTTCGCATAGCGCTGCAGGGCGGCATGAACAGGCGCGATCGGCGGCGCGCCCGCGCCCATGCGCAGCGCTGCGGCTGCCGAGCGCAGATAGAGCGTGATCGCCTTGCTGACGTCGGACAGGGGCGCTGCAAGCCGTGCCTGCACATTCGCCGGCAGCGGTACCACCGTGGCGCGGCCGATCATCACGACATCGTGGCGCAGTCGCAAAATGGTCCGCAGCAGCGGCCCGGTGTCCGGACCGGACGATAGATGCGCGGAGCGCTCGCGCTCGGCCTCCGCGCCGGTCGCATTCAACCCTTCCAGCGCGGTGCCGATGCCGTCCTGGATGCGGTGTAGGGCGTCATTGTCGCGCCCGCGCGTCAGGCCGGCGAGCAGTTCAGTGAAGGCGGCCGCGATCAATTCCAGCAGGCGCGCGGCGTTGACGCGGATCTGGCTCACCGCGCGCGACGGCAACACCAGGAACGACACCAGAAGTCCTGTAATGGCGCCGACGGCGACCTCGCTGACGCGGTCGATGGCGGATGCCAGCGGATCGGCGTGATGCAAGGTCGGAACCAGCAGCACGATCACGGCCGTCACAGTGGCCGCGCTGAGGCTGGGATTGATGGCGGCGATGAAGGCCAAAGGCGCAACCGCCAGCACCAGCAAGCCCAGCAGGCCGCTCTCCCCGGAATACGGGATCAGCACCGCGATGGCGCCGCCATAGATCGCGCCACCGATGGTGCCGAGCATGTAGTCGCGGGTCGCCTTCAGCGACCGGCCGACACTCATCTGGGTCACGATCAGCGAGGTCAGCACCGCCCAGAGCGGCAGCAGGAGGTGCAGCGCCACGGCGACCGCATAGGCGATCGCGGCCGCCACCGTAACCCTGACTGCCAGCGCCAATTGCCCCTTTCGGGAGCGAATCCAGCCGAGCACATGTTTCGCGGTGGCTGTCATGCGACCGAATCCCTGATGCTCACGACGATCCTATGGCTGATGTTCGGCATGGCTGATGCCCGCGGCGTGAAGGCGGCTTGAAACGTGAAACCGGCCCGCCTACCGTGCCAGGTGAAACGAGGAAACACGATGGCCAACGAAACCGCAACGCTCGCCGCCTACGTCGCTAACCTGAATTTTGCAGATATACCACCGGAAGTATTGCAGCGGGCAAAAGTGCTGACGCTGGACTTCCTGGGCAGCACGATTCGGGCGCGGCGCGAAGCCGAATCCACGCCCTCGCTTTTGAAGATGCTGGAAGCGCTGGCGCTGGACGGCAAGGGCGAAGCCACCGTGTTCGGCGACGGCAAGACCTGGACACCGGCGGTCGCGGCGCTGCTCAACGGCGCGCTCGGCCATTCGCTCGACTTCGACGACACGCATGCGGATTCCTCGCTGCATCCGAGCGCGCCCGTGGTGCCGGCCGCGTTCGCGGTCGGCGAGATGGTCGGTGCCTCCGGCCGCGACGTGCTGACCGCTGTTGTCGCGGGCTATGAGGTCTGCTGCCGGCTCGGCAACGCGCTCGATCCCACCTCGCATTATGCGCGCGGCTTCCACCCGACTGCGACCGCCGGCACCTATGGCGCGGCGGCGGCGGCTGCGAAACTGTACGGGTTATCGAAGGAGCAGATCATCGCGGCCTTCGGCGTTTCCGGCAGCCAGGCCGCGGGCTCGTTGCAGTTCCTGATCAACGGCGCCTGGAACAAGCGCTACCAGGTCGGTGCCGCCGCGATGAACGGCGTCATCGCCGCAACGCTGGCGCGCAACGATTTCGTCGGCTCGGTCGAATCGGTGGAAGGCAAGCATGGCCTGCTCGTCGGCTACAGCGACGATGCGCACCCGGACAAGGCGATCGCGGGTCTCGGCAGCATCTATGAGACCATGAAGATCGGCGTCAAACCCTATCCGAGCTGCCGCTACACCCATGCCGCGATCGATGCGCTGATCGCGATGCGGCGCGAGCACAATCTGACGCCGGACCAGGTGAAGCGGGTCGAGATCGGCCTGCACCGCAACGGCATCACGCTGACCGGCGACGCCGCCACCAAGCGGCACCCGACTTCGATCGTCGGCGGCCAGTTCTCGATGTTCTTCACCGGCGCTGTTGCCCTCGACCAGGGCCGCTTCGGCTGGGACGACTACAACCGGCTTGGCGATGCCGCGATCGACGCGCTCGCCGATAAGTTCGATGTGGTGCAGGACGATCGGCTCGAGATCGGCCGCACCCATCCGTTCGGCGCGCGCGTCAGCATCACCACCGATGACGGCGTGCATGAGCGGCTCAATGCCGACCCGTCCGGCGAGCCGTCATCGTTCCCCGATGCGCAGGCGATGCAGCAGAAATTCCTGACGCTGGCCCGCCCGGTCCTGAACGGCCGCGCCGACCAGTTCGCCGATGCGATCCTGTCGCTGGAACGTTTCGACCGCGTGGAAAAGGCGACGCAACTGGGCCGGCAGTAGGCTCTCTCAAGCCGTCCATCGATCGCGCTCGGTCACCCAGATATCGACGGTATCGCCGTTCAACTCGGCCTGACCGTCGATTTTCGCACCAAGCCGGCGCGCCACGCCCTGCGAGGCAATGTTGACCGGATCGATGCAGTGAATGATGCGGTCAACCGCAAGGTTGGCGAACACCCAGTCGATGGCGGCGCGCGCTGCCTCAACCGCATAGCCTTTGCCGCGACATTCCTTGGCGATGCCCCAGCCGACCTCAAACCCCGGCCAGCCCGCCGGGTACCAAGGACCCACACGGCCCACATATCGACCGGATGATCTTTCCTCGACGGCAAACATGCCGAAACCATACAGCGCCCAGTGCCCGGCGATGACCGCCGCATTGCGCCAGCCAGTCGTTTCGTTGGTCACCGCCTTGTGGTCGGGCGTGATAAAGCGCGCCGTATCGGGATCGGCCAGCATGGCGGTATTCGGCGCGATGTCGGAAGCCTTCCACGGCCGCAGGATCAACCGCGTCGTCTCGATCGTGGGACCGTGAAATTGCGCCGGCGCCGCGCCGGACTTGAGCCAAGCGACCATCGCTCCTGCACCCTACTGACCAGAATGAGAAGATCCGCGGATATCACCCAATCTAGCGGAAAAGCGTTCGTCCAGGTAGCGGCTCACTACTACTGCTGACCGCGCGTCCAGGTGAGAACTATTCAATCGCCGCCGGCGAGTTTTGCGTTGCCGCCGGTCGCGGTCATGACGTCCCAAACCAGTTCGAACACGCCGTCGCCCTCCGGCGGCCAGTTCGGCGATCGCCCGAGGCGAACGACGACGAGCCGTTCGCTCGGGACGATGATCACATATTGGCCTATCGTGCCCTTGGCGAAGAAGGCATCGCGCGGCCAGCCATGCCCGACGCGGTAAGTGGCGCCAAGACTGTCGCCCTGGTTGGTCCAGAAGCCGGCGCCATAGCCGACCCAGGCATTCCGGGTCGGCGTCGCCGAGTAATTCACCCAGCCCTCCGGCAGAATGCGCTTGCCGCCAACCACACCGTCATTGAGATAGAGCAGGCCGAACCGCGCCCAGTCGCGCGCACTCGCCAGCATCTGGCTCGATCCTTCATTGCCCGCGGCGTCGAATTCGAGTGTCACATGACGCATGCCAAGCGGCGCGAACAGCTCAGAACGTGCAAAGCGCATCATGTCGGCTGGCGTGCCTCCCACTGCGTCGCGGATCAGACGGGCGAGAATGATGGTGTTGCCATCGTGGTAATTCCAGGCGGTGCCCGGCGCCGTCTCCAGCGGCATGCTTTCGGCGTAGACCGCCATATCCGGCTCCAGGAATTTCATCCGGTTCACCGGCTCGAGCGCGGACGCGAGCGAGGCCTGCAGCGAGCTGCCGAGCGCCAGCCCTGCGGTATGGCGCAGCAAATGCTCCATCGTGATCGCGCGGCGAGGATCACCAGCGCCTTGCCACGCCGTAACAGGCGCAGGCTGATCGAGCGTGAGCGCCCCCTTGCGCACCAGAATTCCCGCGAATGCCGACATCACGGATTTGGTCGCGGAGAAACCGAGTAGCGGGGTATCAACGCCGATCCCTTCCGCATAGCGTTCGGCGACGATGCGGCCGTCCTTGAGGATAATGACGGCCCGGGTGTGGCGGGCTGGCCCTTGCGCAGGCTCGGCGAAGGCGCGGTCGAGCGCGACGGCTAGTGG
>NZ_PSRR01000212.1 GCF_004296405.1 Bradyrhizobium sp. Leo170
CGATCGAGAGCGCGGGCGTCACGCTGCTCACCGGCGATCTCCGCGGACTGGTGCGGGCGCGGCGGCTGTCGGTCGCGACCATGCGCAACATCCGCCAGAACCTGATGTTCGCGTTCATCTACAACGCCGCCGGCGTGCCGATCGCGGCCGGCGTGCTCTATCCGGTGTTCGGCATCCTGCTGTCGCCGATGATCGGCGCCGCCGCGATGGCGCTGTCCTCCGTCAGCGTCATCGGCAACGCACTGAGGCTCGCACGGGCGAAGCTGGATTGATGGCGCGCCTGCACCTCCCCTTGAAAAGGGGAGGTCGGTTTGCGCGTCAGCGCGAACCGGGTGGGGATCAGCTCTTTCCACGCGCGCCTGAGCCCGTGGCTTGACCCCATCCCGACCTTCCCCCCTTTCAGGGGGAAGGAGAAGGGGGCTACGCGCTTGCAAGCAAAGTCGGTGCGCGACGTTCGATCTCGCGATCCAGGCACGCTGCAAGCTCCGCGCTTACCTCCACCATCGGCAGTCGCACCTCGGGGCCGTCGATCAATCCCGTGCGCCACAGCCAATGCTTGGCCGGTGCGGGGCTCGGCTCGACGAATAACAGGCGCGTCAGCTCGGAGATGCCTTGCCAGGCTGCTAATGCGGCATCGCGCTTGCCCTGCTTCAGCAGCGATCGCACCGAGGCGAACGTGTCCGTCTCGACATGCGCGGACAACAGGATCGCGCCGTCGGCGCCGTCGCTGAGCGCGTCGAAATATTGCGCGTCTTCGCCGGTCAGCACGCGGAAGCCGGCAGGCCGCCGCTTCAGGAAGTCGATCGATTGCGCGCGGTCGGCGCAGCAATCCTTCATGCCGACGATGTTCGGATGCTCTGCGAGCGCGAGCAGCGTCTCGTTGGTGATGTTGACTGCGGTCCGGTAGGGGATGTTGTAGATCAACAGCGGCCACGAAGCGTGGTCGGCCAACGCGGTGAAATGCTGCAGCAGGCCGCGCTGCGACGGCCTGACGTAGTAGGGGCTCGCGATCAGGTAGAAGTCGATCGGCCAGGCCGCCGTCTCGTCCAGCACATCCTTGATCTTGGCGGTGCTGGCGCCGGAGAGGCCGAGACAGATCGGCAAATAGCGCCTGATATCGTTGATCTCCGCCCGTACCAGCGCCACGAGCCGTTCGAACTCGCTGATGTCGAGTGACATGCCTTCGCCTGACGTGGCGCCCAGGATCAACCCGTCGACCGGGCCGCTCGCGTAGTGCCGTACCAGACGGCGCAGCGACGGCTCGTCGAGCTTGCCGTCGCGAAATGGCGTGATCAGGGGCAGCCACAGGCCCTGCAATGGGTCGGATAGATCAGTCATGGTCCTTCTCCTTGGGGTGCGTGAAACGCCGGAGACGGGACCAATAAAAACCCCGTCCAGGCGGCGGGGTCTTCGGGATCGGTTCGGTCGATTTAACTCTATCGCGCGCGTCGATCTCGGCTCCCCGCATGGGGAGCTTTTTTCGACGACAGAGCTGCGCACGAATTCGTGATCATGTCGCGATACTGCTGGGACAGCCGGAGGTTGTCAATGCACGGTTGAGGGCAGAGGGCGAAAAGAAGCCGGGCTCGATCGAGCCCGGCTTAAGGTATTGGCCACGTGAGGCCGACACAATCACCTTCCAAGAGGGATTACTGAGCTTCCGCACCACTGGAGGAGGGGGACATAAGCGTAGCGCGACCGCTCAGCGCATGAGCAGTATGATCCCCATCAGTGCCATGCAGCAACCGTCCGAGCCGCATGTCAGACATGCGGAGTCCGGGGCCTCTATGAAAACAGCCGATTACGAGGGCCAGCGCTGCGCCTTGCTGACCACGAAGTCGCGGAAGACCTGCACGCGCGCCACCGTCTTCAGCTCTTCAGGATAGACGAAGTAGGTGTCGAGCTGGATCGAGTCGGACTCGCCGAACAACTGCACCAGGCGGCTGTCTTCCTCGACCAGGTAATCCGGCAGCGCAGCGATGCCGAGGCCCTGCTGACAGGCGCGCACCAACCCCAGGATGTTATTGACCTTGAAGTAGGGCTCGCGCGGACCCGAGCCATTGCGGCCGGCATCGATCAGCCAGGCGCGGTTCTGCAGATGCGTCGGGACCTGGGAATCGCCGAGCATGATGATGCGGTGCGAGTCGAGGTCGTCGAGCGTGCGCGGCGTGCCGAAGCGCTTGATGTATTCCGGCGAGCAATAGGCGTGGAAGCCGATCGAGAACAGCTTGCGCTGGATCAGGTCCGGCTGCGTCGGCTTGCGGGTGCGGATCGCGACATCGGCTTCGCGCATCGAGAGATCGAGATCCTCGTCGGTGACGATCAGCGAGATCCGGATGTCCGGATAGAGCTGGGTGAATTCGTCGAGCCGCGGAATCAGCCAGTTGATGCCGAGCGCCGGCGGCGTCGTGATCTTGAGGTCGCCGCTCGGCCGCTCCCGGCTGTCGGTGAGCTTTGCCCGTGCCGCCTGCAACTGCATGAAGACGTCATGGGCGGTGCGGAACAGCAGATCGCCCTGCTCGGTGAGGATCAGGCCGCGAGCGTGGCGGTGAAACAGCGAGACCGAAAGCTCCTGCTCCAGCGCGCTGACTTGCCTGGAGACCGCCGACTGCGAGAGGCCAAGCTGCTCGCCGGCATGCGTGAAGCTTCCCGCTTCCGCCGCTGCGTGAAACACCTTCAGCTTGTCCCAGTCCATGTCCGTAAATCCATCGCGTGTTCTAGCCATGATCATTCCGCCGCCGCGCGATCGCTCGCGCGCAAAGCCAGGAAGCGTTCGGCCTCGAGCGCTGCCATGCAGCCGAGGCCGGCGGCCGTCACCGCCTGGCGATAGGTTTCGTCCGCCACGTCGCCGGCGGCAAACAGCCCGGGCACGGAGGTCGCAGTCGAATTGGGCGCCACCTCGACATAGCCGGAGGGTTTGAGTTTGATCTGGCCTTTGACGAGATCTGTCGCAGGCGCATGACCGATGGCGATGAAGACGCCGTCGGCCGGCACTTCGGTCAGTGCGCCGGTCTTGACGTTCTTCAAGCGTACATGGGTGACCTTGGTCGGGTTCTCGGCGCCGCGGATCTCGTCAATGGCGCTGTCCCAGACCACCTTGATCTTCGGATGCTTGAACAGGCGATCCTGCAGGATGCGCTCGGCGCGGAAATGATCGCGGCGATGCACGATGGTGACCTGCGAGGCGAAGTTGGTGAGGAACAGCGCTTCCTCGACCGCGGTGTTGCCGCCGCCGACCACGACGACCTTCTTGCCGCGATAGAAGAAGCCATCGCAGGTTGCACAGGCCGAAACGCCGAAGCCCTTGTACGTCTCTTCCGACGGCAGCCCGAGCCAGCGGGCCTGCGCGCCGGTGGCCAGCACGACGGTCTCGGCGAGATAGACATCGCCAGAGTCGCAGGTCAGGCGGAACGGCCGCTGCGATAGGTCAAGCTTGTTGACGAGATCGGTGACGATCTTGGTGCCGACATGCGCGGCCTGCTTCTCCATCTGTTCCATGAGCCATGGGCCCTGGATCACGTCGGCGAAGCCCGGATAGTTCTCGACATCGGTGGTGATGGTGAGCTGCCCGCCCGGCTGGATGCCCTGGATCAGCACCGGCTCCAGCATCGCCCGCGCCGCGTAGATCGCCGCGGTGTAGCCGGCCGGACCGGACCCGATGATGACGACCTTGGCATGGATAGGAGCAGGCATAGGCGAATCCCTTCTCAGGGCGATTTTGTCAGGACTTGTGCGGAAAGCGCCTGGAAAGGCATCGCGGCGGCGCCGCCAGAGTCAAACCCAACTCTATTATATCTGGGTAGCTATGCAAGAATTGCAATCCATATCAGCGATTTTTCCCCGGAACCGCATCAAATCCTGCACTGCACGCGCAATAAAATTGCGGCTGTCGAGCCGACTGGGCTATGAGAGTTGCCGTCAGAACCACCAAATCCTCCAAGCTCTTGGGAACCAGACCCGCGTGTCTAAGAACCTTGACGAGATTGATCTCAAAATTCTTGCCGAAATCCAGGCCGATGGCCGAATCACAAATGTGGAATTGGCCAAGCGCGTCGGCATTTCGCCGCCGCCTTGCCTGCGCCGCGTCAGGGCGCTGGAGGAAGCGGGCTATATCCTGGGCTATCGCGGATTGCTCGATCCCCAGCGGCTCGGCTTCGATGTGACGGTGTTTGCCGCGGTGCACCTGTCGAGCCAGGCGGATGCGGATCTGCGCGCGTTCGAGGATTTCGTGCGCAAGGAACCCTTGGTGCGGGAATGCTGGATGCTGTCGGGCGAGGTGGATTTCATCCTGAAATGCGTCGCCCCTGACATGGCGACGTTCCAGAACTTCGTCACCCACCTCACCGCTGCGCCTCACGTGCGCAATGTCAGGACATCGCTGGTGCTGCATAATTCGAAATATGAGGCCGCCGTGCCGCTGGATGTGAAAGCGGCGGGGTGAGGCGGCGATGGCGATCGGTAGCCCGGGTGGAGCGGAACGCGCAACCCGGGACACCTGCGTCAGTGTTTACGAGCGGCCCCCGGGTTACGCTGGCGCTCCACCCGGGCTACGAAAATGAGGCTACTTCTTCCTTGCGGCGTCGATGCTGATGGGGCCGCCGCCGGAGGTTGCGAGATAGAGGCAGGCGAAGCAGAACAGGATCGCTGCGGTGCCATTGTTGAGCAGCGGGAGAAACACCGGCGCGGCCGGGTTCTTGAACATGTGCCCGAGGAAGTAGGCGAAGGCCATCTCGCCCGACAGGATGAACGCGGACACCCGCGTGAACAGGCCGATCATCAGTAGCGCGCCGAGCACGAGCTCGAGGAGGCCGGCGACCATGATCAGCGGCGGGATGTCGGCGAAATAGGGGATCGCCGGATATTTGAAGATCTTGGCGACGCCGTACTGAAACAGCAATAGCCCGGTGACGAAGCGAAACAGGCTGAGCGCGAGCGGCTGCCATTTCGAGAAAATCTGGTCCATGTTCTACCCCCTCTGGTGGATGACCGCGGGCATTGTCCGCGGCCGATGGTCGTCTCGCGATGGAGTGCCGCTGCCCACAGCCGGTCAGCTCGATACGCAGAACTGCGCGCGCAGTTCCTTGTGTCGAACCAAAAAACTGGCGCCGTTGCCGGAATGTCCCCTCGCGATAGTTATGAAGCATAATCAAGTGTACGTGTCGCAGACGAGGGAAATGCGACAGCGGTTCCACTCACAATCCTGTTAACGGGATGTGAACCGTAGTCTGTAGCCCGTAGCCCGGGCGGAGCCAACGGGGCGCGCGCGACCCGTTGGCTCCACCCGGGCTACGGCAACAAAAAAGCCGCGTCGATAAACGCGGCTCTCTTGCACATTTGAAATGGAATAGATCTAGCGCCACTCGACCTTGGTGATCTCGTAGGCCTTGGCGCCGCCGGGCGCCATCACTTCCACGGTCGTACCCTTGGTCTTGCCGATCAGCGCGCGCGCAAGCGGCGAGGTGATGGAGATGCGGCCTTTCTTGGCGTCGGCCTCGACCTCGCCGACGATCTGCCACACCGCTTTCTTTTCGGTATCCTCATCGATCAGCGTAACGGTGGCGCCGAATTTGATGGTGTCGCCCGAGAGCTTGGTGATGTCGATGACGTCGGCGCGCGCGAGCTTGTCCTCAAGCTCCGCGATACGGCCTTCGTTATGGGACTGCTCTTCCTTCGCGGCGTGATATTCCGCGTTTTCCGAGAGGTCCCCATGTGATCGCGCCTCGGCGATGTGCTCGATGATTCGCGGACGATCCACCGACTGGCGGTGCTTCAATTCGTCCGTGAGAGCCGCATATCCGGTCGCGGTCATCGGAACCTTTTCCACCATCATCTCTCATCCTTCAAATCGGGGCGAACCGCAGCGGCGCGCGGATAGGCGTTGCTTCGATTGCGCTGGACTCGGGCCATCACGGCTCAAAACGCCAGCCCGCCCGCTTAGTGATTCGCGGCCCCTGAGGGGCCGAGACAACATCCAAACGGGCGGTGAGTTCCAGCCGTATCGGCTTCATTACCAACCGTTTAGCGGGCCCTGGGAGCGAATATTGGGCCGAGGCTGACGGTCAGTTCTCGGAAAAGTAACTCTGCAGCGTCCGGACCTCAAGGTCCCCGTCCCGGTAGGCGCGGATGCCCTGGGCGGCCGCCACAGCGCCTGAAAGAGTGGTGTAATACGGCACTTTATGCAAGAGGGCAGCGCGCCGCAGAGAACGGCTGTCGGCGAGCGCCTGTGGACCCTCGGTGGTATTGAACACCAACTGGACGTCGCCATTGGTGATGGCGTCGACAATGTGCGGCCGCCCCTCCAGCACCTTGTTCACCTTCTCTGCCGGCACGCCCCTGTCGGTGAGGAAGCGCTGGGTGCCCGACGTTGCCATCACCTTGAAGCCGAGCCCATGCAGCAGCCTGACCGCGTCGGTGATGCGGTCCTTGTCGGTCTCGCGCACCGAGACGAACACGGTGCCCTTGCGCGGTACGCGCGTGCCGCCGCCAAGCTGGCTCTTGGCAAAGGCGACTTCGAAGGAGCGGTCGATGCCCATGACCTCGCCGGTCGAGCGCATCTCCGGCCCGAGCACGGTGTCGACGCCGGGGAAGCGTGCGAAGGGAAATACCGATTCCTTCACGCCGACATGCTCGAGCTTCTTCTTCTTCAGATTGAAGTCGGCGAGCTTCTCGCCGGCCATGATGCGCGCCGCGATCTTCGCGACCGGCGTGCCGATCACCTTGGCAACGAAGGGCACCGTGCGCGAGGCGCGCGGATTGACCTCGAGCACGTAGATATCGCCGTTCTTGATCGCATATTGCACGTTCATCAGCCCGACCACGTCGAGGCCGAGCGCAAGCTCGCGGGTCTGCCGCTCGAGCTCCTCGATCGTCTTGGCATCGAGCGAATGCGGGGGCAGCGAACAGGCGGAATCGCCGGAGTGGATGCCGGCCTCCTCGATATGCTCCATGATGCCGACGATGAAGACTTCCTTGCCGTCGCAGAGGCAGTCGACATCGACCTCGGTCGCATCGGAGAGATAGCGGTCGAACAGCAGCGGGTTCTTGCCGAGCACGGTGTTGATCTGCCCGGTCTTGTCGTTCGGGTAGCGCGCCTTGACGTCGCCCGGCACCAGCTCGGGCAGCGTTCCGAGCAGGTAGTCGGCGAGCTGGTTCTCGTCGCGGATGATCTGCATCGCGCGGCCGCCGAGCACGTAGGACGGGCGCACCACGAGCGGCATGCCGAGGTCGGCGGACACCAGGCGCGCCTGCTCGACCGAATAGGCGATACCATTCTTCGGCTGCTTCAGGCGGAGCTTGTCGAGCACGCGCTTGAAGCGGTCGCGATCCTCGGCGAGATCGATCGCATCGGGCGAAGTGCCGAGGATCGGCACCTCCGCGGCCTCGAGCGCACGCGCGAGCTTCAGCGGGGTCTGGCCGCCGAACTGCACGATCACGCCGTGCAGCGTGCCGTTCTTGCGCTCGGTCGCGATGATCTCGAGCACGTCCTCGGCCGTGAGCGGCTCGAAATAGAGCCGGTCGGCGGTGTCGTAGTCGGTCGACACCGTCTCCGGATTGCAGTTGACCATGATGGTCTCGTAACCGGCATCGTCGAGCGCGAAGCAGGCATGACAGCAGCAATAGTCGAACTCGATGCCCTGGCCGATGCGGTTCGGCCCGCCGCCGAGGATGACGACCTTCTTCTTGTCCGACGGCGCGCTCTCATCGGCCGCAAGACCTGCGAACGGCGCCTCATAGGTCGAGTACATATAGGCCGTGGGCGAGGCGAATTCGGCGGCGCAGGTGTCGATGCGCTTGAACACCGGGCGGACGCCGAGCGCGTGGCGCTTGGCGGTGATCTCGGCTTCCGTGGTCTCGGCCAGCACGGCGAGCCGCGCATCCGAAAAGCCCATCGCCTTCAGCATGCGCATGCCGTAGCCATTCGGCGGTAGGCCGCGGGCGCGGACCTTGGCTTCCATCTCGACGATGCCGCGCAGCTCGGTGAGGAACCAGGGATCGATCTTGCAGGAATTGAAGATCTCTTCGTCCGACCAGCCCAGCCGCATCGCCTGTGCCACCTGCAGCAGGCGGTTCGGCGTCGGCGTGCCGAGCGCGGCGCGGATCGCGTTCTTGTCGTCGTGCTGTCCGAGACCTTCGATCTCGATCTCATCGAGGCCGGTCAGTCCGGTCTCCAGTCCGCGCAGCGCCTTCTGCAGGCTCTCCTGGAAGGTGCGGCCGATCGCCATGACCTCGCCGACCGATTTCATCGAGGTGGTCAGCGTGTGGGAGGCGCCCGGAAATTTCTCGAACGCGAAGCGCGGGATCTTGGTCACGACATAGTCGATCGTCGGCTCGAACGAAGCCGGCGTTGCGCCTCCGGTGATGTCGTTGGCGATCTCGTCCAGCGTGTAGCCGACCGCGAGTTTTGCAGCGACCTTGGCGATCGGAAAGCCGGTCGCCTTCGAGGCGAGCGCGGAAGAGCGCGACACGCGCGGGTTCATCTCGATCACGACCATGCGGCCGTCGGCGGGGTTGATGCCGAACTGCACGTTGGAGCCGCCGGTCTCCACCCCAATCTCGCGCAGCACCGCGAGCGAGGCGTCGCGCATGATCTGGTATTCCTTGTCCGTCAGCGTCAGCGCCGGCGCGACCGTGATGGAATCGCCGGTGTGCACGCCCATCGGATCGAGGTTCTCGATCGAGCAGATGATGATGCAGTTGTCGTGTCTGTCGCGCACCACCTCCATCTCGAATTCCTTCCAGCCGAGGACGCTTTCCTCGATCAGGACTTCGTCGGTGGGGGAGGCGTCGATGCCGCGCTCGACGATCTCGATGAATTCCGCCTTGGTGTAGGCGATGCCGCCGCCGGTGCCGCCCATGGTGAAGGACGGGCGGATGATGGCGGGCAGGCCGATATGGTCGAGCGCGCGCAGCGCGTCCGGCAGGGTCTTGGTCTGCGTCGACCGCGGCGTCTCCAGCCCGATCTTGGTCATCGCCTCGCGGAAGCGGCCGCGGTCCTCGGCCTTGTCGATGGCGTCGGCCGTGGCGCCGATCATCTCGACGTCGAATTTCTCCAGCGTGCCCTGTTTGCGCAATGACAGCGCGCAGTTCAGTGCGGTCTGGCCGCCCATGGTCGGCAACAGCGCAAAGCCGCCGGGAACGACATGGCGCTCCTTTTCGATGATCTTGGCAACGATTTCGGGCGTGATCGGCTCGATATAGGTGGCGTCCGCGAGCTCCGGATCGGTCATGATCGTCGCCGGATTGGAATTGACCAGGACGATGCGGTAGCCCTCTTCCTTCAGTGTCTTCACCGCCTGGGTGCCGGAATAATCGAATTCGCAGGCCTGGCCGATCACGATGGGACCGGCGCCGATGATCAGGATGGTGGAGATGTCGGTTCGTTTGGGCATCAGCTCTCGCGGGAACAGGAATTTCGGCACAAAAAAAGGGCGCGCTACCGCGCGTCCCTATGGCCACAGCGTGAGGGGTGCCCTCGCGCGCGGGTGGTCTTTAGACCAGATTTTTGGCGTGTGAAACCCCGAAAAAGTCCCCGTCAACCGGCAATTTTGCCGTGGGTCGCCAGCCTGTAGCCCGGGTGGAGCGGAACGCGCAACCCGGGACACCTGCGTCAGCGTTCCCGAACGGCCCCGGGTTAGGCTGGCGCTCAAGGCGGGCTACGGGATGTTTCGAGAAGATTGGAGGCCCGGCCTGGATTTGAACCAGGATAAAGAGCAATGCACTGCTCCCGCGTCGACGCGTTCCGCCACCGGGCCGAGGCGATCATTGCCCATTTCGCAGGCGCTAGCCATGCTTACCCCGGATTAACCCTAACGGTTGCGTGCACGATCATGGGTAGGCGTCATGCGCGACGAACGTCATCCGCCATGGATTGTGGCCGATATTGCGGGGGGCGCGGGAGGCTTTGAAGCCGGCGGCCGCGAGCTTCTTCAGCATTTCCTCCTCGCCGTAGCGCTCCAGGCCGATCCGTGTGCGCAATTGCCGATAGTCCGACAGCGCCGTGCTGATCAGCCCGAGCAGGGCATCCCTGAGGAAGCCGTGCCGGGCGCTGAAATCCAGGAGCGCGAGAACGTCCCTGCCCATGCCGACTTCGGGTCGCAGGACATCGCCGAGCACGAAGCGCCCGGAGGGTTTGAGCAAGCGGCGAATGACGGCGAATGCGGCATCCAGCTCTTCCGGCGTCATATATTGCGCGACCGAATTCATGACGACGAGATCGACCGAGCCTTCGGCCATCTGCCGCACCTCCTCCAGCGAGCGCACCCGGATCTTGGTGTTGGGCGCAAAGCGCGCGATCAGCCGCCCGCGTACGCCGGGCGCGGGCTCCGCAAGATAGAGCGTGGCGCAGGCATCCGCGACCTGGCCTGCGGACAGCGCTTCGCCGCAGGCATAGTCGAGCACGACGGCGTCGGGCGAGGAAATATAGGCAATGATATCCCGCGCAATGATCTGGAAATGCAGGTCGCGATGCAGCTTGCTGACATAAATCGTATGCGTGGAATCGTAATAATCGATCCATTCGTCCATCGGCGGGGGCCCGGCAAAAACTTGGGGTTCCGGCATAGGAACCGGCATCTGTATGATGCGTTAGAGGGGCCGGCGACCAGGAGTTCGGGCCGCCGGTGTCCGGTGTCCTAACAGGAAGGTTCAACGTGAGCAAAGCCAAGCCTGATCCAAAATCCGACAAAATTTCCCCCGACCTCGATACGCCGACCGATCTGCCCAACGAGGCCGTCCAGAAGGTTTCAGCGGCGCTCAATACGCTGCTGGCGGATGCCTTCGCGCTCTACCTGAAGACCAAGAATTTCCACTGGCACGTCAGTGGCCGGCATTTCCACGATTATCATCTGATGCTGGACGAGCAGTCGGACGCGATCTTCGCCACCACCGATCAGCTCGCCGAGCGGGTGCGCAAGATCGGCGGCAGCACGTTGAAGTCGATCAGCCAGGTCAGCAAATTGCAGACCATCAAGGACAACAACGAGGATTACGTGCCGCCGCGCGAGATGCTGCGCGAATTGATGGAAGACAACAAGCATATCGCGGCTGCGATGCGGAAGGCGCGCAACCTCGCCGACGAGCATGGCGACGCCGCCACCGCCAGCATCCTCGAGACCTTCATCGACGAGACCGAGCGCCGCACCTGGTTCCTGTTCGAGGCCAGCCGCCAGGAAGGCAGCAACGCGGCGTAAGGCACGGTCTCGAGGGACGACAAATATTGCGAACGGCAGCGGGGCTGGCTCCGCTGCCGTTTTGTTATAACAAGTTGAGCGGCACCTTCAGGTATCGCTTGCCGTCGGCTTCCGGCGCCGGAAGCTTGCCAGCCTTCATGTTGATCTGCAGCGACGGGATGATCAGCTTGGGCATCTGCAGCGTCCGGTCACGCGCTTCGCGCGTGGCCACGAACTCGTCTTCGGTGATCCCGTCATGGACGTGGATGTTGTGGGCGTGCTGCTCTGCGACCGTCGTCTCCCAGCGGATCTCGCGGCCGTTCGGGCCGTAATCGTGGCACATGAACAGGCGGGTCTCGCTCGGCAGCGACAGAATCCGTTGGATCGAACGGTAGAGATCGCGGGCATTGCCGCCCGGGAAGTCCGCGCGCGCCGAGCCGCCGTCCGGCATGAACAAGGTGTCGCCGACGAAGGCCGCGTCACCGATCACATGCGTCATGCAGGCAGGCGTATGGCCGGGCGTATAGAGCGCGAAGGCCTTCATGGCTCCGACCTGATAGGTGTCGCCGTCCTTGAACAGGCGGTCGAACTGGCTGCCGTCGCGCTGGAATTCGGTGCCTTCGTTGAAGATCTTGCCGAACGTCTCCTGCACGACCGTGATCTTCTCGCCGATGCCGATCTTGCCGCCGAGCCTGCCCTGGATATAGGGCGCGCCCGACAAATGGTCGGCATGAACATGGGTCTCGATCAGCCATTCCAGCTTGAGGCCGTTTTGCGTGATGAAATCGATGATCTTGTCGGCGGATTGGTAGGCGATGCGGCCGGCCGCGTAATCGATGTCCATCACGGAATCGATCACGGCGCAGGCCTTCGAGCCGGGGTCCTTGACCACGTAGCTGACGGTGTTGGTCGCCGGATCGAAGAACGCGGTGACCTCGGGCTTCACGGAGAGGTCGACGGTGTGCGGGATGTCGGACATGAGCCATTCCTCCAGCCAATCAATCGCATGGACTCAACTATCCATCATATCCAAGCATGGTGAACCGGTGAACCCAAGGGCCCGGGATGCCGCACGGATCACGTTGAAGGGAATGTGGCGTGACGCCTGCTCAGTGGTGTGGGCGTCTGCCGGGTCAGGACCGCTTCCACAATCTGACCAGCGGGCCATCTTCGCCCATCACCGGATCGGTCCTGGGTACCGTCACACGCGGGATCATCTTCAGCGCCTTGGCGTGATTTTCGGGCGTCGGCCGCGTGATCTCCATCGGCGGTCCCGGCGGATAGGCGCCGACCACGTAGAAATCATTGCTTGATGAAATCAATTGGTGCCCGGTGCCGGCGGGCAGGATCGCGACGTCGCCGGCGGATATCTGCAGTACTTTGCCGCGCTCGCCGCCGAATTGCACGCGCGCGCTGCCTCGTGAGACGCCGAGCACCTCGTGCACGGTCGAATGATAGTGCAGGTAATCGAAGACGCCGTTGCGCCACATCGCGCCCCAGCCATTGGCGCCGAACAATCCTTCGATGGTCTTCTCCGGGTCGTCGCTGTCGACGTCGACGGTCGCCTTGTAGACCAGGAACGGCAGCCGGTTGTTCGGCACCAGGCCGTCATCCTCGAAGACGATCGTGAGCGGCGTTGCATCGGCCTTGACGACGGACATGGCGGCCTCCCGTTGGCTTTGCCCACCCTACAACCCGGTTTCGGCCGCCTACGTTCCTACGCGCGCTTCTTGTCGCGCATCAGGTCGGCGAAGCGCTTGAAGAGATAATGCGAGTCGCGCGGGCCGGGCGAGGCTTCCGGGTGATACTGTACGGAGAATACCGGCTTGCCGTCGAGCTGGATGCCGCAATTGGAGCCGTCGAACAGTGAGATATGGGTCTGCGTTGCGCCCGCAGGCAGCGTTGCCTGGTCCACCGCAAAGCCGTGGTTCATCGAGGTGATCTCGACCTTGCCGGTGGTCTCGTCCTTCACCGGATGGTTGGCGCCGTGATGGCCCTGATGCATCTTCCTGGTCTTGGCGCCGACCGCGAGCCCGAGCATCTGATGGCCCAGGCAGATGCCGAAGGTCGGCGTGCCCGACTCGATCACCCTCTGGATGACGGGCACGGCATATTTGCCGGTCGCGGCGGGATCGCCCGGACCGTTGCTCAAGAACACGCCGTCCGGGTTCATCGCCAAAATGTCTTCGGCTGAAGTGGTCGCCGGCACCACCGTGACCTTGCAGCCGACGCCAGCGAGCAGGCGCAGGATGTTGCGCTTGATGCCGTAGTCGACCGCGACCACGTTGAATTCAGGGTTGGTCTGCCGGCCGTAGCCCTTGTCCCATTCCCAGGGCGTCTCGTCCCAGGTGAAGCGCTGGCCGGAGGTCACCATCGGCACCAGGTCCATGCCTTCGAGGCCGGGCCATTCCCGCGCTTCTTCCTTGAGGCCGTGCAGGTCGAACCTGCCTTCTTTCGAATGCGCGATGACGGCGTTCGGCATGCCCTTGCCGCGGATCAGCGCAGTGAGCGCGCGGGTGTCGATGCCCGAGAGGCCGATAATGCCGCGCGCCTTCAGCCATTGATCGAGATGGCGGGTGGCGCGGTAATTCGAAGGATCTGATATCGCGGTGCGGAGGATGACCCCGCGCGCGCCCGGCGTTGCCGCCATGTTCACCGTCTCGATGTCTTCGTCGTTGGTGCCGACGTTGCCGATATGCGGGAAGGTGAAGGTGATGATCTGCCCGGCATAAGAGGGATCGGTCAAAATCTCCTCATAGCCGGTCATGGCGGTGTTGAAGCAGACTTCGCCGACGGCCTGGCCTTCCGCGCCGAGGCCAAAGCCTTCCAGCACGGTGCCATCGGCGAGCACGAGGAGCGCGGTCGGTTTGTGGTCCGGCCAGGCTGAAGCGTTTTCGGATGTGGTCATGAGCCCTTTACATAGTTCCCACATCCTGCCGCGTCAAAGCGAAAGGACGTCCATTCACACGGGTTTTGCG
The DNA here is from genome assembly GCF_004296405.1 of Bradyrhizobium sp. Leo170. Lineage (GTDB taxonomy): Bacteria > Pseudomonadota > Alphaproteobacteria > Rhizobiales > Xanthobacteraceae > Bradyrhizobium. Next base: position 14,147 of record NZ_PSRR01000212.1, read on the forward strand.
CCTATTTGACTGGCGGCTCCGGGGTTTTAAGCTAGGGTTCCCGCCATAGCCTCGTTTTCTGCCAAATTGCCCGTTTCGGAGCCCGCATGGACAACACGATGCCTATCCTGCTCGTCCCGGGCCTGGTCTCTTCGCCGCGGATCTTTGCCCCTGTCGTGCCGGCGCTATGGCGGCTCGGGCCGGTCACGGTCGCCAACCACATCCGCGACGACCATATGGGGGCGATCGCGCGCCGGATCCTGGCCGAAGCGCCGCCGCGTTTCGCGCTGGCCGGGCATTCGATGGGCGGCTACATCGCCTTCGAGATCATGCGCCAGGCGCCGGAGCGGGTGGCAAAGCTGGCCTTGATCAACACCCAGGCCCGTCCCGACACGCCGGAGGCCTCCGAGCGCCGCCGCGGCATGATGGCCCGCGCCAAAAGCGGCGATTTCCGCGGCGTGTTGGATGAACTCTTTCCCGGCTTCGTGCACCCGTCGCGGCGCGAAGATGCGAGCCTGCGCCGGCTCGTCCACGACATGGGCGAGGATGTCGGGGCCGAAGGGTTCATCCGCCAGCAGACGGCAGTGATCAGCCGGCCCGACTCGCGGCCGACGCTGGCCTGGATCAAGTGCCCGACGCTGGTGCTGACGGGCGACGAGGACCATACCATCCCGAATTCGCTGTCGGTTGAGATGGCGAACGGCATTCCCGGGGCCAAGCTCGTGATCCTGCCCAATTGCGGGCACCTGCCGCAGCCGGAACAACCCGAGGCGACCGCGAACGCGCTGATCGAATGGCTCAGGAACTGAGGTTGTTCTCGCGGAACGAACGGCCTAGTACCCACTTTTC
>NZ_PSRR01000213.1 GCF_004296405.1 Bradyrhizobium sp. Leo170
CCATTACGAGCGATCCCGGGTTACGCTGGCGCTCCACCCGGGCTACGCGTGCTTTACGCGTCTTCGCCAACCTTTTCCGCCTTCACGCCGAGCGGCGCCGGCGGCGTCCCCTCGCCCGGCTTGATGCGAAAGTCATAGGTCATCAGGTGCCACGGCTCGCTCGTCTTCGTGCCGTCGGGCATCACAGGATCGCTGCGCTTCTCGATCTTCGCGACTAGTTCGTTCTTGACGCCAAATACCACGTCGGAGTCGAGATATTTGTCGCCCTCCATGAAGACGTGGGTGATCAGCGGCTCATAGCCTTTCGCCGCGACCAGGAAATGGATGTGCGCGGGGCGCATCGGGTGACGGCGCGTCTGCATGATCATCTCGCCGACCGGGCCGTCGGTCGGGATCGGATAGCTGCAGGGCAGGATAGTACGGAAATGGAAGCGGCCATCATCGCGGGTGATGAAGCGCGCCCGCGACGACGGGCCCTGCGTCGCATAACTCGGCTTCTGTGAATCATAGAAGCCATCATCATCGGCATGCCAGACGTCAACAGGCGCGCCCGCGACCGGCTTGCCGTCGAGATCGATGACGCGCGCCTGCACATACAGCCGCTCGCCCGGCAGCGTCGCCGAGATATCGGTGCCATCAGGCGTCACCTTGTGCTCGCCGACATAGAACGGACCGAGCACCGTGGTCTCGGTGGCGCCGTCGCGGTCGCGATGGTTGACGGCATCGACCAGCATGGAGACGCCGAGCACATCGGAGAGCAGGATGAACTCCTGGCGGATATCGGTGCATTTGTGGCCGGTGCGGGTCAGGAAATCGATCGCGTACTCCCATTCCTCGAAGGTGAGATCGGTGCGGCGGACATAGTCGTGCAGCGACTTCACCAATTCCTGAAGCAGGAATTTTGCCCGCGGATTCGGCGTTTCCTCGAAACTCTGGATGACGGCGGCGGTCAGCTCGGTGTCGTTGAATTGCGGCATTGCTTCCATCCCTGCGAAATCGGTATCGCTTGGCTTCAGCCTACACGACGGCCCACGGCGGTGTAAGCGCCAGGTGATTGGAACACAGGACACTTTTCGGCTATCAAGGCCTGCCTAACAACCGGAGAAGAGCGATGCTAGCCCCCACCCCCGCTTCCCCCGAATCCGCCGGCATGTCGCAAGCGGCGCTCGACCGCCTCGAAGACCATCTGAAGCGGCGCTACATCGAGGCCGGCCGGTTTCCGGGCACGCAGCTCCTGGTCTACCGCCGCGGCAAGATCGTGCATTCGACCGTGCAGGGCTTTGCCGATGTCGAGCGCAAGGTGCCGGTCAAGGACGACACCATCTTCCGCATCTATTCCATGACCAAGCCGATCACCTCGGTTGCCTTCATGATGCTGGTCGAGCAAGGCCTCGTCGCGCTCGATGAGCCCGTCCACAAATATATCCCGGAATGGAAGAACCTCGGCGTGTTCCAGGCCGGCACCGCGCCGGCGTTCCTGACCAAGCCGCCGTCACGGCCGATGCTGATCGTCGACCTGCTGCGGCACACCTCGGGGCTCACCTATGGTTTCCAGCAGCGCTCCAATGTCGATGCCGCCTATCGCGAGATGAAGATCGGCGAAGTCGTCAAGGCCGGGACGCTCGACAGCATGATCGAGGATCTCGCCAAGATCCCGCTGGAATTCTCGCCGGGCGAAGCCTGGAATTATTCGGTTGCCACCGACGTGATTGGCTATCTCGTCGGCAAGATCAGCGGCATCCCGTTCGAGCAGTTCCTGAAGGAGCGCATCTTCAACCCACTGGGCATGAACGATACCGATTTCTTCGTGCCCGCAGACAAGGCTCATCGCCTGGCGGCCTGCTATTCCGCCGACCCACAAGGCGGCATGACGTTCCACGCCGCCGAGCGCAAGGGCGGGCTGACGCTGCAGGATGACCCGGCCACCAGTTCGTTCCTGTCGCCGCCTTCGCTGATCTCCGGCGGCGGCGGATTGTGCTCGACAGCCGCCGACTATCTCACCTTCTGCCGCGCGCTGCTCAATGGCGGCGAGGTCGGCGGCATGCGGCTGATCGGGCCGAAGACGTTGAAGCTGATGACATCGAACCACCTGCCCGGCGGCGTCGACCTGCCGGCACTGTCGCGCTCGCTGTTCTCGGAGGCGGCCTATAACGGCATCGGCTTCGGTCTGGGCTTTGCCGTGACCATGAACCCGGCGCAGACGCTGCTCGCCGGCAGCCCCGGCGAATACAATTGGGGCGGCGCCGCAACCACGTCGTTCTGGATCGACCCGGCGGAAGAATTGATCGCGATCTTCATGACCCAGGTGCTTCCCTCCAGCGCCTACCCGCTCCGGCGCGAGCTGCGCACCATGGTCTACGCCGCGATCACCGACAGCAATCTTTGACGCCCAAAGATTCCGCGGCGCAGATTTTCGGCGCCGCGGAATGGCTCAAAGCTATTTCAGCATCTCCGGAACGATCAGGCGCGGCAGAAACAGCGACACGCTCGGCCAGATGATGAGCGACGCCAGCACGATCAGCATCGGCACCAGCATGATCGCAGTATCCTTCAGAGCATAGCGCAGCCGTACGCCGGCAACGGCGCAGGCAATCATCAGGCATAATCCATATGGCGGCGTCACCAGCCCGAACGCCAGCGAGACGATCGAGATGATCGCAAACTGCACCGGATGCAGATCGACCGATCTTGCCAGGGGCTCCAGGACGGTGCCGACGATCACGATTGCCGGAATCGCGTCAAGGAAACAGCCCACGACAAGGAAGCAGAAGGAGATGAAGAAGCCAGCCGCAATCGGCCCCATGCCCCAGGTCGAGACGTTGGCCAGCAGTTCCTGTGGAATCCTGTAATAGGCCAGCAGCCAGCCGAATGCGCTGGCGGTGCCGACGCAAAACAGCGCGACCGCGGCCAGACGCCCGGTATCGAGCAGTGCCTTGTACAGTTCCCGCCGGCCAGTCTCGCGGTAGAAGAACGTCGACAGCGCAATGGAATAGAGCACTGCGACGCAAGCGGACTCGGTTGCCGTGAACCAGCCGAGCAGAATGCCGCCGACGATGATGAACGGCGTCGTCAATGCCGGCAACGACCGCCAGACAGCGCGTCCGAAATCCACCCAGCCGTCCTTCGGATAGGTCGGATAGCCGCGGCGCACCGCATAGACATGCACGGTCAGCATCTGCGCGCCCGCGATCAATAGTCCGGGCACGATGCCCGCCAGATACATGGCGGAGATCGAGGTGGAGATCAGCCCGCCCCACACGATCATCAGGATCGAGGGCGGGATGATGACGGCAAGCACCGCCGAGACCGCTGTAATCGCAATCGAGAAGGAGAGGTCGTACCCCTCCTTGGTCTGGGCATCGATGAAGATTTTCGACTGGCTCGCCGCATCCGCGGTCGAAGAACCCGAGATACCGGCAAAGAACACCGAGAGCACGACGTTGATCTGCGCCAGCGATCCCGGCCAATGCCCGACCATCGAGCGGGACAGCGCAACCAGCCGATCCGTGATGCCGCCGATGCTCATCAGGTTCGCGGTCAAGAGGAAAAACGGCACCGCGAGCAGGATGAATGAATTGTAGGCGTTGAAGGTTTCCTGGGCCAGCGTCATCGCCGACAGATGTGGTTCGACCAGAAGGATGGGCAGGCATGCAAGGCCGAGCGCGAAAGCGACCGGCACACGGACGATCAATAGCGCGACGAAGCAGCCAAACAAGATCAGAGCGGCCTGTCTGGCGGAAAGGATGTTTCCGCTCATTGCGCAGCTCCAAACAGGATGCGCGCTTCATCGATGATCTGCTCGCCGGCGAACACAATCCAGGTGACGCCCGCCACCGGCCAGGCAACGTGAATAAGCCAGAGCGGCAACTCCGCCAATTCCGATGTCCTGTTCCAGGCAAACTGCGTGAACTCGAGCCCCGCCCATACAAACACCAGCGCCAGCCCCAAGATGCCAAGACGCGCAAGGATCCGCACCGCGGCCTCGGCCCGCCGCGAGAGGTCCGGCCACACGTCGACCTCGAAATGCAGCGCCTCCCTGACACCGACCATCGCGCCGATCATGATCGTCCAGATGAACAGGAACCGCGCCATCTCCTCGGTCCAGATGTAGGACGGGATGAAGGGGGTGTAGCGCGAGATCACCTGCAGCGTGACGGGGACGACCAGGATGCCGACGCACGCCGCCAGCAGGATTTCCAGGAGTTTCGCGTAGCCGGCTGTGACGCGACGCCACAAACTTGGCCTGGTTGTCAGCGGCATTTCGGTCATTGGCCCCCGCGCTCTCAGTCGTCCCCGCGGCAAGCAACAAGGCTCGCCCCGACATCTCATTCAATGGCTTGCCGGCTTACGCGACGTTGATCTTTTCAAAGATGCCTTCGGCGCCGATTTCCTTCGCGTAGGTGGCCATCACGGGATCAGCGAGCTTCTTCATGGCGTCGCGCTCCTCGAACGGGACGCGCTTGAGCTTGCCTGCCTTCTCCAACGCATCGAGCTTGACGACTTCTTCGCTCGATTCGAGCTGCCGGCCGAAATCACCGGCCTCCTTGCCGGCCTTGAAGATCGCGTCCTGCAGCTCCTTGGGCAGGGTCTTGAGCGTCTTCACCGAGAAGCAGATCGGCCGGATCGACACGGCGTGCTGCGTCAGGCTGAGGTGCGGCGCGACTTCGTAGAACTTCATCGCCTCGACCCCTGCCGCCTCGTTCTCACCGGCCGCGATCACGCCATTCTGGATCGCGTTGTAGACCTCGTTATAGGCGATCACGGTCGGGCTCATGCCGGCGGCAGCGAACGTCTTCGACCATATCGGCGCGCCCTGCACGCGGATTTTGAGACCCTTGATGTCGGCAAGCGTCCTCAGCGGCTTGTTGGCGAAGATGTTGCGGACGCCGCCGCCTGCGTAGCCGACGAGAACGACCTCGGCCTTCTTCGCCACTTCATCGGCGATCGGCGCCAGGATATTCTGTTCAACGACCTTGTTCATGTGCTCGATGCCCTTGAACACGAAGGGAGCATCGATGAAGGGCGCGGCCTTGGCGAAGGTCGACATGTGGGCCGGCGAGACGATCGCATAGTCGACGGCCTTGCCCTGCGACATATATTCGAAATACTGCTTTTCGAGACCCAGCGACGAGTTCTTGTGCAGCGTGAAATTGAGCGGCTTGCCGTAGTATTGCCGCACCAGCTCCTGGAATCGCACCAGCGCCTTGGTGAACGCGTGATCGTCGTTGAACTGCACTGCGCCATTCAGCGAGACAGGCGTTTGGCCTCTGAGAATTGACGGCGCGCCGAATGTGCAGACAACAGCCGTAGCGCCAAGCCCGGCGAGCACGGATCTTCGCTTCATCGTCTCCCTCCCTGTGATGCCCCGCCCCTGTTAACCGGGGTCGTGGGTGCCGCCGACGAAGCGGCAGCGATCTCGAAGCGTATGCAAAAGAATGGAGCGATGGAAGCTGATTTCAAGGCAGGGATCGAACGCCCATTCGAGCCGCGCGCTGCACGGCAGACGGCGATCTCCTGCGACCTTTTGGCACGCAAGTTGCTACGAATGGACGAAACCTATGGGGAACACGCCATGTCGACCATGACAGCAACGGCCGCCACCGAAGCTCGCAAGCCGCTCTACACATCGCTTTTCGTCCAGGTGCTTGCCGCGCTGCTGCTCGGTATCGCGCTCGGCGTGATCGCCCCTGACTTCGCGATCGGGCTGAAGATCTTCAGCGACGCATTCCTCAAATTGATCTCAATGATCGTGGCGCCGATCGTGTTCTGCGTGGTCGTGCACGGCATTGCCGGCGCCGGCGATCTCAAGAAGGTCGGTCGCGTCGGCGTCAAGGCGCTGATCTATTTCGAGGTGATGACGACGATCGCGCTGGTCGTTGGCCTCCTGCTCGCCTATCTGTTCGGGCCCGGCCATGGCATGAACATCGACACCTCAACGCTCGATGCCAAGGCGCTCAACACCTATGCCGACAACGCCCACAAGCTGCAAGGCGGCGGCATCGGCGCTTTCCTCCTGAACATCATTCCGACCACCTCCTTCGATGCGCTGGCGCGCAACGATGTGCTGCAGGTCTTGTTCTTCGCGGTGATCTTCGGCGTCAGCCTGGCGCTGGTCGGCGGCGAAAAGGGCGAGAAGGTCACGTCCATGATCGACGCGGTGTCGGCGGTGCTGTTCCGCGCGATGGGGCTGATCGTGCGCGCCGCCCCGCTCGGCGTGCTCGGCGCGGTGGCCTATACGGTCGGCAAATACGGCGTAGGCTCGCTCAAGCAACTGGTCTCGCTGGTCGCGCTGTTCTACGTCTCGGTCGCGATCTTCGTGTTCGGCGTGCTTGGCGGCGTCATGGCCCTGGCCGGCATCAACATCCTCAAATTCCTGGGCTACCTGCGCGAGGAATTGACCATCGTGCTTGCGACCGCCTCTTCCGACGCGGTACTGCCGCAGATCATGCGCAAGCTGGAGCGGTTGGGCGTCAAGGACTCCGTCGTCGGGCTCGTGATCCCGACCGGCTATTCGTTCAATCTCGACGCCTTTTCGATCTACCTCACGCTGGCTGTGGTGTTCATCGCACAGGCGACCAACACGCCGCTGTCGTTCGGCGATCTGTTGCTGGTGCTCGGCGTCTCCCTGATCACCTCGAAGGGTGCACACGGCGTGCCGGGCTCGGCGATCGTGATCCTGGCGGCGACGCTGAACGCGGTGCCGACCATTCCCGCCATCGGCCTCGTGCTGGTGCTGTCGGTCGACTGGTTCATCGGCATGGCCCGCGCCGTCGGCAACCTGATCGGCAACTGCGTTGCGACGGTCGTGGTGGCGGCGTGGGAAGGCGATCTCGACCGCGAGAAGGCCACGCGCGTTCTCGACGGCGCCGAACTGGTCGACGTGACGGCGGGCTAGAGAATCGTAGCCCGGATGGAGCGCAGCGTAATCCGGGGGACCACACGATTCGTCTGGCCAGGTCCCGGATTGCGCTTCGCTCCATCCGGGCTACGCGCTAACGGGCGCTATTTGACCAGTTTCAGATACGGCGGCAGCGGCCTGCCCGAGACCGACCTTACTTCCTGCGGCGGCCGCTCCTCCGGAGTCATCAGATCGCACAGCGCCTTGAGCTCGGCGTCGGTCACCTGATGCAGTTCCATCCTGAGTTCGAGGATTGCCAGCGACAGCAAACGCGCCGTTTCCGGACTTGCCTTGTCCGTGAGGAAGTCCCTGCACTCCTCAAGCGTCGCAAGCAGCGAGAGCAACCGTTCTTCGGTATGGGCAACCGGCATTTCTTCCGCTCCCGAACTTGCGAGATAGATTCGCGGCGTTTCATTTCTTCGCTTCATGAGCCTCTCCACAAAAGCCTGCGGGTGGTCGGGCGCGTGAATAAGCAGATGATCCAGAAATTTTGCGAAATTGTCCAGCGGGTGATTGGTCCTCTGTTTTCCTTCTAATGCGCGTAACGCGCGGGAGGGATGCGCCACGCGGCTACGTCCGCTGTCATTTTTCGGCGAAATCCGAGCCGTTCAGGTCCCGTACAAGTACGGGGTGTAGGATTACGTATGCAGAGGCGAGGTAGTAAGCATGCGTTCAAAATCTGTATCGATCCAACCCGTAGTAGTTGTGGTTTGTCCAATATTTTGCCAAATGTACGTGGCGGGATATCGCAAGTTATCCCGGGCGTTGACGACTTTAGGTAGTCTGACGGCGCCGGTATCCGGATACTTCCAAAGCGCGTGGCGTTTGGCTACCATTCGACAGTCTGCTTGGAGTACCGTGGTTCGCGAACGAACTCACGATCCGGACAAAGTTAACGCGGAAGTATGGACGAATCCCTGACCAATCTGCGCAGGGCCTCCCGATTTGAAGGACGGGTAACCAGAATGAACAGATCAGCAGCAAAGAAGATGAAGCAACGCAGTGCCGGCAAGCCCGACATTGAGTTGGGCAAGCGGATTCGCCTGCGGCGTGTGGAGCAAAAGATCTCGCAAGCGGAGCTGGGCGAAAAGCTCGGCGTCAGCTTCCAGCAGGTCCAGAAGTACGAGAAGGGCGTGAACCGCGTCGGCGCTGCTCGCCTTCAGCAGATCGCTTCCGCGCTCGACGTGCCTGTCACGTTCTTCTACGACGGCGACAACAAGTCGCGCGAGGTCGAAAGCCTCCTTTTCCTGGACAGTGCTTTCAGCCTGAGGTTGCTGCGAGCCTACAGCAAGATCAAGGACCAGACAGTTCAACGTCAACTGGTGTCCTTGATGGAATCGATCGCCGCGAACGAAGGCTGAGCCGTCGGCCCTTCCGTTTCGTGGCGCGGACCGCATCGATCCGCGCAAGCGCGTCGAACCGTGGCAAAACGCTGCACCGGGCTATGCGTTGGTTCGGATCGAGGCTTTGCTGAAGCGCTGCCATCGAGATGGCGGCGCTTTTTGCTTTTCGCGGCTCTCAATGCGATGCGCAGCCGCGCATTCGTTCCAGCAGCGATGCCGGGAGCGACAATTGGTCGCGCGATCGCCGGCGACGTGACCGCGTCCCTGGGGCGGCTGGCGCGTTCGACCTACAACAGCGCCAGCACTACCTTGGCGATGTCGGCGGTGCCGTTGCTGCCGCCGAATTCGGTCGGCTTGATGCCGCCGGCATAGGCCTTGTCGACTGCGCGCTCGATCCGCTCACCGGCTTCCGCCGCACTCTCAAGCCCGTGCTTGTCGGCGAGCCAGTCCAGCATCATCGCAACCGAGAGGATCATGGCGGTCGGATTGGCCTTGCCCTGCCCCATGATATCGGGTGCGGTGCCGTGGCAGGGCTGAAACACCGCGTAGCGGTCACCGATGTCGGCTGACGGCGCCATGCCCATGCCGCCGATCAGTCCGGCAGCAAGGTCGGAGAGGATGTCGCCGAACATGTTCTCCGTCACCATGACGTCGAAATCCCACGGACGCTTCACCAGCAACGCCGCACAGGCATCGATATAGAGGTGGTCGGCCCTGACGTCCGGATGCCGCTTTGCCGTCTCGTCGAAGATCCCGCGGAAGAACGCAAAAGCCTTGAACACGTTCGCCTTGTCGACGCAGGTCAGCCCGCCGCCAACGCGGCCGCGTGCCTTGCGGCGTTCGGCGAGGCGGAACGAGAACTCGAACAGGCGCTCGGAGGTCCTGCGCGTGATCAGCATGGTCTCGCGCGCCTCGTCCTCGGTGACGACACCCTTGCCCATCGAGGCGAACAGGCCTTCGGTCGATTCCCTGATCACGACGAAATCGATGCCGCGCTGCTCGGCGCCGACGATCGGGCTTGGCACGCCCGGGATCAGCCGCGCCGGCCGCACGCCGGCATAGAGATCGAAATGGAAGCGCAACTCGATCTGCGGCGCGATCTCGGTGTTATCAGGGTAGCGCACCGACGGCAGGCCGCAGGCCCCTAACAGGATCGCATCCGCCTGCTCGCATAGCCGGACCGTCGATTCCGGCATCGAGGTGCCGGTCTCTCTATAATGGTTGGCGCCCGCGGGCGACTCAGTGAAGCGGAACCTGAGCTCCGTCGTCGCTTCGATCTTGCGCAACACCTCGAGTGCCGGCGCCATTACCTCCGGACCGATGCCGTCGCCGCCGAGCACGGCAATGTGGAGCGCGTTGTTTGCGGACATGGGATTTTCCATTCGAGACAATGGAAGTTTTGGACTCGTCATGGCCGGGCCTGTCCCGACCATCCACGCTCTTCCCGCTGATTGACAGTAAGACGTGGATGCCCGGGACCCGGCTACGCCGAGGCTTCGCCGGGCACTCTAATGTCAGTCCGGCGAAGCGATAGCGAAGACGGGCAAGCCCGGGCATGACGGCGGAGTACCGTGGCGGCCTAAGGCGTCAGCACGGCGCGGCCGACCAGCTTGCCCTTCTGCAATTCGAGCAGGGAATCATAGGCCTTGGCGAGCGGAACGGTCGTTACCGGGATCGGCGCGATCTTCTTGGTCCGGACCAGGTCGAGCAGTTCCTGCGTCTCGCGGAGGTTGCCGACATAGCTGCCCTGGATCGTGATCGCCTTGATCGGGATCAGCGGCAGCGCGAAGGTCGCGCCACCGCCGAACAGGCCGACGATCACGAGCTTGCCGCCCTTGGCCAGGCAGTCGAAGCCGAGCTGCGTGGTCTGGGCGTTGCCGACCAGATCGATCACCGCGCGGATCGGCCCGCCCGCCTTCTTCGCCAATTGCTCCAGCGCATCGGGCGCCTTGCCGTCAACGGTGCCGAGCGCGCCGGCCGCTTCCGCCGCCTCGCGCTTGCGCGCGTCGATGTCGACGACAACAGCCCCCTTGCCGCCCATCGCCTTCAGGAGCGACAGCGCCATCAGACCGAGACCGCCGGCGCCGATGATCACGATCGGCGAATCGAAGGCGAACTCGACCTTCTTCAGCGCGCTGTAGGTGGTCACGCCCGAGCAGGCATAGGGCGCGGCGGTGACGGGATCGAGCCCCTTGAGGGTCAGCAGGTACTTTGGATGCGGCACCAGCATGTGATCGGCATAGCCGCCATCGCAATAGACGCCGAGCGAGTTCGGCTTGACCGCGCACATATTCTCGTCGCCGGCCAGGCAGGTCGGGCATTTGCCGCAGCCGAGCCAGGGATAGACCAGCGCGACGTCGCCGGCCTTGAGGCCGCCGCTGTCGCCCGGCTTCACGTCCGGCCCGAACGCCACCACCTCGCCGACGGTCTCGTGCCCCATCGTGCGCGGCAGCGAGACGCCGCGATCCTTCAGCGACAGCGGCTTGCGCCCGTGGCCGAGATCGTAGCCGCCTTCCCAGATATGCAGATCGCTGTGGCAGATGCCGGCCGCCTTCACCTTGATCAGCACCTGCGTTCCGGTCGGCTCCGGCGTCGGCTGGTCGACTTCCTTCAAGGGGGCGTTGAACTCGGCAACCTGGAAACTTTTCATCTCTATTCTCCCAACATTCTTTGTTGTTGCGGCAACATTGCCACGTCTGCCGACGCGAGACAAACCGCGACAGCCGCGGGATTTACTTCACCTCTCCCGCTTGCGGGGGAGGTCGGCGCGAGCGCCGGGTTGGGGGCTCTCTCCCCACGCTTGGACAGCGTGAATCGCGGCGACATCCCCACCCCGGCCCTCCCGGAGCGAGCTATGCTCGTCTCCCCCGCAAGCGGGAGAGGGAGCGCAACGTCCATCGTGGATGCAATTCAACCTGGTCGAATCACTGCTAGCCGGCGAACGCGGCAATCTCCGCTTCGGACAGGCCGGCCTCCTTGAGATAGGCGCGGGTGTGCTCGCCGAGCGTCGAGACTCGCTTTACGGCTGCAACCTTCGCACCGGACATCCGGAACGGCAGATTGACCACCTTGAAGGTCCCGCCGCCGTCCTCGACCTCGGCCAGAGCGCCGCGATGCGCGAGCTGCGGATCGGCCAGCGCTTGCTCAACCGTGCGATAGGCGGATGAGGGCACGCCCTCCTCATTCAGCGCGGCGAGACATTGTTCCGTCGTCACGCGGCGCGACCAATCCTCGACGCCATCCATCAAGGCCGCCCAATTTTCCCGGCGGTCGGAATATCTGGCGAAGCGCGGGTCGCTCACCCATTCGGGACGGCCGATCACCTGCATCAGGCTCTGAAACGTCTTCTCGCTGCGATCGCGACCATCACGTAGCCGTCGGAGGTTTCGACAGGGCCGAACATCGGGCGCGCCGTCGGCTGCACCTTGAACTGCGCCCACTGCACCTCGTTCAAGGTCAGGCTCAGCATCGCTTCGAGCATGGAGACGTCGATGTGCTGGCCCTCCCCGCTGCGGTGCCGCTGATGCAGCGCCGCTCCGATCGCACCGAACGCATAGACGCCGCTCAGCACGTCGGCAATGTAGATGCCGCAATAGTCGGGCCTGCTCCGCCCGGCCTGGTAGGCGAGATGTGCCATGTCGTAGCCGGAGGCGGCATGGATGACCGGAGCATAGGCCGGCAAGCCGGCAGACGGCCCGGTCTGGCCATAGCCGGAGATCGAGCAATAGATCAGCCGCGGGTTGAGCCCGCGCAGGCTGGCATAATCGAGCCTCAAGCGCTGCATCACGCCCGGGCGGAAATTCTCGACCAGGATGTCGGCGGTCGCGACGAGCCGGCGTACCACCTCCGCCCCTTCCGCCGACTTCAGGTCGAGCGTCAGGCTCTTCTTGCCGACATTGAGCTGGCCGAACGCAGTCGAGCAAAGCTTACGCACCGGTGGGCGGGTACGCATCATCTCGCCTTCGGCAGGCTCGATCTTGATGACGTCCGCTCCGAGGTCGGCAAGCATGCGCGTGCAATGAGGGCCGGCGATCGTAGTCGAAAAATCAAGCACACGAAGGCCGTCCAGGCTCTTTGTCAAATAGCCCTCATCGTTCTCGACTATCGTCATTCGCAAAGCTCCCTCGGCCGCACCTCTTGTCGGCGCGGCGTCAACCTAGAGCCTGATCCGGAAAAGTGGAAACCGGTTTTCCGAAAGGATCATGCTCAAACAAGAAGGTGGAGCGGCTTCTACAGGGAAGCGTCTGATCCAGACCGGACTGGGCGGGCCCTTTGATTTTCGTCAAAGGCAAATTGGACCCATTTTTGCATAGTCGTTTACAGGTTGGAGCGAGGCGCTTTTTTTGAGGGTCTTATTCATCACCACTGAAATGGACGATTTCGTCCGCGTCGGCGGCCTTGCCGCTGTTTCTGCCGCCCTTCCCCGAGCCCTGCGTCCCCTGAACGATGTCCGGATCATGCTCCCCGGATATCGGGACGTGATCGAGCAGCTCACTCATATTGAAATCGTTGGCGAATGCGCGCCGCTTGCGGAGATGCCCGCATGCACGATCGGCCGCGCCGCGACCCGCGACGGCATGCCGGTCTACGTCGTGCTGTGCCCACAGCTCTATGACCGTCCAGGCAACCCTTACGGCGACGAGAGTGGATGCGACTGGCCGGACAACGACATCCGCTTCGGGCGCTTCGCGTCCGCCGCGGCAGAACTCGCCGCAGGCAGTCTGGACAAGAATTGGGCAGCCGACCTCGTCCACGCCAATGACTGGCAGGCCGCGCTGGCGCCGGCCTATCTGGCCTGGCGCGGCGCACGCATCCCCTCGATCCTGACCATCCACAACCTCGCCTATCAGGGACTCTTCCCGAAGGATTCGTTGCGGCGGATTGGCGCGCCGGAAAATTCCTTCCATATCGACGGGCTCGAATTCTACGACAAGCTGTCCTTCCTCAAGGGCGGCATCGTCTATGCCTCGCACCTGACGACCGTCAGCGCGACCTATGCCAGGGAGATCACGACGGCAGAGCTCGGCTGCGGGCTCGAGGGCCTGCTGCGCATCCGCTCCAATGCCGCGCAGCTCACCGGAATCCTCAACGGCATCGACGAGAGCTGGGACCCGCGCTTCGACGCCAAGCTTGCGCAGCAGTTCGGCGCCGGCGACTGGGCCGGCAAGCAGGCCAATGCGGATTACGTCCGCAAGCAGTTCGGCCTCGCGGTCTCCCGCGGACCGATGTTCGGCCTGGTCGCCCGGCTGGTCCACCAGAAGGGCGTCGACCTCGTGCTGTCGGCGGCCGACGAGATCGTCGCGGCCGGCGGGCAGATCGTCGTCACCGGCTCCGGCGAGCCGGGAATCGAGCAGGCGCTGGTGGAAGCGCACCGGCGGCGGCCGGACGCCATCGGGGTCGCGATCGGCTTCAACGACGCCCAGGCACGAAGGATCTTTGCCGGCAGCGATTTCACGCTGATGCCGTCACGCTTCGAGCCCTGCGGCCTGAGCCAGATGTATGCGCAGCGCTTCGGCTCACTGCCGATCGGCCACCAGACCGGCGGGCTGGCCGAGACCATCAAGGACGGCGAGACCGGATTTCTGTTCCCGCAGCCGTCGCCGGAATCCTTCCTCGGCGGCGTGCGCCGGGCGTTCGAGGCGTTCGTCGCCAAGGAACGGCTCGACGCCATGCGCCGCAGCGCCATGGCGCGGAGCTTTAGCTGGAGCATCTCGGCCGCCCTCTACGGCGCACTCTATCGCAAGCTGGCACTGCCGCAGCCCATCTCGTAGCCCGGGTGGAGCGCAGCGCAACCCGGGAGCCCCTGCATCCTATTCCGCCAGCGGTCCCGGGTTTCGCTGCGCTCCACCCGGGCTACGCGAGTCACGTCGGCGCGGCTCGTCGCGTCTCGGGCATGATCAACAGGATCATCAGGAGGCCGAGCGAGGCGATGCCCGCGAGCCCCAAGAAAGCGACATTGCTGCCGAACTTGTCGCTGACATAGCCGGCGAGCACTGTGCTCAGCGATGCGCCGATCCCGACCGCGGTGCCGATGATGCCCTGCGCCAGGTTGAAATGCCCGCTGCCGAAGGCGACGTCGGCCACGATCAGGGGCACCATGACGCTGAACACCGCCGCGGTAATGCCGTCGAAGATCTGCACGGCCACCAGCAGATAGGGATCGTGCACAGTCGCAAACAGCACGCCGCGGATCACGAGCGCGCCGAAGGCGAGCAGGAGCAGCGGCCGCCGGCCCCAGGCCTGCGCCTTGCGCCCGACCGAAGGCGAGGCCAGCGCCACGATCGCCTGCGGCACAATGATGCAAGCCGCGATCAGCACCGGCGCCCACTGGCTGGATCGCATCGTCACCACGCCCGCCATCAGCGGCAGCATCGCCGCGTTCGCGAGCTGGAACAGGAGCATGCTGACGGCGAAGATCAGCAATGCCCGCTTGCTGCACAGCGCGAACACGCTGGTCGCTTTCTTGTCGGGCACCTCGCGGACAACGGCGCCATGGGCCTGCGCGATATCGATCTCCTTCTCGCGGATCCGCGACAGCGCGATCAAGGTCGGTATCGCCAGGATGAAGGTGACCAGGAACACGGAACGGCTCGAGATCAGGTAACCGGCGGCGCCCATCAGCGCTGCCGCCGAACCGTTGCCGAGCGAGGCGAAACGGGCATTGCGCCCCAGCCGCTCGCCGATCG
>NZ_PSRR01000214.1 GCF_004296405.1 Bradyrhizobium sp. Leo170
GCAAGGTCCAGCCGGCGCCGGCGATTCCGGTGGCCAATGGCGAAGTCGCGCCCGACGGGTTAGGGGCGTATTCGCGGCGGGCGGTGCAGTGGATCGAGGGCACCTATCTTACGGTCAGGCCCTCCTTCGGGGCCAAGGACGCGGTCTATGCCTATCGCACCGAGATCGCCTGGGACGACGCCGTCTCGTCGCTGATTTTTCGCGAGGGCGAACGGCTGGATGCCGCCTACACCCAGTTCGGCGAAGTCGCCGTGCCCAACCAATCCGGCTTCGTCTATCTCGTCACCAACCGGCACGGCCAGCATCGCCTGATCACGGTGTCCAGGCCGCGCAACACCGGCGAGATGTACGGCATCATCACGACACTGCTCGCCGGCCGCGGCTCGCTGCTGACGCCGATCGCTGCACCAATCGCATTCGTGCCGATCAAGAATATCGCCAATCCCTCGGTCGGGCGGGTGTCACCCGAGGATGAAAACTACGCGCTCTATCGCGAACATCTGCGCCGCACCGTCGACGAGCCGTTCGCCATCTTCCTGCCGGGTTGACGTCTCGCTATGAGGCGCGGTGCAGGGGTGATGGCGAAACGATGGAGGCGAGCAGCACGGCGAGGATGCCGGTCAGGAAAACGCCGTCAAACGTGCCGGCGCCGCCGATCGAGGCGATCGGCGCCCCCAGGCTGCCGATCTTGTCCAGGTTGAGAATATCGGCGCCGATCAGTGTTCCGACTGAACCTGCGATATAGGCGAGCGGCGCGGCATATATACGCGAGAGCAGAAGCGCGATGATCGCGACGCTGACGACGGGCACGAACACGGGTACCGCGATGCCTATACCCGGCACCGGCGTCGCCAGCGAATGGACGATGAAGGCGATGATGGCGGTGCCGATCGCGGCCCTGACCCAAAGCTCGTATCTGACGATCAGATAGATCGACATGAACGTCGGAATCACCGCGCCGCCGACATTCACGGCCAGGATCGTGCTGGGCGCGGTCACCAGCGGCACGACATAGCGCATACCGAAGAAGTCGACGATCTCGCCGGATCTCACCGGCGGTCCGGACAATTCCGTGATCGGAATATTGAGATAGCTGCCGACCAGCGAACCGAACAGCAGCAGGAACGCGGCTCCCGGACTGACGCCGAGGCTCAGATAGGCATATCGGAGGATGCGGAGCTGGATCAGGATCACCAGCACCAATGCCAGGAACACCAGGATCGAAAACGATCCCGGCGTCATCGGCAGATAGTGCATCTGGCTTTCCACGATCGGCGGCTCGCGTTGTTGGGCCACTCGTTGAAGTGGGGAGCCGTCCGCGCGATCTCAAGGATGACAGTGCCCGTAGCCCGCAATCCGGGACCGGTCGAGCCGTTCGGCGAGCATCCCCCGGGTTGCGCTGCGCTCCACCCGGGCTACGAACTACGAACCGTCGATTGGCCTGCACCGCGGTCTAGCCGTAAACGGTGTTGGCGTCGGAGGGGCACATCACGAAGCTTGCGCCAGATCGGTCGGCTTCTGCTCGGCGAATTGCTTGCGCAGCGTCGGCTTGTGGATCTTGCCGGTCGCATTGCGCGGCAGCGCCTCGACGAATTCGATGATGCGCGGGCATTTGAAGCGAGCGAGGTTCGCCGAGCAATGCGCGTGGATATCCGCCGGCGTCAGCGTCTGCCCCGGCTTCACGGCGACGATCGCCATGCCGACCTCTCCCCATTGCTCATCGGGAATGCCGATCACGGCGGCCTCGGCGACCGCAGCAATCTGGTGCAGCACGTTCTCGACTTCGGCCGGATAGACGTTCTCGCCGCCGGAGATGTACATGTCCTTCCAGCGGTCGACGATGTAGTAGAAGCCCTCCTCGTCGACGCGCGTCGCATCGCCCGTATGCAGCCAGCCGTCGGTGAAGGAGGAGGCGTTGGCGTCGGGCCGGTTCCAGTAGCCCGGCGTGATGTTCGGGCCCCTGACCCAGAGCTCGCCGAGTTCACCCACATCAGCGTCGGTGCCATCAGGGCGCACGATCCGCACTTCCGTGTGCAGCACAGGCTTGCCGGCGGAGCCTGCCTTGCGCGCGGCATCCTCGCGATCGAGCGCCATCACCGCGGGCGATGTCTCGGTCATGCCATAGCCCTGCTGCAGCGCCACGCCGCGCGCCTCCCACACCTTGAGTAGCGGCACCGGCATCGGCGCGCCGCCGACGCCGCCGATCATCAGCCGGCCGAAATCGGCGCTCGCGAACGACGGATGCTGCGCCATGAACTGGTAGATCGCGGGCACGCCGAAGAAGACGTTGATGCGCTCAGCGGGATCGCTGGTCAGGCGCAAGGCCTCGCCGGGATCGAAGCTGCGCATGATCAGGACGGTGCCGCCGGCATGCAGCACCGGGTTGGTGTAGCAATTGAGCCCACCAGTATGGAATAGCGGCAGCACGCAAAGGAATACCGAGGATGGCGAGATGTAGGCGAGGCCGCCGAGATTGACGCAATTGAAGAACGTCATGCCGTGGGTGATGATGGCGCCCTTCGGCTGGCCTGTCGTGCCCGAGGTGTACATGATGGTCGAGATGTCATCGAGCGTGACAGGCGCGAACGTCTCGATCGGCTGTGCCGCTGCGATGCCTGCCTCGTAGGAACCATCAGGGCCGAGCCGCAATGTCGATGACACGTTGCAGAGTCTGGCGACGTTGAGCGCGGTCTCCGCGAGATCGCCATCATGGATCATGACTTTCGGCGAGGCATCGCCGACGATGAACTGCAGTTCCGGCACCGTGAGGCGGGTGTTGAGCGGCAGGAATACGGCACCTAGCCGCCCGCAGGCGAACTGCACTTCCAGTGTGTCTGATGTGTTCAGCGCCAGCACCGCGACGCGATCACCGCGTGCTACTTTGTGGGTATCCCGCAAATGCGCGGCCAGCCTCGAGATCCGCGCGTCGGATTGCGCATAGGTGAAGCGTCGGCCGCTGCCGAGGTCGACCATCGCGACCTTGTCAGGCGTCCTCCGGCCATGATGGGCGATCCAGTCGTAGTAACGAACCGGCAAATTTCCCTCCCACGGTGGGCGGTCTGGCGCCGCCTGATCATGATCCGCAGGGGTACCAGTGGACGGGCCGGGGCCGGAATCTGTCTTGCGTTTAGTGGCTGGACCGGGGGTAGGATCGGCGCCCATTTGCCGCCGGCAGCCACTCGACGCAAGTTAGGGCGGCGATTTCCGGACATCGTTCCGGTCACAGGAATCGACGGAGCAAAGGGATGGCGAGCCCATTCTACACCAGCGAGCACGAGGCCTTTCGCGAGGCGGTGCGCCGTTTCGTGCAGAAGGAGATCGAGCCTTACGCCCATGAGTGGGACGAAGCGGGCGAGTTTCCGCGCGAACTCTATCGCAAGGCCTCCGAGATCGGTCTATTGGGGCTCGGCTTTCCCGAGGAATATGGCGGCATTCCCGCCGACCAGTTCATGAAGATCGTGGCCTCGCAGGAACTGGCGCGGGCCGGTGCCGGTGGCGTCAGTGCGAGCCTGATGAGCCACACCATCGGCTCGCCGCCGATCGCGCGGGCCGCCCGTCCCGAGGTCAAGGCGCGCGTGCTGCCGGAAGTGCTGCGGGGCGAGAAGATTTCCGCGCTCGCGATCACCGAGCCGAGCGGCGGCTCCGATGTCGCCAGCCTCCGCACCAAGGCGCGCCGGGACGGCGATCATTATGTCGTCAGCGGCGAGAAAACGTTCATCACCTCGGGCGTGCGCGCCGATTACCTGACGGTCGCCGTGCGCACCGGGGGCGAGGGCGCCGGCGGCGTCAGCCTGCTGCTGATCGAGGGCGATACGCCTGGCCTCTCGCGCACCAAGCTGAAGAAGATGGGCTGGTGGGCCTCCGATACGGCGACATTGCATTTCGATGAATGCCGGGTGCCGGCCGAAAACCTGATCGGCGAGGAAGGCCAGGGCTTCAAGGTCATCATGCAGAATTTCAACAGCGAGCGCATGGGCATGGCGGCGAGCTGCACGGCCTATGCCCGCGTCTGCGTCGAGGAGGCGATCGCCTATGCCAAGGAGCGCAAGACCTTCGGCAAGCCGATTGCCCAGCACCAGGTGATCCGCCACAAGATCGTCGACATGGCGCAGAAGGTCGCAGCGTCGCAAGCGATGCTGGAGATGCTGGCCTGGCGGCTGGAGCAGGGCGAAAACCCGGTCGCCGAGATCTGCATGATGAAGAACCAGGCGACCCAGACCATGGCGTTCTGCGCCTCGGAGGCGGTGCAGATCTTCGGCGGCGCCGGCTTCATGCGCGGCATCAAGGTCGAGCGCATCTACCGCGAGGTCAAGGTCAACGCCATCGGCGGCGGCACCGAGGAAATCATGAAGGACCTCGCCAGCCGCCAGATGGGGTTGTGAGAGCACACGCCGTCATTCCGGGGCGCGCAGCGCGAACCCGGAATCCATCGGGCCGCAACGCCCGCGGAGAAATGGATTCCGGGCTCGTCCTTCGGACGCCCCGGAATGACAAGACAATGCCGATTGGAGCCTGAACCAGCATGATCTTCACCGCTGACCACGACGAACCCCGCCGCGCCTTGCAGAAATTCATCGCCGCCGAGATCAACCCCTATGTCGACGACTGGGAAGACGCCGGCATCTTCCCCGCGCATGAGCTGTTCAAGAAGCTTGGCAGTCTCGGTTTCCTCGGCCTCAACAAGCCCGTCGAATTCGGCGGCCAGGGGCTCGACTACAGCTATGCGCTGATGATGGCGGAAGAGTTAGGGGCCATCAGATGCGGCGGGGTGCCGATGGCGATCGGGGTGCAGACGGACATGGCGACACCGGCGCTGGCGCGGTTCGGCTCCGACGAGGTGCGGCGCGAGTTCTTGGTGCCGGCGATCTCGGGCGATCAGGTCGCCTGCATCGGCGTCTCCGAGCCCGGTGCCGGCTCCGATGTCGCCTCGATCAAGACCAATGCGCGCTCCGGCGGCGACGACTATGTCATCAATGGCGGCAAGATGTGGATCACCAACGGCACGCAAGCAGACTGGATCTGCCTGCTCGCCAACACCAGCGACGGCCAGGTCCATCGCAACAAGTCGCTGATCTGCGTGCCGATGAAGAGCAAGGGCGTCACCATCGCGCGAAAGCTCGACAAGATGGGCATGCGCTCCTCCGACACCGCGCAGATTTTCTTCGATAACGTCCGGGTGCCCAAGCGCAACCGGATCGGCGAGGAAGGCAAGGGTTTCACCTACCAGATGATCCAGTTCCAGGAGGAGCGGCTGTGGGGCGCCGCCGCCTGCCTGAAGGCGCATGAGTTCATCATCAACGAAACCATTGAATATACCCGCAACCGGAAAGCGTTCGGCGGCTCGATCCTGGACAACCAGGTGGTGCATTTCAAGCTCGCAGAGATGCAGACCGAGGTCGAGCTGTTGCGCTCGCTGATCTATCGTGCCGGCGAGGCGCTGGTCGCGGGCGAGGACGTCACCAAGCTCGCCACCATGGCGAAGCTGAAGGCGGGCCGGCTCGGGCGCGAACTCACCGACGCCTGCCTGCAATATTGGGGCGGCATGGGCTTCATGAACGAAACCCCGGTGAGCCGCGCCTATCGCGACAGCCGCCTGACCTCGATCGGCGGCGGCGCTGACGAAGTGATGCTGATGGTGCTATGCAAGATGATGGGTACGCTGTCGGCTACAAAAGGAAACGCCTGAGATGGTCACGCTCTATCACTGCGAAGCCGCGCGTTCGTTCCGGCCGCTCTGGATGCTCGAGGAAATGGGATTGCCCTACGAGCTCAAGATGCTTCCGTTCCCGCCGCGCGTGTTCGCGAAGGATTATCTCGCGCTCAATCCGCTCGGCACGATTCCCTTCCTGATCGATGGCGAGACGCGGATGACGGAGTCGTCCGGCATCTGCCATTACCTTGGTACCAAATATGGCCCGACACCGCTGATCGTCGGACCCGACGAGCCGGCCTATGGCGCCTTCCTGAACTGGATGTATTTTTCCGACGCGACGCTGACCTTTCCGCAGACCCTGGTGCTTCGCTACGGCCAGCTCGAGCCGGAGGAGCGGCGCAATCCGCAGGTCGTCGGCGACTACGCCAAATGGTTCTTCGGCCGCCTGCGCGCCGTTGAGGCGGCGACCGGCAAGGCCGAGACGCTGTGCGCCGGCCGTTTCACCGCCGCCGACATCGCCATCGGCTATGCGCTGCGGCTCGCCGACAATATCGGGCTCGCCAAGGATTTCGGTCCCAATGTCGCAGCCTATTGGGCAACGTTGCAGCAGCGCGAGGCATACCAGCGGGCGGTCGCGGCGGAACGCAAGGCCGGCGCGGAGCAAAACGTCGCGCCGCGGGTGCGTGGGTAACGCGCCCGCCCCAACCGTCATTGCGAGGAGCGACAGCGACGAAGCAATCCATCTCTCCACTCGTGGTGGCATGGATTGCTTCGCGGAGCCTGTCATCGGGCGGCGCTACGCGCCGACCCGGTGGCTCGCAATGACGGCGAGAGCCGTTTCCTTGCCCCATTTGTAACGGTGACTTCAGCCGGATTTCGGCTATGGTTGGCGCCGCAGCGGCCGGGAAGAGCCGTGCGAGGAGGAACCACCATGGACGACCAGGCCCGTGAAGTAGGCCATTTGATGCTGATCACGCCGGAGCGCGTGTTCTATGCCGGACTGCTCGGCCGCCCGCGCGAGCGCTGTCCGGGCGCATTCCATGTCTATGTCGCGATCAAGGGCGGCCTGCGCCTTGCGACCAGCGACGGCCGGGAATCCTATGGCGACCTCGTCGTGACCATGCCGAACCTGCGCCATACCATTGCGAGCGACTATCGCTCGGCGATCTGCGTTGCCATCGAGCCCGAAAGCGTCCGCGTCGGCGCGCTCGAATCGTTTGCCCGACAGTTGATGGGCCCGGAAAGCCAGTTCTACGCCGACCGCATCCGCGCCGCCTATGCCGCGCTGGGACGGCGGCAATATAGCGATGACCTCTCGAACGCCGAGTTCGACATCATGTGCTTCGGCCAGGCGCTGCCGCAGCGTAGGCTCGACCCGCGCGTGGTGCGCGCGATCGCGCGCATCGGCAAATTCTCCGGCGAACCGGTGACGGCGGCGGATTGCGCGGCGGATGCCTCGCTGTCGCCCTCGCGCTTCCTGCATCTGTTCAAGGAGGAGACCGGAATCTCGTTCCGTTCCTTCCGCGCCTGGAAGCGGGCGCGGCATCTGTTGCACTTCGCCAATCAGGACATCAACCTCGCCCATCTCGCGCAGGACATCGGCTACCCCGACTCCACCCATTTCAGCCACTCGATCCGCCGCTTCTACGGCCTGAAGCCGCGCGCGATCTTCTCCGGCTCGCGCGATCTGGCGATCTATCGCAGCAGCGGATCGTTCACGGAGGCGGCCGCGTCCTAGCCCCAGTCGTGCCGCAGTCGTAGGGTGGGCAAAGCGCAGCGTGCCCACCATTGCGTGCGGAATGTTGATGGTGGGCACGCTTCGCTCTGCCCACCCTACGAGGCGTCATCCCGGCGAAGGCCGGACCCATACCGCGTGATCTATCAATGCGAAAGCAGCACGGGCAGCGGCGGGTGCGACATCATGCTGAGCGTGGCGCCGCCGAGCACGAATTGCCGGAAGCGGGAGTGGCCGAAGGCGCCCATGACCAGAAGGTCGCTGTCATGGCTCGTCAGCGCCGCCTCCAGCGCGTGCGCGACTGTGCGGCCCGCGGCATCGACGGTGTCAAGGATCACCTCGACGCCGTGGCGGGCGAGATGCTTCGCAAGTTCCGGACCGGACCGCTTGGTGTCGATGCGCTTTTCGTTGGTCACCGTCACGATGTGGACGCGCTTGGCCTGCTTAAGCAGCGGCAGTGCATCTGCGACTGCGCGCGCAGCCGGACGGCTGAAGTCCCAGGCCACCGTCGCCGTATTCAGGGCGAACGGCTTGCGGCTGGTTTGCGGTAGCAGCAGGACGGGGCGCCCGGATTCGAAAATAATCGGCTCCGCGTTCCACGCGCCGAACAGGGCATTGTCCTGGACCGGAATGATGGTGAGGTCGCGAAGCCGCGCATATTCGACCAGTAACTCGCGCTGCTCGGACGTCAGGCAGCGCTCCAGGATGCGCTCCTCGAAGACGCCGCGCTTTTCCGCGGCGGCCTGGAACGCGGCGAGCGAAGCCTCAGCCTGAAGGCGAGATTTCTTTTCATCGGTTGCAGCCATTCCGGGAACGTCGAGCAGCGCTGGGCTCAGGAAGCTGCCGGGCACGGCGACGCGGATCTTACAGGCGATCGCGGAAATCTTGGCGCCGATCGCGGCGGCGAAATCGCTCGCAAGATCGATCGCCGATGGCGGAGCCGTTTCGGGGTAGCTCGCGAGCGTCAAGAGGAGGTCTTTGTAGGCCATGTCGTGTCTCCCAGGATTTAAGGAAGCTCATAGCCCCGCCGAGGCGTCAGGATTTGATTCAGAGCAAACCTCGATGCGCGCTATTGCCACGGCGACCGACCTGCCGCCGCAGCAATAGCCAGTCAACGCAAGAGGGCACCGGCCAAATCCCGCATCATGCAAAAAACTGAGCCATTCAAACACTTTGGACGGGATGCATGAGCGAGAAGGCCGTTATCACCTGCGCGCTGAACGGCGTGCTGACTGATCCAAAACAGCACAACGTGCCGGTGACGCCGGAACAGATGGCGCGCGAGGCCAAGGCGGCCTTCAACGCCGGCGCCAGCATCATGCATATCCATCTGCGCCAGCAGGCACCTAGCAAGGGCCATCTGCCGTCCTGGGAGGTCGGCGTCAGCAAGGAGATCCAGCAGGCGATCCGCGAGGCCTGCCCGGGCGTCATCATCAATCACACCACGGGCACCTCGGGCCCGAATTACCAGGGCGCGCTCGATTGTGTCCGTGAAACCAAGCCCGAGATCGCCGCCTGCAACGCCGGCTCGCTGAACTATCTCAAGGTCAAAGCCGACAACACCTGGGCCTGGCCGCCGATGCTGTTCGATAACGCGGTCGAGAAGGTGCAGGACTATCTCGACGTGATGAAGGACGCCGGCACGATTCCCGAATTCGAATGTTTCGACGTCGGCATCGTGCGTTGCGTCGGCATGTATCGGCAGACCGGCATGTATTCCGGCCCGCTCGAATATAATTTCGTGATGGGTGTCGCCTCGGGCATGCCTGCCGATCCGGAACTGCTGCCGATCCTCTTGAAGTTGAAGGCGCCGGACGCGCATTGGCAGGTCACCGCGATCGGCCGCGACGAGATCTGGCCGCTGCATCAGCATGCCGCCGATCTCGGCGGGCACCTGCGCACCGGGTTGGAGGACACCTTCTATCTGGCTGATGGCACCAAGGTGACCTCGAACGGCCAGTTGATCGAGGCGATCGCCGCCTGCGCGCGGAAGGCCGGGCGCGAGATCGCCAGCCCCGCTGAAGCGCGGCAGATGTTCGGGGTGAGGCACTGAGCCGCCACGCCGTCATTCCGGGGCATCGCAAAGCGATGAGCCCGGAATCCATTTCGCCGCAAGCGCCTGCGGCCCGATGGATTCCGGGCTCAGCCCTGCGGGCTGCCCCGGAATGACGAGACATGAGGGAGGGGAACCAAATGGACAATCTCGCAGCAACCGGCGGCGTGCCGGGGTCGGGGCAGATCGGCCGGGTGGCGATCGGCGATCTCCTGAAGCGTGCGGCGCGGCGCTTCCCGGATCGTGTCGCGCTCACCGACGGCGCGCGTCAGGTCACCTTCACCGAGCTCGAGCGCGACGCCAATCGCTTTGCCAACTACCTCGTGCAGCGCGGCCTGAAGCCGGGCGAAAAGATATCGACCATCTGCAACAATTCGGTCGAATTCGTCAAAGCGCTGTTCGGCATTCATCGCGCCGGCCTGGTCTGGGTCCCGATCAACACCATGCTCGGGCCATCGGACATGGATTACATCCTCGGCCATGCCGAAGTCCGCTTCGCGCTGATCGACGACAATCTGCATGCCCAAGCCGAACGCCGCGCGGCGCTGGAACAGCGCGGCATTGAGATGGTCGCGATCGATCTTGCCGGAAAAGTCGCGGCGACCGGCCTCGAGAATTTCAACGATCTCATCGAGGGCCAGTCCAACACCGAGCCCGAGATCGAGATCAACGACCGCGATCTCGCCATGATCATCTACACCTCCGGCACGACGTCGCGGCCGAAGGGCGCGATGCACTGCCATCTCGCGGTGGTGATGGCGGTGATGAGCAATTGCGTCGAGATGCAGCTCTCGCGCGATGACGGCATCACCGGTCAATTCCCGCTGTTCCACTGCGCCGGCCATGTGCTGCTGCTCAGCTATCTCTCGGTCGGCGGCCGGATGGCGCTGATGCGCGGCTTCGATCCTGTGGTCTGCATGGAGGCGATCGTCCGTGACAAGCTCACCGTCTTCGTCGGGCTGTCGCTGATGTACCAGGCGATCCTCGACCATCCGCGGCGGCGGGAATTCGATCTTTCCCGCTTGCGCTGCTGCATCTACACCATGGCGCCGATGGGCAAGCCGCTGCTCGAACGCGCCATCGCCGACCTCTGCCCGAACTTCGTGCTGACCAGCGGCCAGACCGAAATGTATCCGGCGACCACGATGTCGCGGCCGGAAGTGCAGCTTAGTCGTTTTGGCAATTACTGGGGCGAGTCGCTTGTTGTCAACGAGACCGCGATCATGGACGACAATGGCAATCTGCAGCCGCGCGGCGAGATCGGCGAGCTCGTGCATCGCGGGCCGAACGTGATGATGGGCTATTACAAGGATCCGAAGGCGACCGAAGAGGCGCGCAAGTTCGGGTGGCATCACACCGGCGATCTCGCGCTGATCGACGAGAATGGCGAGGTGCTGTTCCTCGACCGCAAGAAGGACATGATCAAGTCCGGCGGCGAGAACGTGGCTTCCGTGAAGATCGAGGAGACGCTGCTCGCGCACCCCGCCGTGCAGAACGCCGCGGTGGTCGGCCTGCCGCACCCGCAATGGGGCGAAGCCGTTTCCGCCTTCGTCAAGCTGAAGCCGAATGCCGTGGCCGACGAGGCCGGTATCATCGAGCATTGCCGAAAGCATCTCGGCGGCTTCCAGGTACCGAAACTGGTGCGTATTCTCGAGGAGATGCCGATGACCGCGACCGGCAAGCTGCGCAAGGTCGAACTGCGGCAGACGTATAGCGAGTATTTCTCGGAAGCGAAAAGCGCGTGATGCTTACCAGGAACATACCTGTCATTCCGGGGCGCGCGAAGCGCGAGCCCGGAATCCATTTCTCCACGAGCGTCTGCGGTCCCATGGATTCCGGGCTCGCCCCAAGAGGGGCGCCCCGGAATGACGGAGAGGGCTGATCCATGGCCATCATCGAAAACACCATCTCGCCCTTCAGCGCCGCGTTTCAGGCCAATCGCGACGGCATGCTGGCGCTGATCTCCCGGATGCGGGCGCTGGAGGAGCGCACCCGCGCCGCATCCGCGGCCGCAAAGGAACGCTTCCACAAGCGCGGGCAGCTCTTGCCGCGCGAACGCGTGGCGCTGGTGCTCGATCCCGGCTCGCCCTTCCTCGAACTGTCGACGCTCGCCGGCTACATGTTCGACGTCGCGGACGCTGAGAAAAGCGTGCCCGGCGGCGGGCTGATCGCAGGCATCGGCTTCGTCTCCGGCATCCGCTGCATGGTCAGCGCCAATGATGCCGGCATCGATGCCGGCGCGCTGCAGCCCTATGGCCTCGACAAGACGCTGCGGGTGCAGGAACTCGCGCTGGAGAACAAGCTGCCCTATGTGCAGCTCGTCGAGAGCGCCGGCGCCAATCTCCTCCGCTACCGCGTCGAGGACTTTGTCAGAGGCGGCAACATCTTCCGCAACCTCGCGCGGCTGTCGGCGGCCGGCCTGCCGGTGGTCACGGTGACGCATGGGTCTTCGACCGCGGGCGGCGCCTATCAGACCGGGCTCTCCGATTACATCGTGATGGTGCGCGGCCGCACCCGCGCTTTCCTGGCCGGGCCGCCGCTCCTCAAAGCCGCAACCGGCGAGATCGCGACCGAGGAGGAGCTTGGCGGCGCCGAGATGCACACCTCGATCTCCGGCCTTGGCGACTACCTCGCAGAAGACGACCGCGATGCGATCCGGATCGCGCGCGACATCATGTCGGGTCTCGAATGGGACCGGCCGAAGCCCGCGAGCGCGTCGTTCAAGCCGCCGCGCCATGATCCGGAAGAATTGCTCGGCATCATGCCGATGGACCACAAGCGTCCCGTCGACATGCGCCAGGCCATTGCCCGTTTCATCGACGACTCCGATTTCACCGAGTTCGGCGCCAATTATGGTCCGGCCACGATCTGCGGCCATGCTCGCATCGAAGGGCAGGCGATCGGCATCATCACCAATAACGGCCCGCTCGATGTGCCCGGTGCCAACAAGGCGACGCATTTCATCCAGGCCTGCTGCCAGTCGCGCACGCCGCTGCTCTATATGAACAACACCACCGGCTACATGGTGGGCAAAGCCTATGAGGAGGCCGGCATGATCAAGCACGGCTCCAAGATGATCCAGGCGGTGACGTCGGCGACGGTGCCGCAGATCACGATCTACTGCGGCGCCTCGTTCGGCGCCGGCAATTACGGCATGTGCGGCCGCGGCTTCCATCCGCGCTTCTGCTTCTCCTGGCCCAACGCCAAGACCGCCGTGATGGGCGGCGAGCAGGCCGCCGAGACGATGGCGATCGTCACTGAAGCCGCTGCCGCACGGCGCGGCAAGCCGATCCCGAAGGAGAGACTGGATGCGATGAAGGCCGAGATCATCGGCGTGTTCGACGGCCAGATGGACGTGTTCTCCACCAGCGCGCGCGTGCTCGACGACGGCGTGATCGATCCGCGCGACACCCGCAGCGTGCTCGCCGAGGTGCTTGCGATATGCCGCGAGGCGGAAGCGCGCAATCCTCAGCGTATGCAGTTCTCGGTGGCGCGGCCATGAGTCGTGAAGGGGGCGGGATGTTCTACAGGATCCTGATTGCCAATCGGGGCGAGATCGCGCTGCGGATCATGCGCACCGCGCGGCAGCTCGGCTACGGAGTGGTCGCGGTTTATTCCGACGCCGACCGCGATGCACTGCATGTACGTGAGGCCGATCACGCGGTGCGTATCGGCGAGGCGCTGCCGTCGCAATCCTATCTCAGGATCGATGCGATCATTGCCGCCGCCAAGGCCAGCGGAGCCGGCGCTGTGCATCCCGGCTACGGCTTCCTCGCCGAGAATGAGGAGTTCGCGCGGGCCTGCCGCGACGCCGGGCTTGTCTTCATCGGCCCGTCGCCAGAGGCGATCCGTGCGATGGGCAACAAGGCCGGCGCCAAGGAGATCATGCAAAAGGCCGGCGTGCCCTGCGTGCCCGGCTACCAGGGCGCCGACCAGAGCGAAGGGATCATGCTGGCGGAAGCGAGGCGCATCGGCTTTCCCGTGATGATCAAGGCGGTCGCCGGCGGCGGCGGGCGCGGCATGCGGCTGGTCTCCGACACCGCGTTGTTCCCGGATGCGCTGCGCAGCGCGCGCTCGGAGGCGCTCGGTGCATTCGGCGATGCAACGGTTATTCTCGAGCGCGCGATCGTCGATCCCCGTCATATCGAGATCCAGGTGTTCGGCGACCGCCATGGCAACGCGATCCATCTCGGCGAGCGCGACTGCTCGGTGCAGCGGCGGCACCAGAAGCTGATCGAGGAGGCGCCGTCGCCAGCGGTGTCGCCCGAGTTGCGGGCGCGGATGGGCGCGGTCGCGGTCCAGGCAGTGAAGGCGCTCCGATATGAGGGCGCAGGCACGCTGGAATTCCTGCTCGACGGCAATGGCGATTTCTACTTCATGGAAATGAACACGCGCCTGCAGGTCGAGCATCCCGTCACCGAGGCGATCACCAGGCTCGATCTGGTCGAACTGCAGTTGCGCGTCGCCCGCGGCGAGCCGCTCGGCGTGGAGCAGGAAGACATCACGTTCTCCGGCCACGCGATCGAGGTACGGTTGTGCTCGGAGGATGCCGACCATGATTTCATGCCGCAATCGGGCAGGATGGCGCGCTGGCAGATGCCGGAAGGCGTCCGCGTCGAGCATGCGCTGCAGTCCGGATCGGAAATCCCGCCGTTCTACGACTCTATGATTGCCAAGATCATCAGCCATGGCGCCGATCGGCGCGAAGCGCGGAGCAAGCTGATCGTCGCACTGGAGCAGGTCGAAGCCTTCGGCGTCACCACCAACCAGGGATTCCTGATCTCCTGCCTGCGCCATCCGGCCTTCGCCAAGGGCGAGGCCACGACGTCGTTTATATCAGCGCATCGGAGCGAGCTGCTGACGCCACGCGCGGACGAGGGCGCGGAGGCGGCGCTCGCGGCGCTGCTTCTCTACGTCACCAATCCGCACGCGCCGCCGTGGCGGAGCGGCCGCTCGCTTGCCGCGACGTTTCCGCTCGGATTGCGCATCGATCTCGGCCGCGGCCTTCGCGAAGTCGAGATCGTGCGCGAGCGCGACGGCTCTTATGTCGCCGATGTCGCGGGACACAAGCATCGTTTCGAGATCGACGAACTCGGCCTAGATGCGATCCGCTATCGCACCAACGGCCTCATGGCGCGCGCAAAATTCCTGCGCGATGGCGATCGTCTCTACATCCTGAATCACGACGTCACGCTCGCGGTCCGCGACCTGACGCTGGCGCTGCCCGAAGCCGCCGCCGGAGCCAACGGTGATGGCAAGGTCCGCGCCGCCATGAACGGCCGCGTCGTCGCGGTGCTGGTCAAGCCGGGCGAACAGGTTGCCGCCGGCCAGCCCGTGATGACATTGGAAGCGATGAAGATGGAGCATGTGCACACCGCGGGCGTCGCCGGCACGGTGTCAGCGATCGACGTCGCCGAGGGCGAACAGGTGACGACGGGGCGCATTGTGATGGAGATCGAAGCGGCGG
>NZ_PSRR01000215.1 GCF_004296405.1 Bradyrhizobium sp. Leo170
GTGAAGGGCGAGCCGGAGAGCTGCTCGGCATAGAGCCCGTAGGCGCAGCGCTGCGGCGAGTTGCGCCCGACCGGCAGCGCGCCGGGCAGGGCCTCGGTCTCAAAGCTGTTGCCGAAACCGGACATGTAGCCCGGCGTGATTTGCGCGGAGCTCTTGCCGATCGCATCAGGCGAGGTGTTGATGTTCATGGTCATCCTCCTCCTTGCAGGGCGGCCCACATTTCGCGGTCGCGCTTGTCGGTCCAGATCACGGGATCGTCGATCCCGGACGCCTCGTCATAGGCGCGCGAGACGTTGAACGGCAGGCAATGCTCGTAGATCGCGAAGGTCGAGAATTTCGGATCCATCACGTCGCGCGTCGCCGCCATCGTCTCCTTCAGCGTGCGCCCTTTTGCCACCGCTGCTTCAGCAGCGCCGTAGAGCGTCGTGACGAAATCACGTGTCATCGCGATCGCCTCGCGACCGGTGGCAAGGCCTTTCAACGCATCGCCGCGGCCCGGCGCGATCGCCTTCGGGTTGAAGGCGCGGATCTCGTTCAGCGTCATCGGCCATTCGCGCAAATGCGCATCGCCGCAATAGCAAGCCGAGTGATATTCGATGAGATCGCCTGAGAACATCACCTCGGCATCGGGCACCCAGGCCACGATATCGCCCGACGTATGTCCTGCGCCGAGCTGCATCAGCCGCACCTCGCGCTTGCCGAGATAGATCGACATCTCTCCTTCGAAGGTCAGCGTCGGCCAGGTCAGGCCGGGAATGCTCTGCGCGTCCTGGAACAGGCGCGGAAAGCGGCCATACTCCGAATCCCAATCCTGCTGGCCGCGTTCCTCGATCAGGCGGTACGTCTCCTGCGAAGCGACGATGCCTTGCGCCTTGTAGGCGGAAGCCCCCAGCACGCGCACCGCGTGATAATGCGACAGCACGACATATTTGATCGGCTTGTCGGTCACGGTGCGTACGCGCTCGATCACCTTGTTCGCCATCGCCGGCGTCGCCTGCGCGTCGAACACGAGGCAGCCGTCGTCGCCGACGATCACGGCGGTGTTGGGATCGCCCTCGGCGGTGAAGGCATAGAGATCGGTGCCGATCTCGGAGAAGGTGATCTTCTTCTCCGCGAGATCCGTGGTGGACGCAAAGCCTTTGGCCATCGGGTGTCCTCGTTATTGTTGCTGCTGTTGTTGCTGCTGGCTCGCCTCCAGCATCCGCCGCTTGGCGAGCGCGATCGCCTCGTGCAGCACGTCGATGTCGCCGATATGGTTGGCGAGCACGAGCACCAGCACGGCGTCGAGATCGGCGCTCTGCGCATCCGTCAGGCCGCGATGCGCCTCGACGATGGCGCGGAAGGCATCGTCCGGCTTTGCGAAGTTCGAACTGGTCGACAGCGCCATCACAGCACCTCAGTTCATTCCCGACGCCCGCGCCAGCGCCGCCTCTAACAGCGGCCGCGTCGGGTGACGGAAGCGCGCGGCAACATAGCCGTCGGGCCGCAGGAGATAGGCGGTGCCGGGTTCGGCGTCGTAGCGCTTGCCGGCGAGACCGGCGGCATCGGCAAAACCATCGTCGCCACCGATGCGGATGGCCTTGATGCCATCGGGCACACCCACTGCGGCCCCATTACCAAACTCCAGCAGCGCAAACCGCGTTCCCGCGCCGATAAACGCCTCGGTCAGGAACTGCGGATTGCCGTTACGTCCGGCGATCGGCGCATCCAGCATTGAAGCGCCCGGCCGCGGCCCGCCGCGCCATGCGTCACAGTCCTGCGTGGAGAGCGGCGTGTCGTAAACCGACGGCACGGACAATCGCCCGCCATTGACCATGCGCTTGCCGAATTCGGTCTCCTTCGCCAGCGCCAGCACCGCCTGGCGCAGCCGCGCCTCCTGCCGCGAGCTTGGCGCCATGAAATCGGTGGAGCGGGTGGACTCGCGGATGTTCTCGTCCGCCGCTGCGCTGCGCTCGATGTGATAGCTCTCGAGCAGCGATTCCGGCGAAGTCCCGCGCAGCGCGCGGTCGAGTTTCCACGACAGATTCTCGGCGTCCTCTAGCCCGGAATTGGCGCCGCGCGCGCCGAAGGGCGAGACCTGGTGCGCGGCGTCGCCGGCAAAGATCACGCGGCCGTGGATGAACTTGTCCATCCGCCGGCACTGGAATTTGTAGAGCGAGATCCACTCGAACTCGAACTTGTCGTGGCCGAGCATGCGCGCGATCCGCAGCCGCACATTTTCCGGCTTCTTTTCGTGCACCGGGTCTGCCTCCGGATGGAGTTGCAGATCGATCCGCCAGACATCGTCCGGCTGCTTGTGCAACAGCGCCGAGCGTCCGGCATGGAACGGCGGGTCGAACCAGAACCAGCGCTCGGTCGGGAACGCCGCAGTCATCTTGACGTCGGCGATCAGGAACTGATCCTCGAACACCTGGCCGGCAAATTCCGCGCCGACCAATTTGCGCAGCGACGAGCGCGCACCGTCACAGGCGATCACGAAGGAAGCGCGGATCCTGTAGGCACCCTCCGGCGTCTCGATCGTCAGCGACACGCCATCGTTGCGGCTCTCCAGCGCGATCACCTTGTTGCGCCAGCGCAGGTCGATCGCAGGCAACTCGCCCACGCGATCGACCAGATAGGCCTCGGCGTAGAATTGCTGCAGGTTGATGAAGGCCGGCCGCTTGTGGCCGGCCTCCGGCAACAGGTTGAACTGATAGAGCTGCGAGGCGCCGTGGAAGATCTTGCCGACACTCCACACCACGCCCTTCTCGACCATGCGGTCGCCGACGCCAAGCCGGTCCCAGAATTCCAGCGAGCGCTTCGAGAAGCAGATCGCGCGCGAGCCTTCGCCGATCCGGTCGGCGTCGTCGAGCAGCACCACCGGTTGTCCGCGCTGAGCGAGATCGATTGCGAGCGACAGCCCGACGGGGCCCGCCCCGACCACCACGACCGGATATTCAGCCGTATCGGCTGCCACCCGATCCTGGTCGGGATGCCTGCGATAGCCGAACTGGGTGTTGGTCTTGGCCTGCGCCATCCGCTCAAACCCTTGTCGCTTCCTCGTGAGCCTGTTAAATTAGTCTCACTTGCAACGATCTTAAACTCCCTGACGGCACCGCCGTCAACTCCCTCTCGGAGGCATTTTGACGAAATCGGTTTCGAGCGACGACATGGCGGCGGCGCGATCCGAACTGGACTCGGTCTCGCCGCAAGAGGACGCCGCGGCCAAGAAAAGGCTCGACCTCTTCCACTTCATGCCGTTCCGCCTGAACCGATTGGCGGCGGAAGTGAGTTCGGCGCTTTCCGCCGAGTATCAGACGCGCTACGGGCTCGACATTCCCTCATGGCGCGTACTGGCGACGCTCGGCTTCCGCCGCGAAGCCTGCAGTGCACAGTATATCGCCGATTGCACGCGGACACATAAGTCCACCATCAGCCGCGCCGTCACCACGCTGATGGAACGGCAGATCATCGAACGCGTGGAGAATGCCGATGATCGCCGCGAATTCCGCCTGCAACTCACCCGCAAGGGCAAGGCGCTGTACGAGGAATTGATTCCGCGCCTGCTTCGAAGGGAGCAGGCGATTTTTTCATGCCTGTCCGCGCAGGAGCGGCGGCAACTCGGAAAACTGCTCGGCAAGATCGAGCACAGCCTTGAGCTGGTGCAGACCAGCGAAGAGGCGGACGCAAAAGAAGCGTATTAGCCGACTTCTCACCGTCATTGCGAGGAGCGAAGCGACGAAGCAATCCATGCTTCCGCGCATGGAGCGATAGATTGCTTCGCTTCGCTCGCAATGACGGCTGAGCCGGCTGCTGCGGATCGATATGTTTCGCAAGCCGGCACCGCTACTGCCCTACTTCGCAAACGAGCGCGACGGCGCCAGATGCAGCGCAAAGGCGTCGACCTTGTCGCTCGCGCGCGGATAGATCTCGGCGACGATTGGATCATGCCCCGGGATAAAACGATCGGGATGCCCGGCGAGCCGCTCGACGGTTTCCCAGCCGATCGCCATGTCGCCGATGTTGTAGACGATCGGGAATGGGCTGCGCTTCTGCAGATTGGCGTAGTAATGCGCGGCGTCGGATGCCAGCACCACAGGACCGCGCGCGGTCTCGACCCGCACCACCTGCAGGCCGTCGGAATGGCCGCCGACACGGTGCACGGTGATTCCAGGCGCGACCTCACCATCTCCAGAGTGGAACGTGACGCGCTCGCCATACACGTGGCGAACCATCAGCGTCACATGTTCCACGGAGAAAGGGTGCCGCAGCATGCCGTTGCACATGCACCGTCCGGTCGCGTAGCTCATCTCGCGTTC
This sequence comes from Bradyrhizobium sp. Leo170, assembly GCF_004296405.1. Classification (GTDB taxonomy): domain Bacteria; phylum Pseudomonadota; class Alphaproteobacteria; order Rhizobiales; family Xanthobacteraceae; genus Bradyrhizobium. The sequence continues at coordinate 4,299 of NZ_PSRR01000215.1, forward strand.
CTGCAAATGGAAGCGCGCGTTCGGGAAGCGATCGAGATTGCCGGCGTGGTCGTAATGCAGGTGAGTGACGATCACGTCCCGGATCGATGCTGCCGAAACGCCAAAGCGATCGAGCGCATCGACCGGATTGAGCGTCAGCTTGCGGGCGCGCAGCTTGGCCTCCTCGGCGTTGAAGCCGGTATCGACCAGGATGTCGCGGCCAGCTCCCCGAACGAGCCAGACGAAGTAGTCGAGGTCCTGCGCCGTGGTCTCATGCGGATCGGGCGCAAGAAAGTTCATGTTCGGGGTGCGCGGCGACATCGTCGCATAGCGCAGTGCATAGATCTCGTAGGCATTTCCCATTGGCTTCGCTTTTCTTGTTAGGTGGCCGCTTGCGCGGCAAGCAAGCCATTGTCATCGGCAAAGGTCAAACCTTACAAGCCTGCTGCGGCTGCATGACGGGATCGTGCGAGCCAATGTGAGTGTCATAGTGAGAGGGTGTCACAGTGAGAGGGTGTCACGGCGTCGTCGACGGAACCAGCTCTGCCGCCGGAACAGCCGCGCTTCATTTTCCCTGCCGGAAGCCGCCGCTTCGCGCTTGATTGTCGCAATTAACGATGACAGCGCAAGTGGTTGACGGCCTATAGGCGCGGTTTGATAATGCCGGTTGCGTAGAGTAAGGTCGCCGCGGCGCAGACCGGGATCGGCGTCTTTTTGGCTGGACTGCCGCGACTATGAACATCCGCTTTGCTTTACTCCTCACATTGATTTTCGCCATCGCCTCGACCGCCCCCTCCTTCGCTGCGGGCGACCGTTTTGCCCTGGTGATCGGCAACGCCAAATATCCGGACGCGGATGCGCCGCTGAAGGAGCCGATCAATGATGCGCGCGATGTTGCCGACGAGCTCAAGCGCGACGGCTTCAGCGTGGACATCGGAGAAAATTTAACCGGCGAACAAATGCGGCATGCCTTCGATCGGCTCTACGCTAAGATCAAGCCCGGTTCGGTCGTCCTCTTGTTCTTCTCGGGTTATGGTATCCAGTCCAGCCGCCAGAGCTACATGATCCCGATCGACGCCCAGATCTGGAGCGAGGCCGACGTCCGCCGCGACGGTTTCAGCCTCGAGACGGTCCTCGGCGAGATCAACAGCCGCGGCGCCGGGGTCAAGATCGCTTTGATCGATGCTTCCAGGCGTAACCCGTTCGAGCGCCGATTCCGCAGCTTTTCAGCCGGCCTCGCGCCGGTGATCGCGCCGAACGGAACGCTGGTGATGTATTCGGCGGCGCTGTCGTCCGTGATCTCGGACAATGGCAGCGACCACAGCCTGTTCGTGCGGGAATTGCTCAAGGAAATCCGGACCCCCGACCTGATGGCGGAGGAGACGCTGAACCGCACCCGTGTCGGTGTCACCCGCGCCTCGCGCAGCGAGCAGGTGCCGTGGATTTCGTCTTCGCTGGCGGAAGATTTCTCTTTCATTCCGGGTTCAGCGGCGCGGCCGCAGAGCCCGCCGCCGCCTGAACCTCCGCCGCCACCGCCGGCTCAGACGGCGGTCGCCCCGCCGGCGCCACCTGCCCCACCGTCGCCGCCCCCCGCTCCTCCCACGCAGACCACCACCGCGGCGCCGCCGCCATCCGAGCAGTTGCCACTGCCGCCACCGACGACGCCGCGCCCGGTGGACATCGCCACGCCGCCAACGCCGACCCCGAAGCCGGCCGACACGTTGGCCGATGATCCGACCATCAAGACCCTGACGGCCCGGCTCAACGACAACCCGGATGATGCGGCCGCGCTTTACCGCCGCGGCCAGGTCTATGCCAGCAAGGGCGCCTACGACCTCGCGATCAAGGACTTCAACAATTCGCTTCGATTAAACCCCAAGGATGTCGAGGCCTACAACAACCGCTGCTGGGCCCGCACCGTCATCGGCGATCTGCAGGCTGCGCTGAAGGACTGCAACGAGGCGCTGCGGCTGCGCCCGAATTTCGTCGATGCTCTCGACAGCCGCGGCCTTTTGAATCTGAAGAGCGGGCAGACCAAGAACGCCATTTCCGATTTCGATGCGGCGCTGAAGCTGAACCCCAGATTGACATCCTCCCTCTACGGGCGCGGGCTTGCCAAGAAGCGTAACGGCTCGGTCGCAGAAGGGGATCTGGACATCACCAACGCCAAGGCGATGGACCCGAACATCGTCAAGGAATTCGCCGATTATGGCGTGCAGTGACGATAATTTGGATAGGTAGTTCCGTCCGGCCTCGAACCTCGGGTGGAGGTGCTAGACTAAGAATTTAAGATGGGCCGGGATCAAGCAACCGGCAGTGATTTGGCAAATTGATTTGAAACCGCGCGAACGGCGCAAGAGGGCTGACAATGTTCGACATCACTGCGAAGAAGAATCTTGCTGCGATGCTTTCGGTTGCAACGATCAGCGCTACGCTTGCCCTTGGCATGGTGGCCGCCCGAGCCGGCGACAATGTCACCGAAGAGCAGATCCTCAGGGCGCTGACGCCGGAGAAGAAGCCGTTGACCCGCGGCCTGTCGATCGGACCGAAGGTCGAGCCGGCCGCAAACCCCGCCGAAGACAAGTTCGTGCAGACCATCCGCGGCCGCTCCACCCGCTCGCTGTCGTCGGCCGAGCGCGAGGAGATCGCGACCATCGTCCAAGACAAGCCCAAGATCGATCTGGAAATCAACTTCGACTACAACTCGGCCCAGATCAACGCCAGGTCGCTGCCGTCCGTGCAGGCCTTGGGCCGCGCTCTGACCAATGCCGACCTGAAGGGCTCGACCTTCGTCGTGGCCGGCCACACCGACGCCGCTGGCGGCGAGGCCTTCAACCAGGACCTGTCCGAGCGCCGCGCCGAGGCGATCAAGCGCTACCTCGTCGACAAATATGGCATCAACGGTTCCGACCTCGTCACCGTCGGCTACGGCAAGAGCAAGCTGAAGGATCCGAGCCAGCCGCTGGCGGAAGCGAACCGCCGCGTGCAGGTCGTGAACATGGAAAACAAGGCAACCGCGTCCAAGTAGCCCGTTCAGGTACATGGCGTAGCGCCACGTGGTATTTTAAGGGTAAGATGCGTCTCGCACCCCTGCGGGACGCATTTGTTTTAGCAATAGACTTCAAACAATTCGAAGCGTTCTGCTTCAGCTAAACTTCAGGTCTGGATCGATCCGGCGATGAAATTCTCCGAATACCTAAAGCCTGTGCTCGGAACAGTTTTTGTCGTCGCACTTGGCGCCGGCTACTACTGGTTCGAGCATCGCCCGCGTCCGGAGGAGAAGGAGACGCCAGGCCAGGCGCTCGTCGTCGTCACCAAATCCACCAATGCCTGCTTCTCCGACATGGTCCGCGTCACCGGCTATATCGTGCCGCGTCGCGAAGCGCAGGTCGGCGTCGATCAGGAGGGCTCCAAGGTCACCGATGTCTTTGTCCGTGAGGGCGACACCGTGACCGAGAACCAGGAACTGGCACGGCTGACCCCGCCGCCGCAGCAACAGCAACAGACAGCCCAGGGCGGCGGACGCGCAGCATCGCTTTCCCTGCGCGCACCGGCCGCGGGCCTGGTCACGGAGGTGCGGACCGCCGTCGGCGCCCCAGCCTCGCCGCAGGCCGGACCAATGTTCCGGATCGCGATCAACAACGAGATCGAGCTGGAAGCCGAGGTGCCGAGCATTCACCTGCTGAAGCTCAATCCGGGCGCAACCGTCCGGATCAGCCGCGACGATGCGCCCGACATGGTCGGCAAGGTGCGGCAGATCTCGCCGCAGATCGACCGCAACACCCAACTCGGCCGTGTCAGGATATCCCTCACCAACAATCCCTCGCTGAAGGTCGGCATGTTCGCCCGCGCCAATATCGACGCCAAGCGCTCTTGCGGCGTCGCCGTTCCGCGCACTGCGATCGACCGCCTCACCTTGCAGGTCGTCAAGGGCAACACGATCGAGACGCGAAAAGTGCGGGTCGGGCTGACCTCGGACACGTCAACGGAAATCCTTGAGGGCCTCGACGTCGGCGAAACCGTCGTCGCCGATGCTGGCACCTCGCTGCATGACGGCGACCAGATCAAGATCATGTTCGCCGACGAACTCGAGCGCACGCGGACACGCTAATGGCTTTGAATATCTCGGCTTGGTCGATCCGGAACCCGCTGCCGTCGATCGTCTTCTCGATCATCCTGCTGGTGCTGGGCTGGGTCTCCTTCACCAAGCTTGCGGTGACGCGGCTGCCGAGCGCCGATATCCCCGTGATCTCGGTTGCGGTGTCGCAGTTCGGCGCAGCACCGTCGGAACTGGAAGCGCAGGTCACCAAGACGATCGAAGACGGCGTCTCTGGCGTCGAGGGCGGGCGCCACATCTCCTCTTCGATCACCGACGGCCTCTCAGTGACCACGATCCAGTTCGCGCTGGAGACCAATACCGACCGCGCGCTGAACGACGTCAAGGATGCTGTCACCCGCGTCCGCGCCAACCTGCCGCAAAACGTCACCGAGCCGCTGATCCAGCGCGTCGACGTCATCGGCCTGCCGATCGTCACCTACGCCGCGATCTCACCCGGCAAGACGCCGGAGCAGCTTTCCTATTTCGTCGACGACGTGGTCAAGCGCGCACTGCAGGGCGTGCGCGGCGTCGCCCAGGTCGAGCGCATCGGCGGTGTCGAGCGCGAAATCCTGGTTTCGCTCGATCCCGACCGGCTGCAGGCGGCGGGGCTGACCGCCGTCAATGTCAGCCAGATCCTGCGCGGCACCAATGTCGACCTCGCCGGCGGCCGCGCCGAGATCGGCAAGAATGACCAAGCAATCCGCACACTCGCCGGCGCCAGGACGCTGAACGAACTCGCCGGCACCATGATCCCGCTGTTCGGCGGCGGAGAGGTGCGGCTCGATGATCTCGGCACGGTGACCGACACCATCGCCGACCGCCGCACCTTCGCCCGCTTCAACGGCGAGCCGGTGGTCGCGCTCGGCATCAAGCGCTCCAAGGGCGCGAGCGATGTGGTGGTCGCCGCCGCGGTGCAGAAACGGATCGATGCGCTGAAGGCCGCCTACCCCGATGTCGATTTCAAGCTGATCGACACCTCGGTCGAATTCACCAAGGGCAATTATGAGGCGGCGATCTCGACCTTGTTCGAGGGCGCGATCCTCGCCGTCATCATCGTGCTGTTGTTCCTGCGCGACCTCCGCGCCACCATCATCGCCGCGGTCTCGCTGCCGCTATCGATCTTCCCGGCGTTCTGGGCGATGGACCTTCTGGGCTTTTCGCTCAACCTCGTCAGCTTCCTGGCCATCACGCTCTCGACCGGCATCCTTGTCGACGATGCCATCGTCGAGATCGAGAATATCGTGCGCCACATGCGCATGGGCAAATCGCCCTACCGCGCCGCGCTGGAAGCAGCCGACGAAATCGGGCTTGCGGTGATCGCGATCTCGCTTACCATCATAGCGATCTTCGCGCCCGCGAGTTTCATGTCGGGCATCGCCGGCCAGTTCTTCAAGCAGTTCGGCATTACGGTGTCGGTGCAGGTGTTCTTCTCGCTGCTTGCAGCGCGCTTCGTCACGCCGATGCTGGCTGCTTATTTCCTCAAGCATCAGGCGCACGAGGAACCGCCGCCGGGTCGGGTGCTGCGGACCTATCACAGCCTGGTCACCTGGTCGGTGAAGCATCATTACATCACGGTGGTGATCGGCTTTGCCGTCTTCGCGGCATCGATCTGGAGCATCAAGCTGTTGCCGCAGGGATTCCTGCCGGCGCAGGACACCGCGCGCTCGCTGCTGGCGATGGAGCTGCCGCCGGGCTCGCAGCTTGCGCAGACCGAGAAGGTGACGGAAGAGATCGTCGCGCGCCTGCGCAAGCGGCCGGAGGTGAGAAGCATATTCGTCGACGGGGGCCGGGTTCCGCCGGGCACGCAGGAAGTGCGGCGCGCCGCGCTCATCATCAACTACACGCCGAAGAACGAGCGCAAGATCACCCAGCGCGAACTCGAGCTCTCCATCAGCAACGAGCTCGAGAACGTCCCTGACATTCGCTACTGGTTCCTCGACGAGAACGGCCTTCGCGCGATCTCGCTGGTCGTGACCGGCGTCGACAGCAACATCGTCAACAATGTCGCAAGCGAGCTGGCGACGCAGATGAAGCGGATCCCGATCATCGCCAACGTGATCTCGGAAACCGCGCTCGATCGTCCCGAACTGCGCATCCGCCCACGCTCCGAACTGGCGGCGCGGCTCGGCGTCTCCACCGAGAGCCTGTCGCAGACGATCCGCGTGGCGACCATCGGCGATGTCGGCCCGGCGCTGGCAAAATTCGATGCCGGCGACCGCCAGGTGCCGATCCGCGTCCAGCTCGAGGATGGCGCGCGCAGCGACCTGCAGATGCTGCAGCAATTGCGCGTGCCGCTCGGCCAGCGCGGCGAACGCGGCGGCGTGCCGCTGTCTGTTGTCGCTGACATCCAGCTCGACCAGGGCCCGACCAGCATCAACCGCTACGACCGCGAGCGGCAGGCCACGGTCGCGGCCGACCTCGTCGGCAACGCCGCGCTCGGCGATGCCACCAAGCAGATCTATGAACTGCCGGTGATGAAGAGCCTGCCGAAGGGCGTCAAGGTGAGCCCGTCGGGTGACGCCGAAAGCCTCAACGAGCTTTCGGATGGCTTCGCCACCGCGATCACCGCCGGCCTGATGATGGTCTATGCCGTGCTGGTGCTGCTGTTCGGCACCTTCCTGCAGCCGATCACCATCCTGTTCTCGCTGCCACTCTCGATCGGCGGCGCGATCGCTGCGTTGCTGCTCACCGGCAAGCAGCTCACCACGCCGGTCTGGATCGGCATCCTGATGCTGATGGGCATCGTCACCAAGAACGCGATCATGCTGGTGGAATTCGCCATCGAGGCGATCCGCGCCGGCCAGCGGCGCGAGGAAGCGATGATCGACGCCGGCATGAAGCGGGCGCGCCCGATCGTGATGACGACCGTTGCCATGGTGGCCGGCATGATGCCGAGCGCGCTGGCGGTCGGCGCCGGCGGCGAATTCCGCTCGCCGATGGCGCTCGCCGTGATCGGCGGCCTGTTGTTCTCGACGGTGCTGTCGCTGGTGTTCGTGCCGGCAATGTTCATGGTGATGGACGACGTCGGCAACGTGATCTGGCGCTTCGGCAAGCGGCTGATCGTGTCGCACGCCGACGAGGAACCGCCCTCCGGTCACCACGGCGAGCCGCCGGCCAAGCAGCCGCCGACGATGGTCTCGCCAGCAGCGGAGTAGTTCTACTCATTCCTCGCCATCGCGGTCAGCTTGGGCATGTCGTGCAAGAGGATCCGCCCGCGCTGCAGATCCAGAATACCGTCCTTGCGCCAGAGCTGGAGTTGCCGGTTGACGCTTTCACGCGCGGCGCCGACGACGATGCCGAGCTGTTCCTGCGAAATGTGGACTTCGGAACCGGAGTCCGACGCCAGCGCGCAGAGCCGCTTGGCGAGGCGGACCGGCAAGGGTTGCTGCACCGATTCCTCCATCCGCTCGCTCATCCAGCGGATGCGCTGGCAGAGCAGCTCGATCAGCTTCACGGCAACCTTCGGCTCGCGCTCGAGGAAGGAGAGAAAATCCTCGCGGCGCAGCACGAACAATTCGCTTGCTTCACCGGCAGTTGCGTCCGCGGTGCGGTCCTGACCGTCGAGGACGGCGACCTCGCCAAAGAGGTCGCCGGGGCCCATGAAGTTGAGCGTCAACCGGTTGCCGTCGGAGGCGCCGGTCTCGATGCGGATCTGGCCGCGCCGGACTCCGAACAGGGCATCACCGGCATCGCCCTTCTGGAACAGTACCTCGCCCGCCTGGACGTGCTGGGTGTGACAAAGGCCCGCAAGCCGCTGCAATTCGTTCGCCCCCAAATCGGCGAACATCGGGTTCATCTTCAAAATGACCGCAAATTCGGCCTGTTTGCTCATTGTAATGCCTTCCACAACAACCTCCCGAGCGGCTTGCCTGCAGCCCGGATTAACAAAATTCACCCCCATGGAAGTGTGCCATAAGTCACATATGTTTGCAGCTGCGGCGGATTATTTTCGGCCGCTTTGAGCGGAAACCTGTTTCCGGGATAAACTTGGGGCGCCGGCTGCGCGGTGGCGCGGCGAGTAGCGTGACGTTTGCGCGGTCTGGAATGTCGAGATGAGAGCACTGAAAATCGCAGGCGCCGCGATCGGAGCCGTGATCGTCGTCATCGCGCTGCTTGCCGTGATCGGCATCCCCTCCAGCTTCCTGACGTCGGCGATCCAGGACCGGGTCGAGCGCGAGACCGGCTATCGGCTCGCCATCAATGGCGGCGCCAAGATCAGCCTGTGGCCGTCGCTCAACATCACACTGAACGATATCGCGCTGCAGGATCCGAAGGACCGCGAGATCAACAACCGCCTGACTGCAAGCAGCATCCAGGCTGACGTCACGCTGGCGAGCCTGTGGTCGGGCCAGCCGCAAGTGACCGACCTCCTGATCGTGCGGCCGATCCTGACCATGCCGCTGCAGCGCGTGCGCGAGCCCAATCCGCCCGCAAAGGGCACAGCCGCCGGCACCGGCGAGGCCAAATTCGGCATCGCGCATGTCAGCGTCACCGGCGGCACGATCGTGTTCTCCAATGTGCGCGATCGCGTCGAGAGCCGGATCGAAGCCGTCAATGCGGATGCGACCGTCGGCAACGACCGCAAGATCGTCATCGGCGGCAATGCGCGCGGCGGCGGCCAGCCGCTGAAATTCGAGATCAAGGCGACCGCCCCGGCGGCGCCGATCGAGCGGCAGAATATCCCGACCGAAATCGCCTTTGAGGCGCCCGGCCTCTTGCAGGCGCCGCTGTCGGCGCGAACCGAGGTGCGGCTCAACGGCACGGTGGTGATGTTCAACGGCGTCACCGGCACGCTCGGCGACGGCGCGTTCAACGGCTGGGCCTCGGTCGATATCGCCAGCAACAAACCGCTGGTGAAACTCGATCTCGACTTCCAGCGGCTGTCGGTGGCGATGCAGCGCGGCCAGCCGGGCACGGCCGCCCAGCCCTGGAGCAACGCCTCGTTCGACCTCATCGGGCTGAATTATGTCGACGCGCAGGCGAAGATTTCCGCGGCCGAGCTCAACATCGGCGATGGCCGCTTCGCGCCGGCGGCAATCGAGGCGACGCTGATGAGCGGCATCTTGAAGGCGCGGCTCGCCAATCTCGGCGCTTATGAGGGCAACGCCAATGGCGATCTCGTCATCGATGTTTCCACCAGCAATCCGACCTACGCGCTCGGCGCCGATCTCAACAATGTGCGGGCGCTGCCGCTGCTGCGCAGCCTTGCCGATTTCGACAAGCTCGACGGCAGGATGCAGGCGAAGATCGCGGTGCGCTCCTCCGGCAACAGCCAGCGCGCGATCATGGGAAATACGAGCGGCACGGCCTTCGCCGTATTCCGGGACGGCGCGATCCGCGGCCTCAACGTCGCGCAGATGATCCGCTCGCTGACGACGAGCCCGCTGTCCGGCTGGCAGGAGGGCGATCAGCTCGCGACGGATCTGAGCCAGCTCTCGGCCTCCTTCAAGATCGACAAGGGCCAGGCGGTCACCACCGATCTCAATTTGATCGGCCCGCTGGTGAAGATGACCGGCGTCGGCACCATCGACCTCGGCACCAGGATGATCGGCTTCCGCGTCGAGCCGAAGCTGGTGCTGACCACCGAGGGCCAGGGCCGCACCAGCGATCCGGTCGGCCTCGGCATCCCCGTGATGATCGAGGGGCCGTGGAATGGCCCACGCATCTATCCGGAGATGCAGGGCATCCTCGACAATCCCGAGGCCGCCTATGCCAAGCTGCGCGAGATGGGCAAAGGCCTGTTCGGACCGAACGGCGTCAATCTCGGCGGACTGTTCGGCGGCGGCCAAGGCAGCCAAGGCAGCGGAACCGGCACCCAGGGCGGCAGCACGAACGGCCAGGGCCAGTCCGGCCAAGGTGGCGGGCTGCTCGGCGGCCAGCTTGGCGAGACCATTGGCAATTTGATCCAGCAGGGCCTCAGCAGCGGTGGAACCCAGCCGCCGCGCCCGAGCCGCAGCATCCCCCCGGCCTCGGCGCAGCCCGAGCCGCAGCCCCAATCCGCGCCCCCGCCACCGCCGAACGATAGCGGCGAGACGCAGGACAGTCAGGCGATGAACGAAGTGCTGCGGCAGCTCTTCAACCGCTGAGGCGCCCCAAGCTTCGACTTTCAAACTGCCACTCCCAAACAGCCACTCCGTTGTCATCGTCCGGCTTGACCGGACGATCCAGTATTCCAGAGGCAGCAGTGCTTGAGCCGAGAAGGCTGCCGGATACTGGATGCCCGCCTTCGCGGGCATGACGGTGGAGTGTGGGTATGCATCCGCATTCTCGCGGCACGAACTGCCCGAGCTTTGCGTCTATTTCACCCGTCTCGAGAAAGAGAGGGCGCAGGGAAGGCCGGGTGCCGATTGCACCCGTGGGCCCCGTGCAACAAAAAGCACGGGGGTAGGACCACAGGTCAACCGGAGCAACGCCGGCCTTCCCTGCGCAATGGTTTTAACGGTTTCCTTCGTGCTCTCCCCGGTGACCGCTATTA
>NZ_PSRR01000216.1 GCF_004296405.1 Bradyrhizobium sp. Leo170
GCTGCGCTTGAATTTCGACCTCTCCCCGCACGCGGGGCGAGGTAAAGCCGAGTTCGCTGTTGGCCCGGTGCAGGATGCTCTGGACACGCATGGCAACGCAGGCGGAACGGCGCGAGAGGACCAGGGCGGCGATCGTCAAGGCGGCGAAACGGACTTTCGGCGAGCGCGGCTTTGCGGCGACGACAATGGACGATATCGCCGGCGCCGCGCGCGTCGCAAAGGGCGCGGTCTATCATCACTTCCCGACCAAGGAGGCGCTGTTCGAAGCAGTGTTCGAGCAGGTCTCGCTTGAGCTCGTAGCCGACCTCGACCGAATCTCACGCGCGGAGAACGACCCGCTCGCCGCAATGGCAGCAGGTACAGAGGGCTATTTCGCAGCCTGCTCGAAAGGCGCGACCGGACAGATCATCCTGCGCGACGGCCCGGCCGTGCTCGGCTGGGAGCGCTGGCGCGAGATCGATGCCAGGCATTTCGGCGGCAAGTTTCCACGCGGCCTGAAAGCGGCGATGGACGCCGGCCTGATCGCGCGGCAGCCGGTCGAGCCCTTGGCGCGGCTGTTGCTCGGCGCGGTGACGGAAGCCGCGGTTGCCAGCTCAAGCGGCGATGACATCGCCAAGACCGGCGCGGAGTATGCCCGCGCCTTCCGCTCGCTGTTGGACGCGCTACGCGTGAAATAGATCGACGGAATCGTAGGGTGGGCAAAGCGTAGCGTGCCCACCATTCCGAGCGGAGTGTTGACGGTGGGCACGCTGTCTTTTCCCACCCTACAAGAGCTCGCGACGCTACGGCGCCGGTGCCGCTAGTCCCAGCGCATCGGCGATGACACGGAAAACGTCCGTGTTGTCCATCGAACCATGAACGCGTTCGCTGCCGGGACCGGTTGCGGTCAGGATGACGTCCTCTCCCGAATGCACGCTGGCGCCGATCATCGCCGGCAGATTGCCAGGACGCAGCACTGCGCCCGGAACGTCCTTGTATTTGTCGTTGGCTTTGAACGTCCCAGGCTCATCGCCCTTCGCGGTCGGATCATTCGGGTTGTCCAGCTTCGGGCGGAAGGTTTCGTAATGGTCGGGCAGGCTGGCCGAGAAAATCGCGAGCCGCCGGCTGACATCGACCCGCGAGGGATAGCCTTCGGCATCGGCAGCCGGATAGTTGGGGAATCCCGCCTTGTCATAAACGCCGACGCGTTCGCGGAACGGGACGTTGGGCGTCTTGGTCATGTCGTCATTGATGGTGCCGACAAGACTGTTGGGATGGTTGTGGTCCGCCACCACCAGGATCAAAGTGTCATCGCCGCGGGCCTGCGCCCAATCGCGCGCAAAACGAACGGCATTGTCGAGCATGATCGTGTCGTAGACCGCGCGCTCCATGTCCAGGAGGTGAGCGTATTTGTCGATCAGCCCCGATTCCACCATCAGGAAGAAGCCGGCATCGTTCTTCGAGAGCAGTTTCAGCGCAGCCTGCACCTGCTCGGTCAGGTCGGGCTGTTCGGGAAACTTGCCGACGCTGCCGCCTTTGAGGAACTTGCGGTCCAGGACGCCATCCATATTGCCGGAGGCAAACAGTCCCAGCAGCTTGCTCGTGTCAGGTTTTGCAGCCGAAGCATCAAGCTCGGACTTTGTCGTCACCACCTGATAGCCGGCATCGCGAAAGCGTGCGATGTAATCGATGTCGTCCTTGCGCTTCCCGGCCGCTGCTTGCGGCAGGAAATTCGCGCTGCCACCTCCCATCAGGATGTCGGGCTTTGCCGCAAAGAGCTGCGCGACGATTTCATCATAGGCGGCGCGGCGGCGGGTATGCGCGACCATTGCCGCCGGCGTGGCATCCTCGACTTCGGTATTGGTGACGATCCCGATGCCCAGGCCAAGCCGCCGCTTCGCGACGCTGGTGATGGTTTCGACCTTGGGATCATCGAACGGGCTTATGGAGCGATCGGCGTAGACGCCCAACGCGTTGACGGCGGTCTTATGGCCCGTGGCGTAGGCACTGGCCGCATTCGCCGAATCGGTGATGATCGAATCGGAGCCCGCAGTCGCAACCAGCGCCATATGCGGCATGTCGTCGATAGCAAGCTTGCCGAGGCTTTTGCCTTCCGCAATTCCCTTCGAGAGCATACGCGCCGCAACCCGATGCGCCGGCGACAATCCATCGCCGATGAACAGGATCACATTCTTGGCCTTGCGCGGTCTGGTATCGTAAACTGACCACACGACCGTGCGGCTGCGCGCGCCGTCGCTGACTTCCACCTTCACGCTTCCAGGCTTGGTCAATGCGACGTCGCGAACGATCAGGGCCGACTGTTCCTTGCCATCTTCGCGCTCCACGAAGGTGCCGGCCTGACCGAACGCCGCGGAATAATCCGCGCCGTTCACCGTGACTTTCACGTTCGCCGGATCGACGCGATCGGGAAACTCGACCTTGAAGTCGAAATGAGCGCCGGCGAGGATGTCGGCGCGGTCGATCGGATAGATCGCCTGCGCGAGCGTTGGCGATCCCGATAACAGGACGAGGAGAGCGGCACCGGCAAATGGCTTGATCATGATTTGTGCCCCACAATTGTTCGCCCGCGCCGGACGGTTGCAATTCGGAAGGTCACGGGCGCGCAGGCGACAAGACTAGCCGCGCCGAATGACGCGTCCATTACACATCGAGCCTGGGAGCCGGCGATGGATCGTCGCAGTCCGTAGCCCGATGGAGCCAACGGGTCGCGCGAACGCGCGCCCGATGACAGGCTCCGCGTAATCCGGGCTACAAGGCTACTGCGCTCACGCGCCTCAGCTCTTGTCGCTATCGAGCCTGAGGATGTTGGAGCCTTCGCCGAGTGACAGCAGGCCTGTCTCTGCGTAGAGATCCAGCTTGGCGCGGGTATCGGTGATGTCGAGATTGCGCATTGTGAGCTGGCCGATGCGGTCCGCCGGCGTGAACGCCGCATCCTCCACCTTCTCCATGCTCAGCCGCTCCGGCTGATAGCTCAGGTTCGGGCTCTCGGTGTTCAGGATCGAGTAGTCGTTGCCGCGGCGCAGCTCGAGCGTCACCTCGCCGGTGATGGCGCGAGCCACCCAACGCTGGGCGGTTTCGCGCAACATGAGGGCTTGGGAATCGAACCACCGTCCCTGGTAGAGCAGCCGGCCAAGGCGCAGGCCGTTGATCCGGTATTGCTCGATGGTGTCTTCGTTGTGGATGCCGGTAATCAGGCGCTCGTAGGCGATGTGCAGCAGAGCCATGCCGGGAGCCTCGTAGATGCCGCGGCTCTTTGCCTCGATGATCCGGTTCTCGATCTGGTCGCTCATGCCAAGACCATGCCGACCGCCGATGGCGTTGGCCTCGAGGAACAGCGCGACGGGATCGGGGAAAGTCTGGCCGTTCAGCGCGACGGGCTGGCCTTCCTCAAAACGCACGGTGACCTGCTCGGCCCTGACGACATAATCGTCGCGCCAGAACGGCACGCCCATGATCGGATTGACGATCTTGATGCCGCTTTGCAGGCTCTCGAGATCCTTGGCCTCGTGGGTTGCACCGAGGAGATTGCTGTCGGTCGAATACGCCTTCTCGGCGCTCATCTTGTAGGCGAACCCTTGCGCGGTCATGAACACCGACATTTCCGCGCGGCCGCCGAGCTCGTCGATGAACTGCTGGTCGAGCCAGGGCTTGTAGATCTTCAGGTTCGAATTGGTCAGCAGGCCGTAGCGATAGAACCGCTCGATATCGTTGCCCTTGAAGGTGGAGCCATCACCCCAAATGTTGACACCGTCCTCCTTCATGGCCGAGACCAGCATGGTGCCAGTCACGGCGCGACCGAGCGGCGTCGTGTTGAAATAGGTGGCGCCGCCGGTCGAGATGTGGAAGGCGCCGGATTGGATGGCGGCAATGCCTTCGTGGACCAATTGCGTGCGGCAATCCACGAGGCGGGCTTTCTCGGCGCCGAACTCCATGGCCTTGCGCGGAATCTCGTTGTAGTCGGACTCGTCGGGCTGGCCCAGGTTCGCGGTGTAGGCAAAGACGCGGGCGCCTTTCTGCTTCATCCACAATAGCGCTGCGCTGGTGTCGAGACCGCCCGAGAAAGCGATGCCGACTTTTTCGCCCTTGGGCAGGCTTTTCAAGATCGTACTCATGGAGCGTCCAATCGGTCGTAAAGTCGTTTGCTGTTAAGTTGCGCGAATATCAAATTTCACGCTGGTGGGCACGCGATTATTGGCGACTGGCCTTTATGAAGCCGACGGCCTGGGGTCCGTTTCGCGCCGGCGCCACCGCCGAGCGAACCGGGTCAGTGCGGCGTCGACCTGGGCATCCGTTAGCCGCGTCGACGGCCAGCGGTAGATCATGGCATAGGCGAGCCAGATCACCAGGTAGGTCACGATGCCGGCAATCGCGACATCGGTGAAGAAGTGGCCGCCGAAGGCCATCCGCAGCGCGCTGGTGGCGATGCCGAACACGGTCGCCGCCCCAAACGCCACGACGCGCCATTGCGGCGGCGCCAGCGCTGCCGGCGCATAGGTCCAGAACGCGGTCGCACCCTCGCCGGAGAAGAACGAGCAGTTACGGCCGCAGGTGCCACGCGGATCCCACCACGGCACGAAGCTCTTGTCGCCGGCGAACTCGGTCACCGCCACCGGTCGCGGCCGGCCCCAATAGGTCTTGAAAGTGAAGTTGGTGAGGATGCCGGCGGAGAGCAGCAGCGTCACCAGGAGAAACGTCGCGGCGCGGCCCGAGATCAGCATCGGCCGGTCGGGCCTGATCATTTTGACGACGAACGCAGCGATCGCGGGCAGCGCGAATCCCCAGGCAATCCACATCGCCGCATCGCGCGCAAATGACGCGACGGCGTTCAGCTTCAACGGAAAGGTTTTTTGCGCGGCATCGTAGAACAGCGCGCCGAGCTTCAGGTCGAGTTCGGGAAAGATCCCGAACAATAGCCCGATCACGACCGCAAGCCCCAGCGCGATGAAAAGTCCGGTCCGGTTCATGGCGCGCGGTTTAGCCGAGGCGATGGGGTATTGAAACCCTTTGCCGTCGTCATTCCGGGACGATACGAAGCATCGAACCCGGAATCTCGAGATTCCGGGTTCGGCTCTTTGAGCCGCCCCGGAACGACAGGGACAAATCTCACGGCTGCGGCCGGGATTGTGACGGCAGTGGCGGGGGCGGCGGCAATTTGCGCGGCGGCTCGCGCCAGGCGCCGGCGGTGCGGCCCGCAATCAGCCAGTACACCAGACCCGCGACGATGCCGGCGCCGGTCATGATCTCGAGATGGCGATGCACGATGCCCTCGAACTGGAACGTATCGGGGTCGAACGGAACCAGGCCAAGATAGCAGCCGGCCCCGACGATCGCGCCGCCGATCGCATAGGTCAGCGCGCCCCGGACATTGAAGGCTTCCGTGATCAGCACCACGATCAGCGCCGGCAACAGCGCGAATCCGGAAATGAAGATGAAGCCGAAGCCGAGCACGATGTTGATGGCGTTCTGATCGATCTGACCGGTGCCGATATCGCTGAATTCGGGATAAAGCACCGCCACGACGATGATCATTCCCGCCACCAGGCAGGAGGCCAGGAAGGCGAACAGGATCAGGAAGACGCGGCCGATCAGTGCCATGCTATTGCGCCGTCATTGCGAGGAGCGCAAGCGACGAAGCAATCCATGTCTCAGCAAGCGGAGGAATGGATTGCTTCGCGGAGCCTGTCATCGGGCGGCGCATTCGCGCCGACCCGGTGGCTCGCAATGACGGACTGCATGCCCACAAAATCATCAATCCGTCATCGCCATCGCGCGCAGCGCCTGGCGCTCGCGGGCGGAGAGTTTCTCCGTCTCCGATTTCAACTGGCCGCAGGCGGCGAGGATGTCGCGGCCGCGCGGGGTACGCACCGGCGAGGAATAGCCGGCGTTGAAGATATATTCGGAGAATTTCTCGATCTGCTCCCAGTCCGAGCATTCGTAACGCGTGCCCGGCCAGGGATTGAACGGGATCAGGTTGATCTTCGCCGGAATGCCCTTCAGCAGCTTCACCAGCAGCTTGGCGTCATCGAGCGAATCATTGACGCCCTTCAGCATCACATATTCGAAGGTGATGCGCCGCGCGTTGGAGGCGCCGGGATAGTCGCGGCAAGCCTGCAGCAATTCTTGAATCGGAAATTTGCGGTTGAGCGGCACCAATTCGTTGCGCAACTCGTCGCGCACGGCATGCAGCGAGATCGCGAGCATGACGCCGATCTCCTCGCCGGTGCGGATGATGTTCGGCACCACGCCCGAGGTCGACAGCGTGATGCGGCGGCGGGAGATGCCGATGCCTTCATTATCCGCAACGATGAGCAGCGCATCGCGCACCGCATCGAAATTGTAGAGCGGCTCGCCCATGCCCATCATCACGACGTTGGTGACCAGGCGATTGCCGTTCTCGCGGTCGGCCCAATCATTGAGGCGATCGCGGGCCACCATCACCTGGCCGACGATCTCGCCGGCGGTGAGGTTACGCACCAGGCGCTGCGTGCCGGTGTGGCAGAAGGCGCAATTCAGCGTGCAGCCGACCTGCGAGGAGACGCAGAGCGTGCCGCGGTCGGTCTCGGGGATATAGACGCATTCGACCTCATGCGGCTTCTCGAGCCGATCGCCGCTCGGCAGCCGCAACAGCCATTTGCGGGTGCCGTCGCTCGAGATCTGCTCGGCGACCACTTCGGGCCGGTCGACAGTAAAGTGCTTTTCCAGCTCGCTGCGCATGTCCTTCGAGACGTTGGTCATCTCGGCAAAGCTGTTGGCGCCGCGGAAATAGATCCAGTGCCAGAGCTGCTGGGTGCGCATCTTGCGTTGCGAGGCCGGCACGCCGATCTCGCCGAGGCGCTCGGTGATCTCCGCGCGCGACAGCCCGATCAGCGACGGCTTGGCCGGCGGCACGTAGGTCTCGAGCGGAACTTTCTCCACGAGCGCGGTGCTAGCGCGATCGCTCTGGCTGGTGAGGGTGTCGGTCATGGAACATCAAATAGGCCTTCCAGCAGGCGCTGGAAAGGCATGAATGCCGCTGTTTCCGAATGAACTAGCGCCTGCAGTCCTGCGCCAGCCGATCGAGCGCCTGCGACAGGCCCTTGAGCGAAAATGTGTCCGTCGTCTCGGTGCCCTTGGCCGAGACGCCCTTCACGGTGAGGTCCGCGGCCTTGCGCATGGCCTCGACCATGCGCTCTTCTTCCGCGGCGTTCTTGATCCAGAGCCCGTCGCCCTGGGTGTACATCGCATACGACCCGCCGCCGACTTCGAGTGTCGATTCCGAGCCGGGCTTCAGCGTGTAGCCGATCATGATCGAGACTTCGTTGACGACTTTTTCCGCTGGACGGGTCGAGACGAAGGCGTAGGCCGGATCGCGCGGGCGATTCGGCGGATTGGTTTTCGACGACGACGGTTTTGCCAGCGCAAAACACACCTTCTTGCCGTTCGGAGCCGCCGTGTAGGCGCCCCAGGTGCCGAACTGGCCGATCAGCGTCGGTTCGGCGCCACCGGCGGCAGCCGTCGCAGCAGCCTCCGGCTTGGCCGGGGCCGCAGACTTCGCCGCGCCCTTGGTGGCTGCTTTGGGGGAACCGCCCTGCGCCACGGCAAGGGAGGTCGTCCCGCAAAGCAGGGCGCTTGCAACCAGAGATGTCAGTATTTGCCGCACGGACAACTGGTTCCCCTATCATTGTGACTGGAAGATGGCCCAACCGGCGTCGTCCCCGGCGCGATGCAATAGCCGGAAAAGGCCTTTTTGGGAAGGTAGTTAGGGGAGTGGCGCGCGGTTCCGCCGCATTAACTTTTGGCACGCGAGGCGCGCTGCTGTTCCCACTGCGCGTCGGTCCATTGCAGGAGATCCTCGGCCCCGGAACTGCGCAAATGCGCGCCGCCGTCCTGCACCACCATCTCGCCATTGATATAGCTGGCCTGGTCGGAGATCAGGAAACTCGCGAGGTTGGCGAGCTCGCCGTGCTCGCCCGGACGGCCCAACGGGTTGCGGTACGCCCAGCCCTCCTCGCGCCCTTCGGGCCGGAGCTGGCCGGTCGCACCCGGCGTCGGGAATGCGCCCGGCGCGATCGCGACGGCGCGGATGCCCTTCGGCCCCCATTCCACCGCAAGGCTCTTGGTCATCGCCAGCACGGCCGACTTCGCCATCGCCGACGGCACGGTGAAGGCGCGCCCGGTGATCGTCGAGGTGGAGAGGATCGAGAGGATGACGCCTTTGTGCCTGCCCTCGATCCACCGCTTGCCCGCGGCGAGGGTGCAATACATCGTGCCGTGCAGCGTCGGCGCCAGGATCGCGTCCGCGGCGCGGAATGAGAGATGCTCGGTCTGCGCGATGAAGGTCGCCGCAGCGTTGTTGACGAGCACGTCGATCGGCGCCTCGCGCCAGATCGTGTCCATCATCGCATCCACCGCTGCGCCATCGCGGATGTCGCATGTGATCGTCGCAACCTTGGCGCCGAGATCGTCGCGCAATCTCGTCGCCGTCTGCTGCAGTAATTCCGTCCTGCGGCCGCAGATCACAAGTTCGGCGCCGAGCTCGGCGAAGCGTCGTCCCATCGCGGCGCCAAGACCGGAGCCGCCGCCGGTGACGAGGATCCGCTTGTGCGCGAGCAGGCTCTTTTCAAACATTGTTTGATCCCTCCGCATTGTATTGTCGCCCGGCTTCAAATCCGGCATGAAGCGAGCAGCCTTTCTGCGTCCGAAAATCAGGTGTGTCCATGAAAGCCATTCTCTGCACGCAATATTGCCAACCCGACGATCTCGTGCTGGCTGACGTGCCCGATCCCGTGGCCGGACCGGGCGAAGCGGTGATCGTGATCAAGGCCGCGGCTTTGAACTTCTTCGATATCCTGATGATCCAGGGCAAGTACCAGATCAAGCCGCCGTTCCCGTTCTCGCCCGCGGCGGAGGTCGCCGGCGTGATCGAGAGCGTCGGCGCTGGAGTGACCGACCTCAAGGTCGGCGATCGCGTGGTTGCCTCCTGCGGCCACAATGGCGCGCGCGAGAAGATCGCGCTGCCGGCGAATTCGATCGTGAAGATTCCCGACAATCTCGATTTCGATCGCGCCGCCGGGATCATCATCATCTACGGAACCGCGCTGCATGCGCTGGAAGATCGCGCAAGCCCGAAGCCGGGCGAGACGCTGGCCGTGCTGGGCGCCGCCGGCGGCACGGGGCTTGCGGCCTGCGAGCTCGGCAGACTGATGGGCCTGAAGGTGATCGCCTGCGCTTCCTCGGACGAGAAGCTTGAGTTCGCCAAGCAGCACGGCGCCGAGCTGACGCTCAACTACGCCAAGGAAGATCTGAAAGACGGCCTGAAGGCGCTGACCGGCGGCAAGGGCGTCGACATCATCTTCGATCCCGTCGGCGGGACCTACGCCGAAGCCGCGCTCCGCGCCATCGCGTGGGAAGGCCGCTTTCTCGTCATCGGCTTTGCCGCCGGTGACATTCCGAAGATGCCGCTGAACCTCGCGCTGCTCAAAGGCTGCGACATCCGCGGCGTGTTCTGGGGCGCATGGACGCGGCTCAACCCCGAAAAGAACCGCAAGAACCTGCAGAAGCTCGTGCAGTGGACCGCCGAAGGAAAGATCTCTTCGCATGTCGACCGCACCTTCCCGCTGTCGCAAACGGCCGAAGCACTGAAGGTGCTCGCCGGCCGTAAGGCGATGGGCAAGGTGATCCTGCATCCGTGAACAGACGGCATGCGCCGTAAAATAAAAAGAAGATTTCACACGCCTGAGTTGTAGCGCCGGGCAGGTGCGGCGCTTCCACTTATGGATTCGCGCGCACTTACCTGAGTGGCTCGAATGCGCTTACCTATGTGAATAGATTGAGCGAGTCGGGTTCCGAATACGGAACTTATTCCCAAAGCGCCCAATTTTAATCCAGTGAATTGGGCATTTTTGCCCTAATCAAACCAAAATAAGTCCCAATTCGCTCTGATCAGGGCCGTTTTTTGGGCTCATTCGCAGTGCGTAAGTTCCCGTTAGCGGGCACTCGGGGAACGTCGACAACAAGCAAGAGACAACCAGGGATGCCCGTGCGTTGCGTATTGTGTAACGGGAAGCGTCAACATGGTGGATATTTCAGGACGCATGACGCCGAGGCAGGCGCATGACGCGGATTTCGACGATCCTGAGCTAGCAGAGTATCGCTACCAGCGGTCGCATCGAGCAGATACCGACATCGACAGAGACGAACCCGCTCCGCTGTTCCTTTCATACCCTCTCGACGAGGACAGCGGTGCGAAATACCAACGAGGTTCCCTTGAACGCTCGCTTGGCCGCTCTTTGCTCACGAGCGGTCTTCTCATCGCTGCCGCTGCGGCGGCCGCTGTTTTGCTGGTTTCCCTTGATGTCACACGCGACACCATGGTCGCCGCCAAGACGTGGCTGCTGGGCACTTCGCAGGTGCATGCGCGAACCGTCATAGCAGCACTCCCGCAACCCGTGAGCGAGCCGGTACCGCCGCCGCCAACCAAGGCAGCTCCGCCGTCGCGCGAGCAGATCACGGCGGCCTATCAGGAGGCGATCAAGGGCGGCCAGGTTGTGGTCGGGCCATCACCATCTGTCTCTGCCACTCCACCAGCACCGTCTGCCGCTCCACCCGCGCCGTCGGCAGCGCCACAAGCGGCACCGCCCGCTACGCCGCAGGCAAGACAGGTCAGTCCCGACGAGCTCAGCGCCCTCATGAAGCGGGCGAACAGCCTGCTTGCGATCGGCGATATCCCAGCCGCACGGCTGCTGCTCGAACGCGCCGCCGATGCGCAGGAAGCCGACGCGGCGCTGCTGCTGGCGCGGACCTACGATCCCCTGGTGCTGGGAACGAAGGATGCGCGCGCGATCACGCCCGATCCGGCTCAGGCGCGGATCTGGTACCGCCGGGCGGCCGAGCTTGGCTCGCAGCACGCCCAGCAACGTCTCACACAAATGCAAGACTGAACCTTTTTGGGGTAACACATGCGACGCTTGTTTGGAGTGGCGTTATTCGCCCTGACGATGATTTGCGGCCCGGCAGTACGGGCCGAGGAAACCGAATATGACCCGGCCAAGGTCAGCGACAGCCTGAGAGCCATCTTCCAGTTCGGCTCGGTCGCCACCAAGCAGAGCCTGAACGCCAACACGGTGACGTTGATCACGGGTACGATCGGCGGCACCTACGTCCAGTTCGGCGCCGACCTCGCTTCCGTGCTCGACGACGGCAACAAGTTGCGCGTACTGCCGATCGTCGGGCGCGGTTCGGTGCAGAGCGTCGCCGACATCCTGTTCCTGCAGGGCGTCGATCTCGGCATCGTCCGCGCCGACACGCTCGACTATCTCGAACGGAAGGGCTTTGCGAAGGACATCAAGAAGCAGTTCGCCTATGTGACCAAGCTCTACAACGAAGAGATGCATGTCGTCGCGCCGAAGACGATCAAGAGTTTGAAGGATCTCGAGGGCAGGATCGTCAGCGTCGACCTGCCCAATGGCGGCACCTTTGTCACCGCACTGACGGTGTTCGAGCGGCTCGGGATGAAGGCGAAGTTCGTCTATATCGAGCAGCGCATCGCGATGGAGAAGTTGAAGGCCGGTGAAATCGACGCCGTGATCGTGACCGGAGGCAAGCCCTACAAGTCGGTCAGCACATTCAACAATGATGGCCGCTTCCACCTCGTCACCGTCAACTATGACAAGCCGCTGCAGAACGACTATCTGCCGGCGACGCTCATCTCAAAGGACTATCCGAACCTGATTTCGGATCAGGAGCGCGTCGACACCATCGCCGTTCCCGCCGTGCTCGCGGCCTATAACTGGGCGCCGAACACGGAACGCTCGCGCAAGCTGGCGCTGTTCGTGGATGCTTTCTTCACGAAATTCCCGACCTTCCAGAACCCGCCGTTCCATCCGAAATGGAAGGAGGTCTCGCTGGCCGCGCCGCTGCCCGACTGGACCCGGCTGCCGGCGGCCAAGCAATGGCTTGAGAAGCACAGCGTGGAAGCCGTGACGCGCAGTCGCTTCGACGAGTTCCTGAAGCAATCGCCGGCCGCAGCCAAGCTGCAGACGGACTCCGACAAGGAGGCGCTGTTCAAGCAGTTCCAGGCATGGGAAGCGGAGAACACCGCCCGCGCGCAGGTGCGCACGGGCGAGAAGCGCTAGATCTACGACTCCTCCGCCGTCTCGATGCCGCGCTTCAGCGCAGCACGGGCGGCTTCGCGGTGCTCCGGCGTGATGTGGCTTGCGACCACGCGGATCGCGGTCGCCAGGATCGCGGCATCATCGGTGAAGCCGAGAATCGGCATCACGTCCGGCACGAAGTCGAACGGCAGGATGAAATAGGCGATGGCGCCGAGCAGCGCCGCCTGCACATGGCGCGGCGTCTCCTTGTCGAAAGCACAATAATAGGCCGCCAGCAGGTCTTCGGCGAAAGGCAGTTTCGCCACCACCCGCTTCAGCTTGATCCAGAAACGCCGTCGCACGCTCTCGCGGTCCTGCGCCAGCCGATCGGCCGGCTCGAAACCGACAGTGTGTTCGGATGATGTCATCGGAAGAAGCTCCCTCGGACCACAGCCCGCCAAGCGGTCCCGCGATCCCTGACGCAAAAGGTGGGGACCTCCCGCCTGCCCTGCAAGATCGTCCAAGGAGAAGTCGCCTCTCTCAGCCAGCCTGCTTGGCGATCGCCTCCATAGCCCTGGCCAATTCGATGTCGCGCGCCGTGACGCCGCCGGCGTCATGGGTTGCAAGCACCACATCGACCGTCTTGTAGACGTTCCTCCATTCCGGGTGATGGTCGCGCTTCTCCGCGATCAGCGCGACGCGCGTCATGAAGCCGAAGGCCTCGTTGAAATCCCTGAACGTGAAAGTCTTGGCGATCGCCTCACGTCCCGGCACCTCGGACCAGGCGGATAGTTCCTTCAGCGCAGATTTCCGCGCCTCCGCCGACAACCGTCCTGCCATGGCAAACCTCCATCTCGCTCGCTCACACCCTAACACCGGCAGCCATCAGCGGGATCCATGCTCACGACGCGGCCGCAAAGCGCGTCCTATCGCCGCTGGTAACCATGACGGGATTGTAACCTAGGCGCTGCCGG
This sequence comes from Bradyrhizobium sp. Leo170, assembly GCF_004296405.1. Classification (GTDB taxonomy): domain Bacteria; phylum Pseudomonadota; class Alphaproteobacteria; order Rhizobiales; family Xanthobacteraceae; genus Bradyrhizobium. Next base: position 13,046 of record NZ_PSRR01000216.1, read on the forward strand.
AATTTTGTTACAATGCGGAGGATAAACGCGTCGGCAGGATGACCCAGAACCTCAAACGGCTGTTTGCGCGATCGATGACCGAGCCTGACTTCGTCGCCGCTCCAGCTTCGCCGCCGCGTTCGGCGCGGCGTCGGCTGAGTTTCGTGATGATCGCCGGCGCGCTTGCCATCATTGGCGCACTGGCCGCCGGCTATTACTTCGCGATGCGGCCGGTGAACCTCAGAATCGCGGTCGGCCCCACCAACAGCGACGACCTCAAGGTGGTCCAGGCGCTGGCCCAAGCCTACAACCAGGGCAACAGCCAAATCCGCCTGCGTCTTCTGCAGACCGACGGCGCGGTGGCCAGCGCCGAGGCGTTGGCCGACGGCAAGGCCGACCTCGCCATTATCCGCGGCGATCTGGATGTCCCCAGGAATGCGCAGGCGGTGGCGACGCTGCGCAAGAATGTCGTGGCGATCTGGGTGCCGCCGCAGGGCAAAGGCAGGGGCAGGAAAGCCGCGCCAAAAATCACCAAGATCGCGCAGCTCGCCGGCCACCGCGTCGGTGTCGTCGGCCGCACGCCCGCCAACGTCAACCTCCTGAAGGTGATCCTGCAGCAATATGGCGTCGACCCCGCCAAGGTCGAGATCGTCCAGTTTTCCGCCAATGAGACGGCCGAGGCGATCAAGAGCCAGAAAGCGGACGCCTATCTCGCCGCCGGACCCGTCAACAGCAAGATCACGACCGATGCGATCGCAGCCTCGACCCGCGGCGCGCCGACCTTCCTCGCCATCGACGCGGCGGAAGCGATCGCGCAGAACCATCCCGCCTATGAAGCCTCGCAAATCCCCGCCGGCTCGCTCGGCGGCGTCGACCGGCCTGCGGACGAGGTCAAGACCATCAGCTTCTCGCACCATATCGTGGCGCGCAGGGGCATTTCCGAATCCACCATCGCCATCTTCACCCGGCAGCTCTTCTCGATCCGGCAATCGCTGAAGAACGATTTCCCGCCGGCTGCCAGGATCGAGACACCGGACACCGACAAGGACGCCACGATTCCCGTGCATCCTGGGGCTGCGGCTTTCGTCGATGGCGACGAGAAGACCTTCCTCGACCGCTACAGCGATTACATCTGGTGGGGACTGATGCTGGTGTCCGCGATGGGTTCGGCCGGCGCCTGGTTTGCCGGTTACCTGAAAAAGGACGAACGCAGCATCAACACCTCGCAGCGCGACCGGCTGCTCGACATGCTCGCCGCCGCACGCCACAGCGACTCGATGGAAGAGCTCGACCAGATGCAGGCGGAAGCCGACAACATCCTGCGCGATGCGCTCGCATGCTACGAGCACGGCACAATCGAGGAAGGCACGCTGACCGCCTTCAACATCGCGCTCGAGCAGTTCCACAACGCCGTCACCGACCGCAAGCTGCTGTTGATCAGCATGCCGCAACACCTGCAGCGCGCCAGCGCGCAATTCCGCGCGGCAGGGACCGCTTAGCCAAGGCGGGATACTCGACGCCCCGTCATTCCGGGATGCGCCGAAGGCGCAGGCCCGGAATCCATCGGGCCGCGAACGACGTGGATGAATGGATTCCGGGCTCACGCTTCGCGTGCCCCGGAATGACGGCTAGGAGCCGTAATCGCTTCGTCATAGAATCCTTCTAGGTCTGTTGCGACATTTCGGCGCATCCGGCGCCGGGCCGACGGAGGCTTGCCATGACGATCAGGATTTCCCGCCGAAAATTCCTCTCTTCAGCCGCGGCTGGCGCCGGCGTCATCGCGATGC